>CAYXJB010000001.1:0-52156 GCA_964465445.1 uncultured Verrucomicrobiota bacterium
TCAGCGAGGGGGGCGGTCGCAAGGCGGCGCGCAACCGCGTGCTTAACCGCGCGTCCAATGCCTGTTCTAGCGCGAACCATCGCGCCAGTTCGGGGTTGTGCTGCATAAGGTCCAGGGCCTCCCGGAAGCGCGGGTCGGCGGCGTCCTCGCCGCCGGGGCGATACGCCTGCAAAATGAACTGGGCTTCCTGACGATTCATATGGTTACACGGGGTTTTGCCGTTGCCGCGGGACCGGGACGACGTTGGTGCCCGGCTGTTCGGCCCGCAGTCGGCCCGCCAACCGATGTCGCAACTGCGCCTTGGCCCGCGACAGTCGCGACATGACCGTCCCAACCGGCACCTCGAGCAGGTCGGCGATTTCCTCGTAACTGTGGCCGTTGAGATAAAAGAGAACCAGCGGCGCGCGGTAATGTTCCTCCAGCTCCAACAGCGCGCTGCGCAGCGCCTCGTCGGCCAGGTGGTCAATGTCTTCCGGCGCGATCACGGGCAGTTCGTGTTCGACCTCGGCCAGTTCGAAGTGCGGAAAACGCGCGCGTCGTTCCTGCCAGCCCAAGAAAACCCGGTACAGGGTGGTGAACAGCCACGAACGCACCCGGGCCGGGTCGCGCAGCCGGGCGCCGTGTGTGAGCAGCCGGCAATAAGCCTCCTGCGTCAGCTCGCAGGCATCCGATTCGTTGCCCGCCAGGCTGTAGGCGAAGGCGTAGAGCGCCTTGTAATGAGCTGCCACGGCCTGCTCGTAATCCGCTTCGTTCACCATGAATACGAAAGATGGCTGTCGGGCTTTATTCCAGCAACATCGCCATGGCCGTCTCCGTCCGTGGGGCAAACGAGAACCAGATTTCGCAGAGCGATGGGCGATGAGATTTTGGTCGGTTCGGCTTCACGGATTTGCTCTGACATTCGCCGCGATGGTGGAGCTTTGCGATGCTTCTAGGATCATCGCCTCGAACACCGGCAGGGTGCGGGCACCAATGAAGCGACGGCGGACATTGCCTTGGGCATCCACAATGACGGTCGTGGGCAACTCGCCGCCGTTGAATCGCCCGCCGACCTGGTTGTGTTCGTCCAAAAGAATCGGGTAGTTGATCCCTCGAGTTTTGACGGTGTGAGCAACCTTTTCGCGAACTCGCCCCAATGCGGCGGCAGTCACTTCATGATCGCCATGTGTGCGCTCGCCCTGCGCCTGTTCCTCCGTGGCGGCGTGTCCGCCGAGGTGGCCGTGCTCGTCGGGGACAAAATCCAGCGACACGCCCAGGATCGCGATGCGGTCCTGATACTTTCGCTGCAACGCCACCAGCGCAGCCATCTCGCCCACGCAGGCTGGACACCAGGTTGTCCAGAAATTCATGAGCACTACCTTGCCGCGAAAGTCCGAGAGCCGGACGCGCTTGCCTTCCAAGGTGCGGAGTTCAAAGTCCGCCGCCGGAACGGGCCTGCGCGCGGCGCATGCGGCAGCGGGAACTTCAAGTTTGACGGGTGGAAACTCGTTTTGATGTTCGGCCCACCACGCTCTGGCGCGCTCCGCGCCCGCCCTTGCCTTTTGGTGGCTGCCGTCGGGATATTTCTTCAACCCGGTCTTCTCGTCCTCGAATGCGGCGGTCTCGCTCAGTTTGACGCCGAACTCCTGGCCGCTCCATCGTTCGAGCAACTTCAAACTTAGCGTGACGATGAACGGATCAGGATCGTCGAGCAGCGGAATCACGGTCGGCACGCCAATGGCGGGGCTGAGATATTTCAACTGATTCAAACCGAGGACGCGCACCTGTGGGTCCAAATCGCGAAGCTGCTCTGCCGCCAGCGCCGGCAGTGCCGGATGGTTGCGCGCCTGGAGGATCCCCAGCGCTGCCTCGCGCACGTTCATGTCCGGATCGAGCGCTGCCGAAAGAAGAAGGGATTCGAACTCCGGCGGCAGCGGTTCGTCTGCGGGGATCACGCGCGAGAAGCTCCGAATCGCCACCTCGCGATGCACGATTTTCCCCGAGTTCCACGCCGCCAGCAATGCTGCGCGCGGGTCGGCGGCTTGCTCGATCATGCTTTCCACAACCTCGATCGCAGGGGCGTCATTGGCGAGCGCAGCACCCTGCCGGATTTTGTCCTGCAACGGCGCGCGGAACAGCCAGACCCCGGCCACGATGACCGCGCCCATAATCAGGAGCAATGCGCGGGGCCGCTTTGTCGTGCACGAGGCGGAGTTCGGCCCGCAATGACAACTACATCCCTTTAATTCGGAAGAATTCATTTGTGTTGGTGGATTTCGGGATGGTGATTTGGAACTGGTTCGACCCGTTACTTGTGACGGTCGGGTTGGACTCAATCCACGCTAAATCGGGTGACAGGCTCGGGCGGGATTCCAAGCGGTGAGCGACGGACGGCAGCGGCGACGAGAATTCCAGGACAAACGCCGAGCCGGTGTCGGTGAAGCGGAGAATCTGGATTCGCACCGGGCTGAAGCTGCCGAAATTGGGCGTTCCACTGAACCAGTTGGTGGTACGCGTGGCTTCGAGGCTCAGCGGTTGCAACGATTGGCCGGCCGCCGGCGCGGGCACGAATGCGCTCGCGCTGGGCCACAACCCCACGCTCGCCGCCAGCGCAGTACGGCCGACGTTGGCCGCCGGGCCGTATTTCATCCCGGTGATGATGGAAGCGGCGGAGCCGAAATTGCCGTCGCGATACAGCCAGATGTCGCTGTCGGTTGCGTTCAGTCCGGCCACGACGAACACTTTCGATTCGCCCGGTCCGAATGTGGTGTTGGCTGGAATCGCTGTGAAGTAATTGAAGCGATGGCAGAACGGCAGGCTGGAAGTCGTCGTGAATGGCGTCGCGCCGATATGCGTGACCTCGACCTGCCCGGTGGCGGGATTCACCTCGGTGATGCGCAGGTCGTTGACGCCGGCCCGGATGGCGGCGGGAAACGGGGCCGCCAGCATCAGCGCGAAGGTGCCGCGAAGCACGCGGATTGCGAGGAGTCGTTTCATTTTGGCTGCCACAATTCGGTGTGCGGATAGAACGCCTGCCAGGCGAACCAATAGACCTTCACTGATGGAACGAGTTCGCCGCTGTCGGCTCGCCTGACCTCCACCCATTGGGAAACGGAGTGGAAGGTGATTTCCAGAGCGGCAGAACTGATCTGGTCGCGCACCGGTTGATCGGGCGGCAGCCGGTTCAACGGATACGCTCGTGGTTTGCCATCCACAAGCACGCCGACGATCCATTCTTTTTTGGGCAACTCGGTTCGGTGGATCGGCACTGGAAACATCGTTCCCGGGCTTTGCGCGTAAGCGGCATAGGGCGTGGCGGCGTAGTTCCGGGAAAAACCCGTGTGCGTCGAGAGCACTTCGCCGTCCGGATACTTCTTTTTCCACGCCGCCCAGGTCAGATGTTCGCTGGGCAGCCATTGCAACTCCGTGTTCACCAGCGGGCCGGAGATCGCCTTCGTTCCCAGTTGCGACCACAGCGATTCGGTCTGCCGGTCATACATCAGCACGTCGCTGTGGTACAGCAGGCCCGATACGCCAAAGGAAAGGGTGTGCGAGCCGACCCGACGATCGAACACCATCGCCGTGCCGCACAACGGACAATACGTCACGGCGATGGGTTGACCGCCAAGCTCGTCATTCACGATCTCGTGCCACACCAGAATCCGCAGTGGATAGGCGCGCGTTTTGTGGCCGATCGTTATGCTGACGACCAGGTCATCCGGTAGCATGAAGTTCGCAGCGTTCGGGCGGACAAACTTGGGTCTGTCAATCGAGGGAATGCCATCGCGTCCCGGCCCGCCGGAAAGAATCTCGCTCGTCGGAATGGTGGCGTTGGATACGTTGAAGCCGTTGAACGAACCGCGTTGCGGTGCAGCCTCGACAGATTCCGTTGCGAGGCCGGCACCCGCGACCAGCATGGCCACGCCGGAACGGATGGGATCGCGAAAGAGCCACGCCGTGGCAGTGCGGGCGAGCAGGGGCAGGAATAGTTTGGCGCGAAAGCGCGAGGGCGATGAGTGTTTCATGTGTTTGTTTTGCTGTGGCGTCAGGCATCCTGCCGCCCGGAATCAGTTTTCGTTTGTCCCGCGATTCTCATTTTCATGCGTCTCTCGGTTAGCGTCGTTGTTCTGCCGGGCTGGGACGCCCGGCTCTACGGCAGGCAAGGATGCCCGCCGCTACAACAGTGGTCTGATGTCCGCCTCGAATTCCACCCTCGGTCCGTAGCCGACGTGCTCGCCGACAATGTTGCCGGCGCAATCAATGATGAACGTGGTCGGGATGCCCTCGATGCCGCCAAAGGCGCTCACAACGGCTTCGGCGCCGGCTTCGGACGCCCTGCGCGCCGCCAGCACCAGCAAGAGAGCAGTCGCTGCAACGACCAGTCCGGTGAAAAGGATCGGGTTGTTCTTTATCACAATGCGTTCGCGCAGATGAGAGCGATCAAGTCTGGCGTTTATTCCGTCAGCCACCGGGCGAGACGGGCAACTTCACCCGCCCTCCGGAACATCGCCTTGTGAACGACGCGCCGGAACGCAGCCTGCGAAACGCGAGCTTGCCCCGGTTGCGGCGAGGGACATGCAGAATGAAAACCATCCGCTTGGATTCGCGCAGGAATTGAACTGGGATGGGAAGTGGCATCTCCGTTCTGACAAACGGGACTGCACACTTATTCCGCTGGCCGAAAGGTCGTCCACGCTGATTCCGGGAATATCGCCGCGCGCTCGTAGTTCACACCCATCGAACAACCGGAAGCGCCGCCGCGATGGGCGGGCGCCGACGGTTCGACACGACCCAATAAAACGCATGAAACACATCAAAAGCATCCCTGGTTTGATCATCGGCGCGGCAGTGACGGTCGGTTTGTGCGGCTGTCAATCTGGCAGCGACAACGGCGGTGGCGGCGGCGGCGGTTCAGGCTCGAAGTCGAGCAGCTATGAACAGCCAGTGGCCAACTCGCAATTGTTCGCGCAGTCCGGCACGAAACCCAGCAATCCGCCGAAGGGTTCAGGCTCGAAAACCAATGGGCCCTCCGGTGGCTCTGGCTCGAAGACCAACGCCCCCTCGGGCGGCTCGGGCCCGAAGAAGGCGTGACATGGTCGGGGGGCGGGCATCCTGCCTGCCGTAAAGTTGGGGCTTCCAGCCCGGCGGAAATGACCTGCGCAAATCAAGTTGTCCCGGAGTGATCGAGCGTTGTTGCGCATTGGGAGTCGTTCCGGGCGGCAGGATGCCGCCCTCTACGGCAGGCCGGGAGGCCCGCCGCTACCCCGGCGACTGAACCGCATGTGTTCGTGACGGACATTTCTCCGATGCCTGCCAGCTCGTGCGGCCAACCAGCATGGCTGATAACGCTCGGAATCGCGCAGTTGTTTCTGTGGATCGGCGTGGCGGTGGCGGCGGAGGGATTCGACCCCGGCGGCGATTTTGGACAACGCCCATTCGCCCTGGTGGCCGGACTCTTCGCCGCCGGTTTTCTGCTCTATCTTCTGAGCCTGGCGCTGGTCTGGAAAGCGCCGGACCATCAAGTGACCGCCCGTCAGCAATGGCGGGCGGTCTTAATTTTCGCCGTGCTGTTTCGGCTGGCGCTTTGGTGGTCGCAACCGATTCTGGAACTCGATCTCTACCGCTACCTCTGGGACGGGCGCGTGCTTGCGGCGGGCATCAATCCTTACCGCTACTCGCCCACCCAGGTGGAGTCGGCCCGTGATGGTGAACCTGCAACGCCCGAACTCGCGACGCTCACCGGCGTGCTGCGCCGCTCACCCGAAGTCGCAAAGATTTTCTCGCTCGTTGACCATCGCAGCGTGCCGACGATCTATCCGCCGTTGAGCGAAGCGGTGTTCGCCGCGACCGCGCTCATCACGCCCGAACGCGCACCGGTGCGAGTGCAAGTGGGCGTGTTCAAAGGAGTGCTGTTGCTGTTCGATTTCGCGACGGGTCTGCTGGTGATGGGGTTGTTGCGAAACCTCAACCAACCGCCCGCGCGAGCGTTGGCCTATGCTTGGTGTCCGCTCGTCCTGAAAGAATTCGCGAACACGGGACATCTCGATGCAATCGCTGTGTGTCTCACCGCAGCCGTGTTCTGGCTGCTGACGTTGCCGCGTCGCGCAGACCAGCACGCTCGCGCAACAAGCTGGCGCGACTGGTTGGCCGCGGGTCTGTGGGGCGGCGCGGTGCTGGCCAAATTGTATCCCATTGTGCTTGCGCCAGTGCTGCTTGCGTTCTGGTGGCGGCGAGTGCGTTGGCGCACGGGTGGACTGTTCGCGTCGGTCGCGCTCGTTGTGCTCGGCGGCTACGCCTTGTTGCCGCCAGTTTCCAACGCACCGAAAGCAGATGCGGTCGTGACAGCGGAACATTCGAGCTTCTCCGGCCTGGGTGAATTCTTCCGCCGTTGGGAAATGAACGATCTGCTGTTCTCGGTCGTGTATGAGAACGTCCGTCTGCGTTCCAAAGAACATTCCGGCCAAGAACCGTGGTATTCGATCGTGCCTGGCGCGGCACGGGCGCAATTGAATCTAGCGCTGGCGAAGAGCGTTTCGCTGTCGGGCCTGGATGTGCCCACGAATCGGCTCGCGTTTCTTTTCACGCAAGCGTTGGCAGCAGCGACGCTTTTCGTTTTAGCGGGCGCGCTAGCGTTGCGTCGCTGGTCAGACGATCCGCGCGAAGGGTTGCTTCAACGCGCGTTTCTTTGTCTGGCGGGGCTGTGGTTTTTGAGCGCGACACAGAATCCATGGTATTGGACATGGGCGCTCCCGCTGGTGGTCTTTGTTTCGCCCGCGTGGCTGCTCGTGTCGGGTTTCGCGCTGATTTACTACCTGCGCTTCTGGTTCGTTCACCTGTTTCCGGACGCGACCCTGCCGGGCGGACTTACGGGAATGAGGTTCTTCGACGAAGTCGTCGTGTGGATCGAATACATCCCGCCGCTGCTCGCGGTGTTGCTGGCTTTCTGCTTGATGCGGAAACGCGTTCGGGCCTGCGTGCCGGGAAGTTCGATTACGTCTCCACCCGCGCAGCCCGGTAACGTGATCGTGGTCATTCCGGCGTTGAACGAGGAGGCGAGTTTGCCGCAGGTCATCGAACGATTGCGCCGCGTGGGCTTGCATCGCATTCGCGTGGTGGACAACGGCAGCCGTGACCGCACTGCCGAGGTGGCGCGACGATGCGGGGCGGAAGTGATTGCCGAACCGCGGCGCGGCTACGGTCAGGCGTGCTGGACGGGCTGCCAAAACCTTCCGCCAGACGTGGAGTGGATTTTGTTTTGCAACGCGGACGGCAGCGAGGATGTCGAGCGTGTACCGGAACTCATTCAGGCAGCCGACGAAAACGCGGACCTCGTTCTCGGCGTCCGCACGACAGATTCCACGGGGCGGGACAATCTGACTTTTGCGCAGCGTTTCGGAAACAAGCTGGCAACTTTCCTGATTCGCCTGCTGTGGTCGGCAAAGTATGCCGACCTCGGCCCGTTGCGGTTGATTTCGCGACGGGCATTCGAGCGATTGACCATGCAAGATCGAGGTTTCGGCTGGACGGTGGAAATGTAAATCCGGGCGGCCGAAGAAGGGCTGAAAATCCGCGAAGTGCCCGTGCGCAACTTCGCCCGAACCGCGGGCGTTTCCAAAATCTCCGGCACCATCAGGGGAAGCATTCAGGCCGGCACAATCATTTTGTCGACCATCGCTGCGCTGTGGCTGAGGCGAGGCGTGGTTCAGGGCACGCCGACCTGACTCGCCGCGAGGATGTCCTTCGCCTGCTCATCGCATCCCCGGCGAATCACGGCTGGTCTTTCGCCGGGTTCATCGCCGTGGCTGCGCGCCTTCCGGATCTTGGCCGGAGTGCCGCTCGACGAACTGGCGGGCTTCCGGCCCGCGATACGGCAGACGGACAGCCTGCGCTACAGAAGAGCCACACCACAGAGGGTCATACTCCGACAGCGGTGTGTTCCGGCCGGACGGCATTGCGCGCGGTGGTGGTGATTTCTACGATGGGGCGGTGCAAACACCGCAGCCACCACGAACAGCGACCGTTTTGCTGCCCTTGCTCAGCGGCCTGTACACGGATCGCTATCAACTGAGCATGGCATGGGTGTACTGGCGCACGGGGCGAGCCGATGTCCCGGTGGTGTTCGATTATTTTTTCCGGACGCTGCCGTTTCGGGGTGGCTACGCGGTGTTCGCCGGAGCGGCCACGCTGCTGGAGGCGCTGGGACAATTTCGGTTCGGCGAGGAGGAGCTGGAATTCCTTCGTTCGGAGGGATTCGAGCCGGCGTTCCTGGAGGCATTGCGCGGATTTGTGTTTCGCGGGACGATCTGGATGCCGCCGGAGGGTGAAGTGGTGTTTCCGTTCGAGCCGCTGGCGCGGGTCGAGGGCGGCTTGATGGAAGCGCAACTGATCGAGACGCTGCTGTTGAACGTGCTGAATTTCCAGACGCTCATCGCCACCAAGGCAGCGCGTTGCTGTCATGCCGCGCGCGCCCGGGTGGTGAGCGAGTTCGGGTTGCGGCGGGCGCAGGGATTGGCCGGGCGCTGGGCCAGTCGCGCCGCGTGCATTGGCGGTTGCGTGAGCACGTCGAACATGGACGCGGCGGCGCGCTACGGGTTGCGCAGCGCCGGCACGATGGCGCACTCGTTCGTCCAGAGCTACGGGGATGAGCTGGCGGCGTTTCGTGCGTTTGCCGCCGTGCACGGCTCGAACACGGTGTTGCTGCTGGACACGTACGACACGTTGCGCTCGGGGCTGCCGAACGCGATCACGGTGGCGCGGGAACTGGCGGCGCGGGGGCAGCGGCTGGCCGGGGTGCGGATTGACAGCGGGGATCTGGCGTTTCTGGCGCGGGCGGTGCGACGGCAGCTCGACGCGGCGGGTTTTCCGGAGGTGAAAATCGTGGCGTCGAATCAACTCGACGAGCATCTGATTCGCAGCCTGTTGGAGCAGGAGGCGCCGATTGACATATTTGGTGTGGGCACGGCGCTGGCGACCGGCCTGCCGGACGCGGCGCTGGACGGGGTTTACAAGTTGGCAGCCTGTGCGGGTCGGCCGTGTCTGAAACGCGCCGATGGATTGGCCAAACAGACCCTGCCCGGCCGCAAGGCGGTGTCGCGTTACCGCGACGCGGAGGGCTGGTTTCGGGCCGATGTGGTGCATCTGGCCGACGAACCGCCGCCGGAGCGGATGCTGCATCCGCACGATGCGAGTCGGCGGCTCAATCTGAGTGCGTGGCGGCCCGAACCGCTGTTGCGGCCGGTGCTCGAGAACGGCCGGCCAGTGGCGGCGTTGGCGGATGTGGCCGGGGCGGCCGCTTACGCAGCAGAGCGGCTGGCGGCCCTGCCGCCGGAGCACCATCGGTTCGAGAATCCGCATGTGTACAAGGTGGGCATCAGCCCGCGGCTGGCGGCGTTGCGGGACGAGTTGATGCGACCTTGGTTGGAGGGTTGAACAACGTGGAAGTGGCATGAAGGCGCTGATCATTGTGGATGTGCAGCGGGATTTTCTGCCCGGAGGCGCATTGCCGGTGCCGGAGGGCGACGCCGTGATTCCCGTGCTCAACCGGATTCAGGCGCGCTATCCGCTGGTCGCACTGACGCAGGATTGGCATCCGCCCGATCATTTGAGTTTCGCTTCGCAATATCCGGGTCACCGTCCGTTCGATCGCATCCAGCTCGAGGGGCTCGATCAGGTGCTCTGGCCGGATCATTGCGTTTGGAACAGCCCCGGCGCGGCGCTGGCCGAGACGCTGGACACCGGCCGGGCGGCGGCGATTTTCCGCAAGGGCATGGATCGGCGCGTGGACAGTTACTCGGGATTTTTCGACAACGGTCGCCGGCGCAAGACCGGGCTGGCCGAGTGGCTGCGCGGGCTCGGGGTGACCGAGGTGCACGTGGGCGGGTTGGCGGCGGATTATTGCGTGGCGTACACGGCGCGGGACGCGGCGGAGCTGGGATTTGACGTGGTGGTTCTGGAGGACGCCACGCGGCCGATCTCGGCGCAGGGTTTCGAGCAGATCGCCGCCGAGCTGCGGCAACGCGGGGTGCGAATCGCCCCGAGCGATGCGGTGTGGGCGGGCTGAGGGCGCGGCTTGCGCCAACCGAGTCGGACGGATGTCGACATTCTGGGAATGTCAACGCTGCACGGCCTGCTGCCGCTGGCCGGGCTGGGTGCGATTGAGCGAGCCCGAGATCGCGCAGATTGCGGCGTTCCTGGGCCTGAGCGAACGCGAATTCATCCAGCGCCACACGCGGCTGCATCCGAGCCGGCGCGCGCTGGCGCTGCTGGAGAAGCCCAACGGCGAGTGCGAATTTCTCGACGGGCAGCAATGTCGGATTCAGCCGGTCAAACCGCAGCAGTGTCGCGATTTTCCGAACGTGCGGAACTTCCCGGGCTTCGAGCAGCATTGCCGGGCGCTGCGACGCGAGCTGCCCGCAGAGGAATGGCAACGCCGCATTCGCGAGGAGACCGGTCGCGAGCTGAGCGCGCCGGTTTCCGAGCATACCCACACCGCGCCCGCGCCGGTTCTCGGGCGATAACGACCCAGGTGGTCCGAGGGGCGATTAGTGCGCCCGGACCAGGTCCAGCGGCACCGTCACGCCGCCGCCGACCCAGAATTTCTTGTCGGTGTTGCTGCCGTCGAACACGGTGCGCGAGTAAAACTCCAGCCGGATGCCCCGGCGCGGAAAGGTGTAGCTGAAACCGGCTTCGACGGCATCGTTATTCTCACGCACGGCGCGGGGATAGTCAATAACGCGCGTGGCCGGGTCGAACGTGATGCTGTCGCCGGAGATACTGCCCAGATGCCGCCAGCCGGCGTGCAATTCCCAGCCCTTGATCTGCTGGAACAGACCCAGCGCGACGATGTACTGGTCGTTGGCCGAGGTTTTGTTCCAGCGAAACAGCCCGTCGAAATACGCTCCGAAGCCCTCCCAGCCGAAATGCTTGCGCGCCAGCAGTTCGGGTTCGATTGCCGCCGAGCGCACGCCCGGGGCGAAGGGAAATCGCTCATCGAAGGTGCCGGGCAGGACCGCGCCGGCGCGGAAGGCCAGGTCCGGCCTCCAATCGCCCGCGCCGTCAGACGACTCACGGAAGATTTGGTAACGCACGCCCAGGGCGACATCCATCAGCCCGGTGGTCGAGCGCGAGCCGCCGTCGAGATTGCCGTCGTTGGCGAAGAAGCGCCAGCCGGCGGTCGTCACGCCCAGGGCCAGGTCGGCCGCCCAGCGTTCGGCGATACCGTACTGGAAGGCCAAATAACCCTGGTTGACGTCAATGCCATAGTGCTCGCCACCCTTTTTGAAGTCGGCCTTGAAGCGCCGCTCGGCGGTCCAGAAATAGTAGGCTTCGGATTCCTGGTAATGGGCGCCGATTTCCAAGCGACCCGGCGGTGGCAGCACGGCCCACTCGGCAAAAGGCCGGTGCGGGACGTTCTCGCCGGCGCGTCCAGAAGTGCCCAGCACACACAGGACTGCTATCCATACACGTCGCGCGCCCAAAGACAACGAGAGGGCGCGCGGTGATTTCAGTAGCGCGAAGGTTTTCATTGTGTTGGCCAGGTTGAAGTTCTGCATTTGATGCGGCCACCTGTTCGCGGTGGCGCACGAATGTCGCAGCATGGATAACAGAAAGCCGGCCACCGTCCAGCATAAAAAGCGAGGGTGACAGGCGACTTGAACCGATTGGGCGCCTTCGGGTCAAATGGGCGTGAGGAACAGAACAACGGAAGCGGCGATGTCGGATTCGGACGCAAGCGGGGGCGATCGACGACACGGCCGGGCGGGTGGCTGGCGGGCCTCGCGCTACGGTTTTGCGGCATTTTGGCTGGCGACGTTGCTGGCCGGCTGGACGGCGTTGCGGGTGGTGTTGATGGCGAAGTTCGGCCCGGCGCATGTGCCGATTTGGACACGGCTGCTGGCGCTGTTGGCGGGGCTGCATCGGGATCTGGTGGTGGGGTTGGTGTGCGCGCTACCGGGATTGTTCTGGTTCTGGGTTTTGCCACAACGGCAGTTTGCAGCGCGGTGGCATCGGGTGGTGTTCTGGGGGGTGAATTTTCTGACCATTGGGGTCGCGGTGTTTCTGCTGGCAGTGGAGTATTATTTTTTCGAGGAGTTCAAATCCCGATTCAACACCGTGGCGGTGGACTACGTGCTCTATCCGCACGAGGTGTTTGTGAACATCTGGGATTCGTATCCGGTGGTGACGGTGGTCGCCATCTGCGGGACAGTGGCGGCGTTGTGGGTGTGGTGGGCGCGGCGCTGGTTTGCGGGCATGTGGCGGGAGACGGTTCACGCGGGCCGGCGACTGGCGTGGTTTGTCGGCGCGCTGGGGCTGACGCTGGCGCTGAGTCGCACCATCGCGCTCAAGGGGGTGAAAGTGAGCGCCGACCGCACGCTCAACGAGATCGCCAACAACGGTGGTCTGGCGCTGACCAGCGCCGCGCTGACCCGTCACCTCGACTACGGGGCGTTTTATCTGACGCTGGACCGCGCCGAGGCGTGGCGACGGGTGCGGCGGTTGCTCGACTCGCCGAATGCGATCTTCACGGGCGATGAATTCTCGCTGCGCCGACAGGTGCGAGGCGATCCGCATCGGCCACGGCTCAACGTGGTGATCCTGCTCGAGGAGAGCCTGGGCTCGGAGTTCTGGGGTTGCCTGGGGCGGCGGGAGACGCTCACACCGGAGATGGATCGGCTGGCGACGCAGGAGGGGCTGTTGTTCACGAATATTTACGCCTGCGGCAATCGCACTGTGCGCGGGCTGGAGGGGGTGCTGGCGTCCTTCCCGCCGCTGCCGGGCGATTCCATCGTGGCCCGGGATCTTTCGGACCACGTCGAAACCCTGGCGCGGGTGCTCAAGCGCGACGGTTACCGAACGCTGTTTTTGTACGGTGGACGGGGCATGTTCGACGGAATGAAATCCTTCGCGCTCAAAAACGGGTTCGATCGTTTTCTGGAACACAATCCGCCTTTCCAGGACGATTTTCCGAACCCGCGCTTTGCGACGGTTTGGGGCGTGTGTGACGAGGAGGTGTTCGAGCGTGCGATTGCGGAATGCCGCGCGCTGGCGCAGCAGGGCCAGCCGTTCTTCGCCACGGTGCTGACGGTCTCGAATCACAAGCCCTACACGTATCCGGCGGGGCGCATCCCCGAAGACCCGAACCGGCGCCGCCGGGCCCACGCGGTCAAGTACGCCGACTGGTGTCTGGGCCGGTTCTTCGAGGCGGCCCGGCGAGAGGCGTTCTGGACGAACACAATTTTTGTCGTGGTGGCCGATCACGGCGCGCGGGTTTACGGCAGTCAGACCATTCCCATCCGGTCCTACGAAATTCCGCTGGTGATCCTCGGGCCGGCGGTGGTTCGAAAGCCCGAGCGAATCGGCGTGCTGGGCAGCTCGCTGGATGTGGCCCCGACCGTTCTGGGGCTGATCGGTCGGCCCTACGAGACGCTGTTTTTCGGACGCGATCTGCTTCAGGACCCGCCGCAGGACGGCCGCGCGCCGGTGCAGCACAATCGCGACATCGGCCTGTTCAGCCGCGGACGGCTGGTGGTGCTGGGTCTGTTGCGCGATTCGGATTTCTACAGCGGCGATCCCAAGGCCGGCACGCTCCGGCCGGTGACGGTCATTGGTCCGGAGGAACGGGAGCTGGAACGCGACGCGGCCGCGCTCTTTCAGGTGGCCGACGAACTCTACTCGCAGCAGCGCTATCGGCTGGATTGAACCGCCGGCCGGGCCGGTTCAATCTGTTTGACTGCGCGTGCGATCTCGAAACCATGAGGCGACGCGATGAGTCACATTGTGACGGTGCTGCGCTTCGGCGTGCGTTATCTGCGACGCTACTGGGTGCGTCTGGCCTGTGCCGTGGCGTGCGGCGGCGTGTTCGCCCTGGCCAACGGGAGTTTCATCTGGGCAACACGCACGATGACCTCCCGGCTGGCCGAGCCGCTGCCACAGAGCGAACGCGCGTTGCCGCAATGGAATGCCCTGCCTCCGGCGGGCGAGTCCCCAACACCGGCGGCGATGCGTTTGGCGTCCGGGCCGAGCTGGAGGCAGTCCGTGCGGGCCGTGGGCGAGGCGATGCAGCGAGCGATCGAGCCGTGGTTGCCACGGCGCGGGCGACCGCTGGACTGGCGGCAGGTGACCGGTTTGCTGCTGTTTCTGCCGCTGCTGGTGCTGGTGCGCAGCGGTGCCGATTACCTCAACAGCTACTGCATGGGCTGGGTCAGCGAGCGGGTGATTCGCGACCTGCGCCTGGACGTGATGGAAAAGCTCGCGTCGCTGTCGCTGGATTTTTTTACGCGCTCGAGCACGGGGGATTTGCTGACGCGGATCAACGTGGACACGCAAAATCTGCTGCGCGCGCTGCGGCAGGGCGTGGCGGATCTGGTGAAGGAATCTTTCACGGTGATGGCGGTGTTCGGAGGGCTGTTGTTGCTGGACTGGAAGCTGACGCTGGCGGTGGCGGTGTTGTTGCCGGCGGTGTTGTTTCCGATGCAGGTGCTGGGCAAAAAAGCGCGCCGCGCCGCCTCCGCCGGTCTGCAGGCGACCGTGGCGCAGTCCGGTCAACTGGTCGAACTGGTCAGCGGCATCCGCATCATCAAAGCCTACAATCTGGAGGCGGCCGAGCTGGAGCGGTTCCGCACGACCTCGGCGCAACTGGTGCGGGCGGGCATGAAGGGCGTGCAGGCCAAGGAACTGGTCAATCCCGTCATCGAGATTGTGGCGATGATCGGTCTGGGCGCGCTGCTGATATTTTTTTTCTGGAGCGGACGTGCCGGGGCCGATCTGGTGGCGTTTCTGACGGGCGTGCTGTTGTTTTTCCTGCCGGTGAAGAAACTCGCCGGGGTTCACATTCTTTTTGAACAGGCGAGCATCGGCGCACTGCGGCTGCAGGAAATTCTGGCCGAAGTGCCCCGCGTGGTCGAACCGCCCGCGCCCAAACCGCTGAAAGAATTCCGCCGCGCGATTCGGTTCGAGCGCGTGAGCTTTGCCTACGAGCAGCGCCCGGTGCTGCAGGACATTGATCTGACCATCCCGCGCGGGTTCAGGCTGGGCATTGCCGGCGAAAGCGGCTCGGGTAAGACGACACTGGTCAATCTGCTGTTTCGATTTTACGACCCGACCTCCGGGGCGGTGACGATCGACGGACTGGATCTGCGCGAAGTTTCGCTGGCGGATCTGCGGCGGCTGCTGGCACTGGTCAGTCAGGAGGTGATCCTGTTCGATCAGACGGTGGCCGAGAACATCGGTTGCGGCAAACCCGGGGCCACGCGCGCCGAGATCGAAGCGGCGGCGCAGGCCGCCTCGGCTCACGAATTCATCCTGCAACTGCCGCAGGGTTACGACACGCGCGTGGGTGAGCGCGGCGTGACGCTCTCGGGCGGCCAGCGCCAGCGCATCGCCATCGCCCGGGCGTTCGTGCGGGATGCGCCAATTCTGGTGCTGGACGAAGCGACCGCGGCGCTGGATTCCAAAGCCGAGGCGGAGGTGCAGGCGGCCATTGACCGGCTGGCGGCCAACCGGACCGTGATTTGCGTGGCCCACCGACTTTCGACGCTGGCGAGCATGGACGGCATCGTCGTGTTGTCCGGCGGTCGGATTGTTGAGCAGGGAAGATTCGACGAGCTGCTGCAGCGCGGCGGATTGTTCGCGAGCATGGCGGCGCGGCAGGGCATCGGCGTGTCCGCAAAGGGCGGGGTTGCGGTGGCCGGCTGAGCCTCGGCGAGCCGGGCGGTTCGGTGCGAACCCCGGTGACCGGGATGACTTCTACGGGGTCTCGGAGGGCGGCTCGGGATGTTCCTTGAGCCAGCGATCGATCACCTCCTGCCAGAGTGTCCAGTTGGTGCCGTGATTGGCGTCGAGGTAAATCTCCAGGAACTCCAGCGCTTCGGTCGCGTAGGGATGTTCGGGCGTGCGGACGGTTTGGAGCAGCAGTGGCAGCTTGATCGAATCCGGCCGGTTGAGCGCATCGGCGAAGATGATGTCCTGCACGGCCGGCGAGGTTTGCATGTTGGTGAGGTAGCGGGCGAAGGAGTCGAAATCCGCATCGGGCAACAAATTGGCGATGTGCTCGGCGGTTTCGATCTGGCCCGGCTCGGGCATCAACGGGAGCAGGTCCAGAAGTCGGCGCGCCTTGTTTTCCAGCGGCGAATCGTCGGCCAGGATCTGGTCCACGCGCTCAGCCCAATCCACCAGCAGGTTGGTGGCGGTCTGGACGGCGGGCATCTCGGGTTGCTCGGCCGGCGGATTTGCACGGGAGTGGCGCGGCTCGACCCGGCGGGTGTCCGGAGCGGTCGAGGCGGTCGCGTCGGGTTGGGTCGGCTCGACCGCGACCGGCGCGGGCAATGGCGGTTCGCGCAGCACGGTGAACCAGATCACACCCAGGGCCAGCAGCGCCACCAGCACGACTGCGATGATTTTGGATCGAGTGCTCATGTCGTCACACGCGGCCGCCCGCCGCATCCAGCCTACGCGTTGCCATTGGAAACACAACCCCGGCGACGCGTCGGAAGCGCGGTGTTGGATGAATCGGCCCGGATGCGGCGAGGTGGCGGCGATCCGGCCGGCAGTGGCACGTTGCCGTAACCACGGCAGGACGGTAGGCTGGAGCGCCGTGATCCGGTTGGTGTTGTTCGATATTGACGGGACGCTCATCCGCACCGGTGGGGCGGGCGTGGAAGCGTTTGCCCGGGCATTTGCGGAAGTGTTCGGCACGCGGGGCGGCACCGAGCGCATCCGATTTGCCGGGCGCACCGACGTGTCCCTGGTGCGGGAAATGATGACGCTCAGCGGGGTGGAGACGAGCGAGGAGAATTTCCGAAGATTTTTCGCGACCTACGTGGTGCATTTGCGGGAGCTGATGGCCGGCTGTCGGGGGGAAATTTGTCCGGGCGTGGTCGAGTTTATCGCGCAACTGCGCGCGCTCTCACCTGCGCCGCTGGTGGGATTGCTAACGGGCAACATCCGCGCCGGGGCCGAGATCAAGCTGCGGCATTTCCAGTTGTGGGACGTTTTTCATCTGGGCGCATTTGCCGACGATCACGAGGATCGCAACCAGATCGCCGTGGTGGCGCGGGAACGGGGCAGCCGGGCGTTGGCCAGGCACCTGCCGGGCGAGGAGATCCTGGTGGTGGGCGACACGGTGCACGACATCCGATGCGCGCGGGCCATCGGCGCGCGGGTGTTGGCGGTGGCCACCGGCGGCCAGAGTTTCGAGGAACTGCAGCAGCATCAGCCCGACTGGCTGGTGCGCGATTTGCGGGAGATTTCCGCCCGCGAGGTTTGCGGCGTCCGACCGCTCGAGGCCTCCGGCTGAACGACCGGCCCCTGTTCCGGCATCACGAGCCGGCCAGCGGCAACGGCTCAGTGATTGTGCGAACCGCCCCCGCAGGCGCAGCAGGAACCGGGATTGCCGCTACAGGAGGGCGACTCGCCGCTCCCCGCCGTGCTGGAGGCAAAGACCGAGAACTGCTTGACCAGCCGCTCCGAACCACAATGCGGGCAGGTGGTGCCCTTCCAGTTGGTCGAGCGCACCAGGATCTCGCTCTCGCGTCCGCACTGCTCGCAACGGAATTCGTAAATGGGCATGGCCCAAGGGTAGCAGTCTCAAGCCGCCGTGCAAGAGCCGGCCGGGCGCCCGTCTGCCCCGATTTTCCCAAGCCCGTGGAAAAAGGCGTTGGACATGACCAGGCAAACCGCTAAAGTCGGGAGCGCTTATGAGAAATCCGTTCTGGATGACCGCGCTGAACGCGGTGCTGGCCGTGAGCGTGGCCTTGTCGGTTCTGTTTTGCCTGCAATTTCTTTTCGTGACGCGGGAGGCGCGCACCCTGAGCGTCCAGCTCAACAACATCAATCTGTTTCGCAACACGCTCCAGGCGCTGGCCAACGACTGCGTGGCCTACAGCGAAAAGAATCCCGCCATCGAACCGATCCTCGAATCGGTGGGGCTCAAACCGCGCGCGACCGGCGGCAACACCGGCGGCAAACCGGCAACCAACCGATAACGTATGAGCCAACTGGACACAGGAACGATCCCTCCGCCGCAACCCTCGGAAGGCGCCGCACCGCGGACGCAACTGGAGCGGCAAATCATGTTTCTCCTGGTGGCCATGGTCGTGCTCAGCGGCACCTTCACGGCGTTCCTGTGGCGACAAGTCCGGTACGCGAAGCGCGATCTGGAAGCACTCCGGCCGCTGGCGGCGCGTCAGATTCAGGAGTTCAACCAGAAAAAACCCGAGATTGACGCTTTTCTCGCGCGCCTGGCCGAGTACGGACGCGCGCATCCGGACTTCGCCGCGATCTACAACAAGTATAACCTGGCCGCGGTAACCGGTGCGCCCCCGGCAACCGCTCCGGCGCCCGCTCCTGCGGCCGGGGCGACCCAAGCAAAACCGGCGACGGCCGCCGGCCAGGCTCCGACCTCCAAACCGACCGGCACGCCGCAACGGCGCTAGTCGGCTGGCTGTGCGGGTGGCGCAGCGACGGCGGACGCCTCCGGCCTCAGGCGGCTGCCGCAGGCATGGCAGAACCGCGCGTAGGGCGGACAACAGGTGTTGCACTGCGGGCAATCCAGATGCGCCCGGGCATCCCGACGATGAATCACCAGGTTGCGGATGTAGGGAATCCACGTGAACGCATAGGCGAAGATGAACACCGAATCCCGCCGGTACAGTGCGTAGCTGAGCAGCAGCCCCGAGCCCAACAGACTCAACCACCAGAAGGTCACCGGCACGACCACCCGCCCGCGGCGCTCGGTCGCCCACCATTGCACGAAAAACCGCGAGAAAAAGATCGCGTTCCCCATCCAGCCAACCACCTTCCACGGATGCCATTCGATGCCGAGGAATCGGCCGCCGGGCCAGAGCAATTGCGTGAGCCAGTCCATGGACGCATCATGAAGAGTCGGGGCGCATGCGAAAAGTCGGATTCAGTCCCGCCGTTTGCCGCGAGAGGTCTCACCCTTTGCGCAACGCCATCCGGTGGGCCGGCTCGCAACCAACGGCCTGCCGCAAGCGCGGCCGTTTGACAGATACCGCAGAGCGGGTTACCAAAGCGGCAACCAATGCTGTCGCAACGGCCCTGTTCGCCATGAAAAACACTCTGATTCGCTGCGGATTGCTCGCCCTGCTGGAATTGGGACTGACCGCCGGTCTCCATGCGCGGGCCCAAACGCAAAGCGCGCCCATGCCCAAAGTCGGCGACAAAGCGCCGCTCTTCACCGGAAAGGACCAGGACGAGAAGACCTGGAAACTCGAACGCTACATCGGTCGCAAAATTCTGGTGCTGTACTTTTATCCCAAGGACGACACACCCGGATGCACTCGCGAGGCGTGCGGCTTTCGCGACCGGATGGAGGAGCTCAAGAAACAGGGCGTCGAGGTCGTGGGCGTGAGTTTCGATTCGCCGGAAAGTCACCGCCAGTTCCGGGCCAAGCACAACCTCAACTTCACGTTACTGGCCGATACCGACGGAAAAATTGCCGAGGCCTACGGCGTGCGCGTGCCGGGACGCAAGTTCGCCCGGCGCGTGAGTTTTCTGATCGGACTGGACGGCCGGATTGCCCACGTGACCGATTCGCCCCAGGCCGAGACACATCTGAACGAGATGACCGAAGCGATCGGTCGGCTCAAAGCCGTCAAACCGGCCGCGCTGACCGCACCGACGCCGCGCGGGGTTTGTGGGCGGCCGGGCCGAAACGGTTCAGCGCCCGAACCCGCTTCAGCCGCGTCGCCCGCGGAAACCGCGTGCGGGCGGGCCACCCGGAGGGCCGCCGAAACCTGAGCGGCCGCTGCTCCCGGTCTCCAGACGATTCAACCAGCGACCTTCGCTCTGGACGTAGGCGTTGAGGGCATCGGGCCCGAGCAGTGTGCCCAGAGCTTGCTTGGTCTGGCTGGCCAGGGAGGCCAACGCTGCCTGACGCTGGTCCGGCGGCAGAGAGGGATCGTTTTGGAGGCGCTGCCGTTCGGTCTCGGCCGCCAGGCGCACCTCGTAAATCTTCCTGGCGGTGTCGGCGGGCAGGTTGTTGTTCTGGGCGAAATCGTAGATGTCGCGGTAACGCGGATCTTGCGCGAGCATGTACTCCTGAAAGCGCGCCTCGCCCAGAAGGGCGCGCAGTTGTTCCTGCAATGCCTGCTGTGCCTGCTCGCGCGCTTCGCGGAAGGCCTCGTCCCCACCCCCGCGCCAGAGACCGAACTGATCGTCGAAGGCTTTCTGGAGTTTGAAGATTTCGCGGAACTCCTGTTCGGTCGGCTGAAAGGCGACGAGGTTCTCGCGCATGTTGCGGGCGGTCCAGGAATTGCGGAGCTGGTACTCTTCGAATTCAGTGGGCGTGAGGATCGAGGCGATTTCGGCCTCCTGCTGGGCGCGCAGCGCCATGAGTTTGGCGCGGTTTTCAGGCGAGAATCCGCCTTCGGCAAAAATCGCCCGTTCCTGATCGCGGTACTTGTCCCGCAAGGCGATCAACTGCTGCTGCTTTTCGGGCGAGAGAAAACCGTAGCGGAAGGCATCCCGATCCGGCTCGCCGGTCTGGCGGGCCAGCTCGGCATCCAGGTCCACGCCCAAGAGTTCCTTGATCAGGGCGCGTTTCTCGGCCAGCAGCTCGCGTTCTTTCTGACGGCGCTGCCGCTCGGCTTCACGCGCCTCGCGGTCGTAGGTTTTCCAGAACTTGAAATCCGCCGGCGAGGGCCGCAACGCCGCGATCTTCTGCGCGTAAAGCTTGTTCACATCGGCAATGATGATGTCGCGGATGGTCTCCTCCGGCACCTTGGCCGCGCGCATGTTGGCGATGTACTGGCGGTAGTCTTCTGATTCGATGTTGCTCCAGTCCAGCGGTTTGACAAGGACCGACGTCTCGGTGGACGCCGGGGCGGCAACGGTTTTGCTCACTGTGCGGGACGGGACGCTCGGCGTCGTCCGTTCCGAATCGAGGGGTCGTTCCGGGGCGCGGCGCGTCACCACCAGGGCCGCCAGCAACCCGGCATTCAAAAACACCGAAACGATCAAAATCCAGCGTGCCTTCATAGGACGAAACCGGTTTGTGCTCTGCCGTAAGCTTACCATTGCGCCATGTGTTGAAAGACGCAACCGGTTTTTGGGCGGTTACACGCGAAAGCAGCCGGAGCGGACCGGGCCGCCGGTTCGCGCCCGGTGGCCGGTCCGGAAACGATCCGGACCGCGCTCGGAAAATTTCGGTGGGCAGGCGAGAGCGGCCCTTTTAAAATTCGGCGCATGGACAAAGTCCGTCTGGGCATCATCGGCATGGGCAACATCGGCAAATACCACGCCGAATATCTCCTCAACGGAAAGGTCAAACGTTGCGAGCTGGTCGCAGTCTGCGATCCGGTCGCGCCGCTGGACCGCTACAGCGGGCTGCAGCGCTTTACCGATGGAGAAGCGCTGATTCGGTCCGGTCAGGTGGATGCGGTGATCATCGCCACGCCGCATTTTCAGCACACCACGCTGGGCATTGCCGCCATCGAGGCCGGCGTGCACGTGATGGTCGAAAAGCCGATTTCCTCGCACAAAGCCGACGCCGAACGACTCATTGCGGCGCACGCGCGTCATCCCGGGGTGGTGTTTGCAGGCATGTTCCAGCTCCGCACCGAACCGCGCTATCGCAAGATCCGCAAACTCATCCAGGAGGGCGCGCTGGGCCGGATTGTGCGCGTCAACTGGATCAACACCGACTGGTATCGGACCGAGGCCTACTACGCCAGCGGGGGTTGGCGGGCCACCTGGAAGGGCGAAGGCGGCGGGGTGTTGCTCAACCAGTGCTTGCACAACCTCGACGTGCTCCAATGGCTGGTGGGCATGCCCAAACGCGTGCGCGGCTTCTGCCAGTTCGGCCGCTTCCATCAAATCGAGGTCGAGGACAACGTGACCGCGTACCTGGAATGGGCCGACCAGGCCACCGGCGTGTTCATCAGCTCCACCGGCGAGGCGCCGGGCACCAACCGGCTCGAAATCGCCGGCACCATGGGCCGGCTGGTTCTGGAAAACGACCGGATCACCTTCACCCGAAACGAGACCGACATGATCGAGTTCAGCCGCACCGCCCGGCAGGGATTCGTCAAACCCGACGTGTGGCACGTCGAGATCCCGTTTGACAACGCCGTGCTGCCCCACGCCATCCTGGTGCAGAATTTCGTGAACGCCATTCTGGACGGCGAACCGCTCATCGCCCCGGGCGAAGAGGGCATCCATTCGGTCGAACTGGCCAACGTGATGGTGTTCTCCTCGCTGCTGGGCCAGACCGTCGAGCTGCCCATGGACAGCGCTGCCTGGGAACGCAAGCTCAACCAGCTCATCGCCGAATCCAAAATCCAAAAACAGGTCGTGCAGGTCGAAGCGACGGATTTTGCCGCCTCGTTCCGCCGCTGAGCATCCGCACGCCATCGCGAGCCTCGAGCCATGAACAGCCCGCCCCATCATGCCGGTTCGGCCACCCGCCTGTTGGGCCGCAACGCCCCGCTGCGGTTTCTGGCCGCGTTTCTGCGCGAACCGCTCACCGTGGGCGCGCCCTGGCCCAGCTCTCGTGCGCTGGCACGGGCGGTGGTGGACGCCTGCCGGTTCCCGCCTCATGCCACGGTCGTGGAACTTGGCCCGGGCACGGGCGCATTCACCGAACTGCTCCTGCAACGGCTCGGCCGGGGCGGCCGCCTGCTGGCCATCGAAATCTGCCCCTCCAACGTCGAAGTCCTGCGCCAGCGATTCCGCCATTGCCGTGTGATCCACGACTCGGCCGAAAATCTGCCGCGGTATTTGCGCGGCCAGCGCGCCGACTGCATCGTCAGCGGTCTGGCCTGGGCGAACATGCTGCCGGGATTGCAGGACCGGATTTTTTCGGCCGTCTGCCGCAGCCTGGCGCCCAACGGCCAGTTCGTAGCGTTTGCCTACATCCACGCCCGCTGGGCGCCGACCACGTTGCGATTTCGACGGTTGTTGTTCGAGAACTTCGCGCGGGTCGAAACCTCGCCCGTCATCTGGCAAAACCTGCCGCCGGCCTACGTCTATTCGTGCTGGAAACCGGCGGACCGACGCGCGCTCCAACCCGATTCGAACCATGATTCTGACCGGCATTGCCGACGAAGCCGCCCACAGCCTTGAAGGCCAGGTCCGGGCCACACGCGAACTGGGCTGGACGTACATCGAAGCCCGCACCGTTGAAGTGCCCGGCTGGCCGAAGGCCAATTTTCATGATCTGGCCGAACCGGCCTTCGACGTCGCGTTGCGCCGGCTCGAAGCCGCCGGTATCGGCGTGTACTGCTACGGCTCGACGATCATGAACTGGGCCAAGACCGTGGACACGCCTTTTGACATCACGCTGGCCGAGGTCCGACGTGCCGTTCCCCGCATGAAACGCACCGGCACGAAATTCATCCGCATCATGAGCTTCAAGCCCGGTGACGACGAATACAAGATTCCCAGCCGCGTCTTCGAACGGGTGCGCGACGTGACGAACATGTTTCTGGACGCCGGCCTTCACGAAAACTGCATGAACTACGGCGGCATGAGCTGGCAGCACGCCCTGGAACTGCTCGATAAATGCCCCGGCCTGCAATGGCTCTTCGACACCGCCAACCCGCTGGTCAACCCCGACCGCTCCAAACCCAAACCCTGGCCCAAACAAGACCCGTGGGAATTCTGGCTGCACATCCGCGACCACGTCCGGCACATCCACGTCAAAGACGCCGTGTGGAATCCGGCCAAAAACGACGCCGACTACACCTGGCCGGGCCAGGGACAGGGCCGGGTGCGCGAGATTCTGGCCGACGCACTGGCGCGCGGCTACGACGCCGCCATCAGTATCGAACCGCACATGGTCGTGGTGTTTCACGACGCCACCACGCAGGCGGCCAGCGACGAAGCGATGCGCCGAAACTACGTCGAATACGGTCGCCGGCTCGAACAATTGATCGAATCTGTCCGCCCAAGTCCGGCACGCGCATCGAGCGCACCCTGACCGCAGGCTGTCCCGAGCAGCGGCCCGAAAATGCCGTTGCGCCGCTCTGGCTTTTGCAGATACTGGGCTCACGGGCCGGCCTTTGTGCAGGCCCGGCCCGGTTGCGCAAGCGCGCTTAGCTCAGTGGAAGAGCACTTCCTTCACACGGAAGGGGTCGCAGGTTCAAGTCCTGCAGCGCGCACCATCCCGTCGGCGAATCGGTAACCGGCCCGCGTCACAATCTCTGTTCTTCAACCAGCCCGGGGCCTCGGGTCTCGGCCCGGCAACCACGACCGCCTGGCGGCTCAGCCCGCCGACAAAAGCCATTGGACAGCCCGGCCAAAGCACGTAAATTTGCATCGTCCCAGTCGAGGCCGAGCCTTGTGGCCTGTGCTTCGCAAACCGTCAACATGCATGAAACCGTTTCAACTCAACCCGGAGAATCACCCATGAAACACATCCGAATCCCTCGAATGGCGGTCGTGCTCTCGGCGCTGCTGCTGAGCGGCGGTCTGGCGCTGGCGCAAAGCTGTTGCGTCAAAGCCAAAGCCGAAGGCAAAAGCTGCGAGCACGCCTGCTGTACCAAGGCACATGCCGACCATAAAACCTGCGATAAATGCCAGCCTGATCCGAGCTGCTGCGACAAGGCCATCGCCGCCGGCAAGGATTGCAAACACCCCTGCTGCGCCGAGGCGACCAAGGCCAAAAAAGTTTGCACCAAGTGCAATCCGGCCAAAAAGAACGAAAAACAGAGCTGACCTCCGGACGCCGATCTCTCACACCGCCGTGCCCTCTCGGGGCACGGCGCTTTTTTTGCCCGGGCGCGACTTCGCACTCGGCATTGGACATCGGCGGCGGGGCCGGTATGTTTGACGGCGCATCCGGGGGCGGGCGCCGCCTGCCGGAGCGCGGAACACCAGCGGCGAATACAACCGTACAGAGCCATGAGAACCATTCGAGCGTTGATCCTGGCCGCCGTGGCCACGACCCTTTTCGCCGGCCCGCTACCGGCCGAGTCGCAGAATCGAAAACTAACCTGTTGCGAGCAGGCCGCTGCCGAAGGCAAGGAATGCAAGCGCAAGTGTTGCCTGGCGGCGCATCGGGAGGGACGTTCCTGCGAAAAGTGCAACCCCAACAAGGAAGACCTCAAATACATCAAGAAACGCGACGATAAAAAATCCGGCCAGTAACCGGGTGCTTTCGCGTCCGACGCTGCCCACAACCGGTCCGCGTGGGGGATTGCGGAAGCGACAAGTCGGCTGTCACATTCGCCCGGGCGGCCCGGACACCGGCCCGGATGGTGGCAGCAAATTTGTAGCCGGGAAAGGCCGGCGGGCTTGATCGGCCCGACCGAGGGCGCGCAAGCGGGATGCTGCTGGGAAGCCGCGATTCGCGGCGCGGCCGGAGCTGGAACGAAAGGCGACCCATGTATCGCATCATTGGTGGCGACGGCAAGGAATACGGGCCGGTCCCGGCCGAGCAGATCAAGCGTTGGATCATCGAGGGCCGGTGCAACTCCCTCACACCCGTGCACTCGGAGGCGACCGGCCAGTGGCGCTGGTTGGGCGCACTGCCGGAGTTCGCCGATGTGCTTTCGGCCCCGCCGACGACGCAGGCTGCGCCGCCCTCGATTGCCGAGCGCGCTTCGAAGAAGATCCCGGCGGGCATTTGCGGCGTGCTGCTGGGCTGGCTGGGCATTCACAAATTCATCCTCGGTTACACCACCGCCGGCGTCATCATGCTGCTGGTCTCGCTGCTGGGCGGGCTGTTGACCTGCGGCATCGCAACGTGGGTCATGGCGATCATCGGGCTGATCGAGGGAATTCTCTACCTGACCCGCTCGGACGCCGACTTTGTGCGCATCTACATGGACGGGCGTCGGGAATGGTTTTGAAGGCGGAATCGGGCCGCGCCGCCGCGGCACGACGTTCGCTTGACGCTCCGACCCGGCCCGCGACACAGTTGCCCCATGTACAGGATCATCGGCGGCGACGGCAGGGAATACGGTCCGGTTTCCCTCGAGCAACTCAAGCAGTGGATTGCTGAAGGGCGGGCCAATGCCCAAACCCGCGTTTGCGCCGAGGGCTCGACCGAATGGAAGGCGCTGGCCGAATTTCCCGAGCTGGCCGTGGCGCTGCCGCTCGCACCGCCGGCGGGCGGCCCGGCAAGCGCGGTCGTGCCGCCGACTGAGCGCGTGCGCCCGCCGGCCATTTTTCTGTTGATCCTGGCGGTCCTCGATCTGGTCGGCAACCTCTTCAGTCTGGGTTTGGTCTTGCTGGCGGACCGATTGCCATTACTGCTGGCGCTCGAAGAATTGCAGCGAACACCGACCCAAAAAATCTGGATGCTGGTGAGCCTTCCGGCGTGTGTTCTGGGCGTGTTGCTGGCTGTGTTGCGCTTGTTTGGTTCGATCCAAATGCTGCGCATGCGTTCGCACGGACTGGCGATGACGACCGCCATCCTCACGCTGGTGCCCTTCACGGCGTGTTGCTGCCTGGTGAACATCCCGGTCGGCATCTGGGCGCTGGTTGTGCTCAGCAAGCCCGAGGTCAAATCCGCGTTCCAATGAACGGTTCGGCCGACCGCTTCGACGCCCCCGGTGTGCCACCGCGCATTGGCAAAGCCGTTGCCGCGGATCGCTGGCCGTGGCTGGCGGCGGTGCTGGCTGGTGCACTGACGGTGGTGCTGGTCGCACTCGACCCGGGTCGAGAACGGCTTGTTCCGGCGTGTCTGTTTCATGCGATCACGGGACTGAACTGTCCCGGCTGCGGCGGCACACGCGCGCTGCAACATCTGTTGCACGGTGAACTGGCCGCGGCGTTGCGCTACAACGCGCTGCTGGTGCTGGCTCTGCCCCTGGGGCTGGGCACCGCTCTGGGATACGCGCTGGGCTGGAGGCTGCCCCGCGACACGGCTACGCGCTGGTGCACCCGGGCGGCCTGGTTGGCGCTGGGCGTGGCCATCGGCTTTGCCATCGTGCGCAACCTGCCCCTGGGCGTGTGCCTTTCGCCTTGAGACAATCATGAATCCCGGCTCATGGCTCGGCCCGGTCTTGGCCCGCGATCGCGATGCGGCGCGGGCGTGCGCGGCGATGAACCTGGCGCTGCCGGGTTTTGGCACGCTGCTGGCAGGTCGCCGGATCGGCCTTGTGCAGGCGCTGGTGACGGTGGGGGCGTTTGGGCTGACGCTGGTCGGCGGGGTCAAATTCTTCGCCTGGTACGCCACGCATCGGGGGCAGTTCGACGATCCGTTCGCCGACCCGATTGAAAACCTGCGCGCCCTCTGGCGAGCAGCGCGCTGGCCGCTGCTGGGCATGGCCGTGTTCGCGCTCAACTGGCTCTGGGCGCTGAGCTCCAGTTGGGCCATCCTTCGTGACGCGCGGCGCGGCGGGCCGGCCGATCCGGCCCGCAGCGATCCGCCCGACACGCCGCCCCGGTTGAACGCCGCGTGACGGGGCGCGGCGGTTGTGCCACCATTGCGTGATGGCAACACTCAACGCATCGCAACTCCGGGCTGCACTGGCGACCGTGCCCGAGTGGAAACGGCGCGGCCGGGCGATCACCCGCACTTTCCAGTTCAAGGACTTCGCCACGGCGATGAAATTCGTCAACGCCGTGGCGCGTCGCGCCGAGAAAGCCTGGCATCATCCCGACATTGACATCCGATGGAACAAGGTGACGCTCACGCTCACGACCCATTCGGAGGGCGGGCTCACCGAAAAGGACTTCGAACTGGCGCGGCAGTTCGACCGGCTGGTCTGAACCGGTGCCGACCTCGGCCATGAATCCGCAGCCCCGGCCGCGTTCGCCGCGGTAGCCGCAGGATGGCAAGCGGTTCACGCTCTGTTGCTCGATGACGTTGGCCAGATCCACCCCGCCCTCCGAAGCTGGGGCGTTCGTGCGCGAGCTGTTCCGGAAACGTTTCGGCGCGACCCCGCCGCATGTGGTGCGCGCGCCCGGCCGGCTGGAAGTGCTGGGCAATCACACCGATTACAACGAAGGGCTCGTCATGGCCGCGGCCGTGGACCGGTACATCTTTATGGCGGTCGAACCCCGCAGCGACGGATGGATCGAGCTGGTGTCCTCGGCGTTCCCCGAACCGGAGCGGTTTCGGACTGACGTGCTGCGGTCCAATCCGGCGGCGCGCTGGGCCGACTACGTCAAGGGCGTGCTGGCGCAGCTTCGCAAACGCGGCGTGCCGTTCGGCGGGTTCAACGCGGCGATTCATGGCACCGTGCCCCCGGGCGCGGGCATGAGCAGTTCGGCGGCGTTGGAAGTGGCCACGGCGCTGGCGGTGCGCCGGCTGTATCCGTTTGGCTTGAGCGAAACGGGCCCTGCACCGCCGCCGCAACGGGACGCGCGCGGGTTGCCGCCGCCGCTCGCGCCCGCCGAACGGATGCATCTGGCGCACCTGTGCCGCGCCGCCGAGAACGAATTTGTGGGCATGCCCTGCGGCATCCTGGATCAGGTCTCGAGCCTGTTCGGACGCGCGTGGCACGTGCTGACGATTGATTGCCGGTTCGGGAGCGTCGAGACCCTGCCGTTGACCGGCGAGGTGCTGGTGGTCTGCGACAGCGGGGTGCGCCATGCGCTGGTGTCGGGCCAGTACGCCGCGCTGCGCCAGCATTGCGAATCCGCCGCGCGCAAACTCGGCGCGCGCTCGCTCCGGTCGGTCGAGCCGGCGGATCTCAAAGCGCATCGGGAGCGGCTGACCGCGCGCGAGTTCGAGTGTGCCTGGCATGTGGTGAGCGAGATCGCGCGTGTGGTGGCGGCTGAACGGGCATTGCGGGACGGGGATCACGCGCAGTTCGGACAATATCTGTTTCAGAGCCACGAAAGCTCGCGGGATTTCCTGCGCAACAGCACGCCGGAGCTCGACCTGCTGGTGGAGCTGGCGCGGGCGCATCCGGCCTGTTTGGGCGCGCGGCTGACGGGCGGAGGATTTGGCGGCGCGACGATTCACCTGGTGCGCCATCACCAGGTCGAGGAGTTCGTTCAGTACATGGCGCGGGAACATCAGCGTCGCACCGGTCGGCCGCTCCAACCGATGATCTGCCAGATTGTGGACGGGGCGGCGTAAACGCGCCGCTGCGCGGGTGGGCCCGACTCGCGCCGGCTCGAACGATCGGCGTTCGGCGGACCGTCGGTTTATTGTGGCGGCGTGCTTTCGGCCGGTTTGGCGTCGGTTTTCTTTTCCGACGGGGCGGCGTCGGCGGGTTTGGTTTCGGGCACTTGTTTGGCCACTTTGAGCACGTCAGCAGCCGGCAGGATGATGCCGGTCAACCCCGGCGGCTGGAGGCTGAACAGGCTCATATCGGTGCCGTCGGTGCTGACGGAGCGAACAACGCAAATGCCCAGAAGGCGACCGTCGAGCAAGAACGCCGGCGAACCCAGTGCGGTGGTGGTCATGGTGCTTTCGGGCACGTAGAAGAGGCGGGGTTTCTGGACCACGGCGCTGATGCGTTCGACCGAGGCGGCGTAGGCGCGACCGGCGGCCTTGCCCAGGCGGTTGAGCGTGATGACCTGGTCGAGCACATCGGCCTGACCGGCGCGGCTCAGATCCACGAACGGCATCGGCTGGGCCGGGCGTACTTTGGGCCGGATAAACGCCAGATCCAGATCGCGATCGCGCAACAGGATTTCGGCCGGCAGTTCGGTGCCGTCCTCGAGCAGGATCTTCACGTCGGTCAGCTCGGTGTCGAACTTGAACCGGCTCTCTTCGTCGCCCATGCCGCTCAAGAGGTTGCGGATCATGCTCGACGGATCGGTGGCCGAAAGCGCCAGAACAGTCAGGCCGGAGGGATCCACCACCGTGCCGGTGAGGT
The DNA here is from genome assembly GCA_964465445.1 of uncultured Verrucomicrobiota bacterium. Classification (GTDB taxonomy): domain Bacteria; phylum Verrucomicrobiota; class Verrucomicrobiia; order Limisphaerales; family JAOAIM01; genus JAOAIM01. The sequence continues at coordinate 29,721 of CAYXJB010000001.1, forward strand.
CCTGTTTGGACTCGTTGCCCTGAGCACCCATGCCGCCGAAGGACATTTTGGATTTGATGACGACCTGCACGGTGACGACGGCACGCTGGTATTGTTTGAAGATGGCACGGCCTTTTTCGGCCAGTTCATCGGCGCGCAGGGGCGGTTGGATCGGCGCGAGCATCAGGCCGGCAGCCAGCAGGGTCAGAACGGTCGCACGCATGGATTTCCTTTGGTTGAAGGTCAGTTTTTCCAGTTCGGTTCCAGCTCGAGATATTTGGTGTGGACACCGCGGACCACCTTCATGATCACCGGCGTCTGGCGGGCGGCCGTGACGCGCTCCATCTCGCGGCGCAACGTTTCGACGTCGCTGACCGCGCGACCGTCCACTTCCACGATCAGATCATCCACAAAGAGCGAGCCCAGTTCCGCCCAACTGCCGCGTTTGACGTCGGTGACCAGCGCGCCGGTCTGCTCGAGACTCCACTGGCGCTCGGCCCGGTCGAAAAACGAGATGTCGCGCACGGTGAACTCGAAATCGTCGTTGCGGTAGGACTTCATTTCGCGCGGCAGCCGCGGCGAGCGCACCAGCTCGACGGGAATTTTGAGCGTGGCGTTGCTCCGGAGCACGGTCAGTTCGACGGTGTGGCCGATCTCGTACTGGCGGATGAGCGAAGCCAGTTCGTCCTGATGTTCGGGGCCGGCGGCGGTGAGTTTCTCGCCATCCACGGCGATGATGAAATCGCCCACGCGAAGGCCGGCCTTCTCGGCAGTGCTGGCCGGATAGACGCGGGTGAGATAAAAACCGGTCAACTCGGGTCGACCCAACTGCCGTGCAATGGGCCGGGTAATGACCTGGGTTTCGACCGGCAGCCAGGCCTTGGTGACCTCCAGACCGGGATCTTTGAGCTCCTCCAGACCGACCTTGACGATGGTCAGATAGCGCTTGTCCTTGCGCTCGAAGGTGGCCACCACCGGCACCGGCTCGCTCCGGCCGGCCCGAAGCTGCTGCGTGCGTTCGAGCAGCTCTTCGACGTTGCGCACCGGCAGGTCGTTGACGGCGACCAGCACGTCGCCCTCGTTCAACGGCGGGTTCGCATCCCCTGATGGCCCGCCGGGACGGACCGAGGTGATGACCACGCCGTTGGTGTCGGGGCGTTTCATCTCCAGGGCCGAAAGCCAGGTGAGGTTGCGCGCGGTGATGCCCCAGTCCTTGATCTCCCTGGGCTTGGGAAACATCTCGGTCCGTTCGACGGGCGTGATTTGAAGCGTCAACTCGCGTCCGTCCCGCTGCACGACCGCCGGAACGGGTTGACCGATCGGCAATCCGGACGCCAGGCGCATGAAATCGGGCATTTGCTCGTCGTAGCGCACGTCCACGCGCTGCCCGGCCAGGGACACCAACAGATCGCCCGCTCGCAGCCCGGCCCGCGCCGCCGGCGAGTCCTCCAACACCCCGGCGATGAGCACGCCCGCTTCGTCCGGCCCCGGCGCGGAAGCCGCGCCCGCGGCGGGGATCACCGCTCCGGGTGCGCCCGCACGTTTGAACCGCGGTTGCACGTCCACGCCCAGCCAACTCCGCTGCACCCGACCCCGGGCGATGAGCTCCTCGGCCACGGCTTTGGCCAGGTTGCTCGGGATCGCGCCGCTCAGACCGAATTTGATTTCGTTGATGCCGACGATTTCGCCGCGCAGGTTGACCAGCGGGCCGCCGGAATTGCCGCCGTAGATGGGCGCGTCATGACCGATCCATTTGACCAGCGCGCCGACGTCCTCCCCGTCGAGCCGGAATCGTGCAAACGGACCGAAGAACCGCGGCATCGTCATCTCCGTGTTGCTGATGATGCCCAGGGTGACCGACTGCGAAAGAGCCATCGGGCTGCCCATCGCCAGCACCGGATCGCCCACGCGCAGTCTGGAGGAATCGCCGAACGGGGCCGGAGTGAATTCCATCGGCCGGTCGGGTTTGAGTTTGAGCACGGTGATGTCGGTCAGCGGATCGGTGCCGACCAGTTCGGCCTCGATTTCCTCGCGATTCCAGAGCGTGCAGAAGATGCGCACGGCGCGACCGGCGACGTGGTGGTTGGTGATGAGGTAGCCGTCGCGGGTGATGATCGCGCCGCTGCCGACGGCCTGCATTTTGACCTCCCGGCCCTCAGTGTACTCGGTCGTCACCACGCGCAGCCGCACCAGCGCCGGGCGCACCTGGGAAATAACGCGGTCGAGTTGGGCCTGCGAGACGTTGGCCCGTCCGCCGGTCGAGGCGCAGCCGCCAGCCAGCCACAACCCCAGCGTCAGTACCACACTGCTCAAGGCGGCACCCGGCCGAAGTCCGGCGCAACCAACGGTGGCCATGCACCCCTTGTAGCGGGCGGGCGGCATTTTGCAAGTCCAATGCACCGGGCAGATCGCGCGTTCAGCCGCCTCGTCGCACCGCGGCCAGCTCGCGCCACAACAACGCGCTCATCCGCTGCCCTCGCGCGAAGACGTTCAGATCGAACTTCTCGTTGGGCGAATGCGCGTTGTCATCGGGCAACGCCAGCCCCACCAGCAAGGTGTCCAGGCCGAGGATTTTCCTGAATTGATTCACGATGGGGATCGAGCCGCCCTCGCGCAGCAGCACCGGTTCGGCTTGGAACGCCTCCCGCAGGGCGCGCAGTGCGGCCTGCGCATCGGGGCTCTGCGGCGAAACATGGTAGGCTTCCGAGCCGTGCGCATCGCGGATTTCCAGCCGCACCGTCGGCGGGCAATGGCGTTTGAGAAACGCGCCGATGCGTTTGAGCACGTGCTGGGGTCGCTGGTTGGGCACCAGCCGCGCGGTGATCTTGGCCCGCGCCCAGGCCGGCACGATCGTTTTGCTGCCCTCGCCCTGGTAACCACTGGTCAGGCCGTTGATCTCGAAGGTCGGACGCGCCATGCGCTGTTCGTTGGGGGTGAAACCGCGTTCGCCAAAGAGCTTCGGTACGCCCAGAAATCGCCGGTACTGCTCGGCGTCGAACGGAATCCGCGCCAGTTGCGCACGCTCGAATTTCGAGAGCGGCACCACACCCTTGTAAAAACCCGGGATCGTGATCCGCCCGTGCTGGTCGCGCACGCGCGCCAGCAACTGGCACAGCGCCAGGGCCGGATTCTCGACCGACCCGCCGAAGATGCCCGAATGCAGGTCGCGCGCCGGCCCGTGCACGATGATTTCCAGCGAGGCGATGCCGCGCAACGCATAGGTCAGCGCCGGCAGACGCGGCCCGGGCATGCCGGTGTCCGACACCACCACGCCGTCGCATTCCCAGAGCAGCGAGCGGTGCGATTTGAGAAACGCCTCCAGACTCCGGCTGCCGACTTCCTCCTCGCCCTCGATGACAAAGGTCAGGTCCACCGGCGGCAACTGACCGGTCTTGAGATACGCCTCGACGGCCTTGAGATGGGCGAAATGCTGGCCTTTGTTGTCGCTCGCTCCCCGGCCGAACAACGCGCCATCCCGCACCACCGGTTCAAACGGCGGCGTGCGCCAGAGCTCGAAGGGCTCCGGCGGCTGCACATCGTAATGACCGTAAACCAGAAAATGCCGCCGCCGCGGCTGGCCGCGTCGCCGCCGCACCGGGGGGGTGCAGGCCAGCACGACCGGATGACCGGCGGTGGGACAGAGTCGGGCCTGAAGACCGATCTGGCGACAGTGCTTCACCAGCCAGGTTGCGCATCGGGCCATGTCCCCGTTGTGCCCCACCTGCGCCGACACGCTCGCAAACCGCACGTACTCGGCCAGCTCCGCGACAAATCGCTTCTGGTTCTGCTCCAGATACTCCAGTACCGCATCCATGCACGCAGTATCAAAAGCCTGATTCATGAAAGCAAAAGCAAATCACACCCGGGCACCGGGCCGTGTGAACCGATCCACACAAGGAGATTCGAATTGGTGGGCGCTGAGGGATTCGAACCCCCGACCTGCTCGGTGTAAACGAGACGCGCTAACCACTGCGCCAAGCGCCCACCACTCCGTCCAATAAACCGGCCCGCCCGCGCCGTTTCAACCGCAAAGCCGGCCCCAATTTCAGCCCAGCACCTGCCGCACAAAGCGGCAGTTGGCCCGGTAGCTCTCGATCAAATCCCCGCCCGGCGGCAACGAGCCCTCGATCTGCACCCAGCCGCGATAGCCGATCGCATCCAGCGCCGCCCGCACCTTGCGGTAATCCACTCGACCCCGGCCCAGCAACGCCCCGTTTTCCTTGAAATGAAACTCGCAGATCCGCCGCCGTCCCAGCAGCCGAATCTCCTGATCCACCGTAGCCGCGCTCGTGCGAATTGCAGCAGTCGTAGTAAACCTGCACGGCCCGCGACCCGACGCGTCGCAGAATCTCCAGATGCGCCGGCGCGCTGAGCCAGCTCTCCAGACCCAGAACCACACCGGCTTTCTCGGCGGCCGGCGCCAACCGTCGCAGCCGACGCACCACTTCCTCGATCCCGGCCGGATCATCGCGCAGATCGCCCTTGTTGAAAAAAGCCAGCAGCACCACCCGCACGCCCAACACCCGACACACCTCGATCGAGTCGCGAACCCATTCGAACGCGCGCGGATCGCTCTTGAAGGGCACCTGATTCAACGCGCCAATTGCCAGCGACGCGATCTCCAGGCCGGTCCGGCGCGCTGCCGCGCAGTACTCACGTTGCACCTCCGGCCGGCGCAATTTCATGTCATCGGCCACCGTGCCCAGACTCACCTGCACGCCGTCCAGGCCGATCTCCCTGGCCAGATCGAACGCGCCCGGATCGGCCGTTTTGCCCAGCGACCAGTCGCAGGCGCCGACCTTGAACCGCCGCCGCGCCGTAGCGGCCAACAACGGCGACCAGGCCCTCGATGCCGCCAGCCACAACACCACGGCGCCGGACCGAAGCAACATTTGTCGGCGAGGTAACGTTCGGGGCGGCGGGTTCGGTGAGTGCATGGGCGCCGGTTACCATGTCGGTGGCAGCGGAGCAAGCTTCCCGGATCGGGCTCCGGCGCGAGCCGCGCCGCCCCGACGCGTGCGCTTCGCGACTTCAGCGCAGCGAGGCGAGAATTTTCTCCGTGGCGGCACGCGGATCGGGCGCGGCGTAAATCGGCCGACCGATGACCAGCCAATCCGCTCCGGCCTCGAGCGCTTCGCGCGGCGTGAGCGTGCGTTTCTGATCGTCGGGCGACTCGCTGCCGGTGCGGATGCCCGGCGCGACCAGTTGCACCGCTTCGGGAAGAAGTTGTCGGAGCATGACAAGCTCCAGCGGTGAACACACCAGGCCGCGCAGGCCGGCGCGCACAGCCAGTTGCGCCAGCCGCTCGACCTGGCGCGCCGGGCTGGGGTCGCAGCCCACTTCGGCCAGCGTGTCGGCGTCGGCGCTGGTCAGCACCGTGACCGCCAGCACCAGCGGCGGCTCCTGGCCGAGTGATTCGGCCGTCTGGCGGGCCGCCTGCTCTGCGGCGCGCAACATGGCCAATCCGCCGCTCGCATGCACGGTGAGCATGTCCACCTGCAATCGCACCGCGGCCGTCACGGCCCGGGCGACCGTGTTGGGAATGTCATGAAACTTCAGATCCAGAAACACCCGCCCGCCCAGCTCCCGGAGTCGTCGGATGATGTCCGGTCCGGCGGCCGTGAACAGTTCGCTGCCGATCTTGAAACCCGCGACGCAGGGAACGATTTGCCGCGCCAGAGCCAGCGCCTGCTCGGCCGTCGGCACATCCAGCGCGGCGAGGATGGGATTGCGTCTCACGACGCGAGACTAACCGGGGCGGCGGCCCGAGGAAACGATTTCTCCCGGCGCGGCAGCGCGGGTTGACATGGCTGCAACAACCCGCCCGCGCCGCGGATGCCTCCTCAGCTCCCAAGACCGGTCGCAGGCAACGGACGCGCCACTGCAGCGGCACCCAACCGCCCGGCCAAAGTATGCCGGGCTACCAGCCACAGCGGCGCGACCAGAACCTGCGCGGAGCCGACCGCTTCCGGCGACACAATCCACACCCGCTCGTCCAGATGTGCGGGCCGTTTCTTTCGGATCGCCCAGTCAGCGTCGTAGATTTTGATCAGCCTGGCCATGTGCTCCGTTTGGGCGTCAAGCACACGACGGGCCAGCCCACAACGGCCAGCCCCGCCGGGCACAAATCTCGCGATTGACGGCGTAAAATCGTGCGAACCCAGACGGTGCGGTAGTGAGCCAACCGGCCTGTCGGGCGGAATTTTCACGCCTCGCGCGTGGATTTGGTACGCCGGGGCTGGCCGGGCGGCATTGGGCTTTCTTCGAACCGTCCGGTTGCCTACCTTGCCGCCATGCGAGTGTTGCAGCAGAGCGACCCGGATTTCGCTTCCCAGATCGAGCGGCTGGCGTCGGCCTCCAGCCTGTGGGACGCCCACATCGAGGAGCAAACGCGGGCGATCATCGAAGCGGTGCGCCAGCGCGGCGATGCGGCGCTGCTGGAACTGACGGCGCGTTTTGACGGCGCGAGGTTGTCACCCGAGCAACTAGCAGTCACGCGCGCCGAATTGATGACCGCCTCGCTTCAAGCCGGGCCGGAACTGCGCGCGGCGGTGACGGCCGCGTCGCGCAACATCGTGGCGTTCGCGCGTCGCTCGCTGCGTCGCAACTGGCAGATGCGCAACAGCCATGGCGCGTTCGTGGGGGAGAAATTCGATCCGTTTCAGCGCGTGGGCATTTACATCCCGGGCGGACGCGCGCCGCTGATTTCGACGGCGCTGATGACCGTCACGCTGGCGAAGGCGGCCGGCTGCGCGGAAATCGTCGTGTGCACGCCCTGCCGACGGGACGGCGGGATTGATCCGGCGCTGTTGTTTGCGGCGCGGGTGGCCGGGGCGACCGAGATCTACCGCGTGGGCGGGGCGCAGGCGATTGCGGCGATGGTGCTGGGCACGGAGACGATCCGACCGGTTCAAAAAATCTTCGGTCCGGGCAACGCGTATGTGGTCGCGGCCAAACGGTTGCTGTTCGGACGCGTGGCGGTGGACCTGTTGCCCGGGCCGAGCGAAGTGCTGGTGCTGGCCGACGAAACGGCGAATCCGACATTTGCTGCTGCCGACCTGCTGTCACAGGCCGAACATGGCTCGGGTCAGGAACGCGTCTGGCTGGTGACGACCTCGCGACGATTGCTGCGGGCCGTCGAGCGGCAGATCGAGCGCCAACTGCCGCGGCTGCAACGGCGCGAGTTCATCCGGCGCGCCCTCGAACAACACGGCTGGCTCATTCACGTCAACTCGCTCAGCGACGCCCTGGCGGTGGTCAACCGACTCGCCCCCGAGCATTGCGAGGTGATGACACGCCGGGCGCGCACCGTGGCGGCGGCGATTCGGACCGCCGGAGCGGTGTTCGTGGGGCCATGGTCGCCGACGGTTCTGGGCGATTACGTCGCCGGACCCAGCCACACGCTGCCCACCGGCGGTGCGGGGGCGTCCTTTGCGGGGCTGACCGCCGATCAGTTCCAGCGCCGCACCAGTGTCGTCGAATACTCGCGCGCGGCGTTGCGCCGGGCGCTGCCGACTGTCGAGCTGTTCGCACGCATGGAAGGTCTGGGCGCACACGGGCGTTCGGCGGCCATTCGCACCGAAGAATGAACCGGGCACGAACATTCATCCGCCCGCTCGTGGCGGCGCTTCAGCCCTACGTGCCGGGCGAGCAGCCGCGCGTGCCGGGACTGATCAAACTCAACACCAACGAGAATCCCTATCCGCCCTCGCCGCGGGTCTTGCGCGCGGTGCGCGCGGCGGTGGACGGTCGGCTGCGGCTGTATCCGAACCCCACGTCCGAGCCGCTGCGCCAGAAGCTGGCGCGGCTGCACGGCTGCACGCCCGAGCACGTGATCGTGGGCAACGGGTCCGACGAGCTGCTGGCGATGGCGGTGCGATGTTTTGTCGAGCCCGCGGTCGCGGTGCGGGGCGCAGCGATCCGGCGCGCGCTGGTGCAGTATTTCGTGCCGAGTTATTCGCTCTATCCGGTGCTGGCGGAGCTGCACGGAGCGGTGAAGCACCCGGTGGCGCTGGAGGCGGATTTCGGGTTGCCCCCGTTGGGAGCGTTGCGCCGGCAGGGCCGGTGGCGGTTCGATGCGGCGTTGACGTTTGTGACCACGCCCAACGCGCCGGGTGGTCGGGGTTATCGCACCCGCGAGCTGGAGGCACTCTGCCGGGCGCAGCGGGGCGTGGTGGTGCTTGATGAGGCGTACGTGGATTTTGCCGAAGAGAACGCCCTCGAGCTGGCGCTGCGATTGCCCAACGTGATCGTCTCGCGCACGTTTTCGAAGGCGTATTCGCTTTGCTTCCAGCGCGTGGGCTATTTCATCGGCCCGCCGGAGCTCATCGCCGCGCTGCACAAGATTCGCGACAGCTACAACGTCAACGGCCTGGGCCAGATCGCTGCCGAGGCGACGTTGGACGAGCTGCCGTGGTATCGCGCCAACTTCCGGAAAATCCTCGCCGTGCGACAGTGGACGAGTGATCAACTGAGCCGGCTGGGGTTCGAGGTGTTTCCGAGCCAGACGAATTTCATCCTGGTGCGTCCGCCCCAACTGCCCGCCCGCGAGTGGCTGCAACGGTTGCGGGAGCGGCGGATTCTGGTGCGCTGGTTCGACGCGCCAGAGGTACGGGCGTTTTTGCGAATTACGATTGGCACACCGGCGCAGATGGAGGCGCTGGTGCGGGCCGCGCGGGCGATCTTGCGCACCGGGGCTCGAGCGCGGTCGGGTGCGCTTCCGCCGCCTCAGTAGTAGGGCGTGTCCGGCACGCCCACCGGATCTTCGGACCAGTTGTAGCGCCGGTTCCAATCCTTGCGGCTGATCCACTCGGCATGGCCGTCACAAAACGCGACGTTCGCGCCGGCCGTGCCATGCCCCCAGTAGGGATTGGGAAAATTTTGGTGGTTGTATTTCGGGTCCACGGATTCGGGTTCCATCGCATCGAGCAGCAGGAACGTGTCCGAAGGGCCGGTGACCGCGCCGGCGAAGGGCGCGTTCTTGTGTTTGTACGGGAAGGCGCGAGTGGTTTTGCGCGTGTAGGCCGTGCGCCAGTCCGCTCCGCCGGAGGAGTTGTACCACGAGCCAAAAACCTCGTAGCTGTGGCCGCCATAGGTGGCCTGCCTGCCGCGGTAATCGGAACTGGAGAGCGGCGCGGGCGCGCTCGGGCCGTGCGGCCAGGAGAGCAGATCCTGGGTGATGCGGATCGGCGCGTTGCCGTTGAGCGGATTGCTGCTGATGATGATCTTGTTGGGGTCAACCGAATTGCGCGTCGAAGGGCAGATAAAGGTTTTGACGTTTTGCACGTAGCTGGGGAAGGAGTAGCCGAAGCCGTAAAGCCAGTTCAAATCATCATCGTCGTGGGCCTGAGCCGGCGTGGTTTTGAGCGAGCCGGAAAGGCGGTTTTGCGAGTCGTCCTCGGCGTAAAGTTGGCTGCCCAGTCCCATCTGACGCAGGTTGTTCCGGCAGGCCAGCCGGTGAGCGCGTTCCTTGGCCTGACTGAGCGCCGGCAGCAACATCGCCGCCAGAATCGCGATGATGGCAATCACCACCAGCAGCTCGATGAGCGTAAAGCCGGACCGCACTGGAAGGCGTTTCATGTCCATTCCGTACCGCGCTTTGTGTCAGTGAAACCTTGCCGTCCTGACCGGACGCGGTCAACAGGCGGTTTTTGCGGTGATTCCATACTTTTCTGCGGGCCGGACGTTTCCGGGCGCAGAGGGTGCCGGTCGCCCCCCAGAGCGACCCCGCGGCAGGGCTGTTGGCGACCTCAGGGTGCGACGTAGTAAACGCGGTAGAACCGGCGCGAGGTGCCCGGAAGCGGATTGTCGGTTTGCGAATCGCTCGTGCCCGAAGCGGTGTTGGTGGCGGTGTCGTACCAGTCGGTTGTGGCCAGATTGGTGCTGTACTGGAGCACGTAGGCCGTGCCCGGGATGGTGTTGGTGTAGTGAACTGTCACCGTTCCGCTGCCAGCGCCGGTGATTGCGGTGATTGTGGGCCGCAACAGCGGTGGCGGCGGCGCCGCGGTCGTGTAGTTGAGGTACACGCCGGAGGCGTCAGCCGAGAGCGAGAACGTGCCGGCCGTCAGACCGTTGGTGCCGGTGATCGTCGAGAACAGGGTGTTGCCCGGGTTGCTGCCGCCGTTGAGGGCGATGATTTTCCAGGAATGATTCTGCTGCCAGAACGGATCCGAGCCCGAAGGCACGGTGGCCGAACCGATGAACCGGATTTCCAGCGCGGCCGAGCCACCCAGAACGAGGTTGCCACCGGTGAGCACGATCTGGTCGAAGTCGCTTCCCGGATTGGCGGTGCTGTTGGCGGCCAGTTCCCAGATGTTGGTACCGCCGGCGCTCAGGTCCAGGCCATTGCCCAGGGTGAGCGTGCCGGCGCTGCTGCCGGCGCTGATCCGGGCGCCGGCGTTGACGGTGACGCTTCCCGAGATGCTGCCCGAGCCGCCGAGGGCCGCTCCGTTGTTGACGACAACCGGGCCGGCCAGACTGCCCGGGGCGTTGACCAACAACGTGCCGTCGTCAACCGTGGTTGTGCCCGAATACGTGCTGACGCCGCTCAAAACGAGCAGTTCCGATCCGGCTTTGGTCAGGCCCACGCCCGGCCCGCCGTTGATCGGGCCCGACAGAATCGTCCCGCCGGTGTTGGTGACGTTGAGGATCGGGCTGATGAGGGGCGAGTTGGTCGAACTGAGCTCGATCGGCCCCGACCATTCCAGAGCGTTGGTGCCGCCAAACCCGAGATTGAGCAGAGCATTGGTGGCTGCGTTGGTCACGTTGATGATCATGGGATTGTTCACGGCGTTGGCACCGGTCAATGGCGTCCAAGCCAGCAGCACGACACCATTGACCCCGGTGGCGGCAGGCTGGAGGACCACCGTGCCCGTGCCCAGGGCATTTCGGTGACCGAGAGCGACCCGGCCCCGCAGCAACCAGAATCCGCCGCTCCAACCGCTGTTGTCGCCGGTGAACGCCAGAGTCCCGCCGTTGCCGGTCTGCGTCTGTCCGCGGCCCATCGGTCCGTCGCCGCTGATCTGGCCGCTCACGATGAAGGTGTCGCCCTGGGCGACAACGAATTCGACCCTGCCCGTACCGGAGTTCACGACGATGGGGTTGGTCAGCGTCGAGACGTTGCCCGGTGGAGACAAATTCCTCAGGAACACGTTGGCATCGGGCGTGATGAGAACCGTTCCCGTGCCTGCGGCGGCATCGCTGTTGAACCGGACACCGCCGGCGCGAATGATAAAGTCACCGGCAAAGGTGTTGATCGCGTTGAGGGTCAGGTTGCCGGTGCTGGGCTTGGTCAAACTGCCCGGACCGGTGATGGGTGATTCGATGACCGGGCTCTTGGTGCTGGCCATGGTGATGGTGCCCCCGGCCGGGCCCAGATAAATGCCGCGCGTGGCTGCGATGTTGGTCGGCGAGGTGGAGGGAAAATTCAGCGTGCCGCCGTCTAGGATGAGTTGATCCGGTACATAGACCGACGGGGGCGTGCCCAGCCGGTCGCCCGGCGGGTTGCCGGCCAACGAGAGCACTCCGCCCAGAACGATCGTCCGCCCCGTATATGTGTTGTCGGCGCCGAGCGTCCAGGTGTTACTGCCGGTTTTGACCACATTCCCGCTGCCGGAAATCACGCCGTCATAACGCGTGTTCGGGCCGATACCCAGGTTGGTCAACGTACCGCTGCCCAGCAGAATGCTGCTGCCGCTGCTGAACGTCGCCACGCCCACCGAGCCGATTCCCACGCTGTTGTTGTTCAGGTCCAGCGTCGCGCCGCTGGAAATCGAAAGCGCCGCCCCGCCCAGAATGTCGCCCGACGCGCCCATGCGCAGCGTGCCCTGAACCAGCGAGTAGGTGTTCGTGAAGGTGTTGATGCCGCCCAAAACCAGTGTGCCCAGGCCCAATTGTGTGAGCCCGCCCGAGCCGCCGCTGATGACCGAGTTGATTGTGGCCTGGGTGGCGTCAACCTGGATGATGCCCCCGCCGGGGAAATCCAGCGTTCCGCCGCTGAGCGTCACATCCCCTTCCTCGAACGTCAGACCCGTGACCCAGGGCGCGCCGCCGATGGTCACGGTGTACGAGCCGGTGGCGTCGCCGCCGGCGGCAAACACCGCGCTGCTGCCATCCACCCACGCGCCGGTGGCCACATCGCCATTGGCCGACGTGCTCCAGAACGGATCGCTGTCCCACGTGCCCGAAGGTGTGGGACCGCCCGCACCGGGGCTCGCGCCGTTGCCATCCCAGTACAACTGCGCCGCTGCCCGGCCGCACAACAGCGTGACGGCCATTCCGGTCAAAAGACCCAAAACGGTTTTCATGGTGGTTGCTTTGGATTTCGGTTTGCGCTCTGCCATTACCTACATGGCTGGTCCAAGCGCCGGAATTTGTCGAGCCCCATCCGGTGAGCGGCTGCTGCCAATTGGCAACGGCTGCCGCGCCGTCCGCCACCTCGATGAAGTGTTCTTTCGGAATGCTCGCGGGCTACTTGCGCAGCAGAAAATCGCCCATCGCCAGATACTCCAGGTCGCTGCTGTAGAACATGTTCAACGCGTCCTCGGGCGAACAAACCATCGGCTCGCCCCGGCGATTGAGCGAGGTGTTCAGCAGCACGCCGATGCCGGTGCGCGCCTGAAATTTGCGGAGCAATTCGTAGTAGCGCGGATTGCTCTGGGGCGTGACGACCTGCGGACGCGCCGTGCCGTCCACATGCACCACTTCCGGAATGCGCGCCTTCCAGGCTTCAGCCACCGGGAAGGTGAAGGTCATGTACGGGGCCGGATGCCGACTCTGCAACACCTCCGGCGCGATCGTGTCCAGAATCGAGGGGCAGAACGGTCGCCAGCGCTCGCGATATTTGATTTGCGCGTTGATGCGCTCGGCGATGCCCCGAACGGCCGGATTGGCCAGAATGCTGCGGTTGCCCAGCGCCCGCGGACCGAATTCCATCCGACCCTGAAACCACGCCACCACTTCGCCGCGCGCCAGCAACTCGCTCACCACATCGGTGATCGAGTCACACCGCTCGTAACCCACGCCGCGGCGGCGCAAGGCCGCCTCGATCTCTTCCGGCGAGTATTCCGGGCCCAGATACGCGTGCTGCATCGGGCGGATGGCATCGCCCAGTTGATGCGCGGCGTAGGTGGCTGCGCCCAGGGCCGTGCCCGCATCGCTGGCTGCCGGTTGCACAAACAGTTCGAAGTCCGGCCCGAAGGTTTCAATCAGCCGCTGGTTGGCCTTGACGTTGAGCGCCACGCCTCCGGCGTAACAAAGCCGCCGGGTGCGGGCGATGTGCCCGCCCAGATAATGACGCGTCAGCGCAATCAGGATCTCCTCGAGCTGGCGTTGCACTGCCGCGGCGATGTGCACATACGGCTCGTCAATCTCATCCCCCTCGCGGGGCGGCCCCCACATCCGGATCAACCGGGGCGAAAAAAACGTGCCGATGCCCTCCGAGCCGCCGCGCAACGCTCGCTTGTATCGTCGCCAGCCCATGCAGTTGACCAGACGCGTGTTGACGCGGAAACCGCGTTCGTCCCAGCGAATCAGCGGCGAGACATCCACCCGGTTCGGATCGCCGTAGCAGGCCATGCCCATGACCTTGAACTCGCCATCGAGCATTTCGAACCCCAGATACTCGGTGATCGCCCCGTAACAACCGCCCAGCGAATCGGGCGCATAAAACTCCTTCAGCGTCCGGATTTCCCCGCCCTCCCCACAGCCGAACCACGTCGTGCAATACTCGCCCACGCCGTCCACGCTCAAAATCGCCGCGTCGCGGTAGCCGGACAAATGATACGCGCTGGAGGCATGCGCCAGGTGATGCGGCACGGGCATGAACCGGACCGCCCGCGGTTCGATGCCCAGCCGTTCCAGCGCGCCAAACACCCGACGCACATTGCGCCGGAAACGCCGATTGCCGTTGAACAACGCCGCCAGAGCCCGATCCGGCGCGTACCAGTGTCGCAGCGCGTAATGCCAGCGCGCCGGACTGCGCAGGCTCACCGGCGCGTAGGGAATCGCCACCACCTGCACGTCGCGCGGTCTCAGGCCGGCCTGCTTCAAACAGTACGCCGCCGCCGCCTCGGCCTGCCGGCCCTTGGCGTGCTTCTGCCGCACAAAGCGCTCCTCCTCGGCCGCTGCCACCACCTCCCCGTCCACCACCAGCGCCGCCGCCGGGTCGTGCCCGACCATGCCGCCCATGCCCAGCACGATCATGTGCCGCCCTCCGCCGCGCGCTCGAACAACGCCACATGCAGCGAGTGAATCACCGGACACTGCGCGAAGTCCCGCACCAGGCGGAAACCGGCCCGGGCGAAGTAGCCCTCGACTTCACTCCGCGAGGTGTCGTGTTTTTGCGACCGCCGCCCGCCCAGCGCTGCCTCGAGCCGGCGCCGCCAGGCCGTCCAGGAAACCGGGCTCAGATACGACAACACCACAAACCGCCGCGCCACCCGACACAACTCGTTCACCACCCGTTGCCGGATCTCCGGCGTCGGAAAATGATGAAACAGCCGGAAACACAGCACCGTGTCGAAACTCCTCTCGGCGTACCCGAGCCGCTCGACATCCTGCTTCTCGACGGGACAATTCAATCCCCGCGCTGCGATCGTCTCCCGGGCAATCGCCAGCATCGCGTCGGACAAATCCGCGGCCGTGACCGCGTAGCCCTTTTGGGCCAGCGCCACTGTCATCCGACCGCCGCCGCAGGGCACATCCAGCACCCGATGCGTCAGCGGCACCGCCGCAAAGGCCCTCTCGACCAGCCGCCACTCGGCGCGATGCCGCGCCGCGATGCGTTGCTGGTAACGGCGCGCGGTCGGTTCGTCGTATTTGATGCGACCGGGATACGCCGGCATTTCCGGCCCCGAGGCGGCCGACTCCTGTTGCATGCCCCGCAAACTAGGAATCCGACGGCTTTCTGGCAACGTCGAATTACCTGGCGCCCGGCGGGCGAACACCAGCAGCTACCGGACAGCTTTCAACGACGTCGCCGGGCTGTTACTCTGCGCTCCGTTCGCACCAACTGCGGCGTCGCAGCCGGTCGGCATTCTGCGACCGGCCGCGGCCCGAGGCCACGAGCCCATGGGACGAACCAACTTGAATCACGAAGCCCGGAGCTGGCGCGCCCGTTACCAGCGGCTGATCCGGCTCTACCGCGTCAGCCGCGTCATCCACGCCACGCTCGAACCGCAACAGGCGTTGCAGCGGATCGTGCGCGAAGCGGTGCGGCTGGTCGGCGCTTCCAGCGGCTCGGTGGCGCTGATCAATCCCACCAACGGCCTGCTGGAAATCCTGGCCGCCCAGGGACTGCCGCCCTCGGCTGCGGGACTGAAATTGCGCCCGGGCGAAGGCATCACCGGCTGGGTCGTGCGCACCGGCCGGCCCGCATGCGTGGACGACGTCACCCGCGATCCGCGCTACGTGCCGCTGCGCTCCTCGGTGCGTTCGGAGCTGGCCGTGCCGTTGCAGGTCGGCGGCCAGGTGCGCGGCGTCTTGAATGTGGATTCGGACCGACCCGGGGCGTTCGACGCCGCGGATCAGGAGACGCTTCTTGCGCTGGCGGCCGAAGCCGCCCGGGTCATCCAGAACACCTGGCGCTTCGAGCAATGGCGGCTCAAGGCCCGCTTGCTCGAGTCGCTGGTGAGCGTGAGCCGCACGCTCAACTCGACGCTCAACCTCGACGAGGCGCTGGCTGCCATCACGCGCGAGGCCGCCGAACTGATGCAGGCCAGGGTCTGCTCGGTGATGTTGCTCGACACCACCGGGGCATGGCTGGAGCCGCGCGCGAGCTTTGGCGCCGGGCCGGCCTACGATCGCCGCTCTCCGGTCAGCGTTCAGGAAAGCCTCGTCGGCAGCGTGGTGCGCCGGTGCAAACCGGTCCAGGTCGAAAACGTGCAGGTCTCGGGTCGCTACCAGCACGTCGAACTGGCGCGCGCCGAGGGCCTGGTGTCACTGCTGAGTGTGCCGCTGGTCTTCGGCCGGCGCGCAATTGGCGTGCTGAACGTGTACACCGGCCGGCCGCATGTCTTTTCCAACGACGAGGTGCGCACGCTCTCGGCCTACGCCGAACTGTCGGCCATCGCCATTGAAAAGGCGCGCCTGCATGAACGCATTGTCGAGGCCGAGGAACAGTTGCGCCAGAACGAGAAATGGTCGGCGCTGGGCCTGCTGGCCGCCGAAATCGCCCACGAGGTGCGCAACCCGCTGGCCGTGCTCAAGCTGCTGTGGCATTCGCTCGATCTGCGGTTTGCGCCCGATGATCCGCGCGCCGAGGACGCCCGCCGCATCGGCGAAACGCTCGACCATCTGGATCGCATTTTGGAGCGCGTTCTGGGCCTGGCCCGCGGCGCCGAACCCCAACGCGCCCCGGTCAACCTCAACGACCTGCTCGACGAACTGGGCCTGCTGGTCCGCCACAAACTCGCTCAGGCCGGCGTGCGCTGGCTGCGCCGCCTGCAACCGGACCTGCCGCCGGTGCAGGGCGACGCCGTCCAGCTCGAACAGGCCCTGCTCAATCTCATCCTCAATGCCCTCGAAGCCATGCCCGAAGGCGGAACGCTGACGGTCCGAACCCGCGCCGTGCGCCGCCCCAACGACGCGCCGGCCCCGACGCATGTCCGCATCCAGATCGCCGACACCGGCAGGGGCATGGCCCCGGAACAGTTGCGCGGTTCGTTCCATGCGCCCCTGCCCACGACCAAACCGCGCGGCACCGGCCTGGGGCTGGCGATCGTCGGACGGGTGATCGAAGCGCACCGCGGACGGGCCCGGATCACGCCGCGTCGGCCGCGCGGCACGATCGTGACGCTCGAGCTGCCGGTGCGTTGAACCCGCCGCGCTTGCAGCCCGGTCGGCTCGGTCCGCTCAGAGCTGTTGTGGTTTGGAGGCGTCGCCGGGGGCGGCAATCCGACCGGTGGTGCGCAGGTATTTGGTCGCGGCCTCGGTGCGGGAACGCACATGCAGTTTTTCGTACACGTGCCGCAAATGCGTGCGGACCGTGTCGAAGCTCACCGAAAGCCGGTCGGCGATTTCCTTGTTCGAATAGCCCTGCGTCAGCAACACCAGGATTTCCTCCTCGCGCGGGGTCAGGCGCGCGGCGTCGGCCGCCGGCGCCGGCCGCCGGAACGAGGCGATGACCATGCGCGCAATCTCCCCGGTCATGGGCGCGCCACCGCGCATCACTTCGCTGATGGCCTCCAGCAGTTCATCGGCACGCGTGCGCTTGAGCAGGTAACCGCTCGCGCCGGCCTGCAGCGCGGCGAACACCCGCTCGTTGTCCCCGTGCACGGTGACCATCAAAATTTGTGTCTCCGGCAAAAGTGTTTTGAGGCGCGCGGTGCATTCGATGCCCGAGATGCCCGGCAGGTTGATGTCCATCAACACCACGTCCGGACGCAACTGGGGCAGCGCCTTGAGCGCCGCTTCGCCGCTGCCGAACAGTCCCACGCACCGGAAACCCGGGGCGGCGTTGATGAGCCGCGCCCAGTTCTCGCGCACCCCGGCGCTGTCTTCCACGATTGCAACCTTGATCATGACCTCTGGAGCTTCGTCCGTCTGCTGTTGCTGCGCGCGGTCCGCTTTGCCATGGCCCGTTGGCCCCGCCGACCGGATCACCCGCCGGCGGCGCCTCAGCGCAGCGGCAGGCTGAAACGCACCAGCGTGCCGCCCTGCGGTCGGTTCTGGACTTCGGCGCGCCCGCCGAGCGTTTCGAGTCGGGTGCGCATGTTCGTCAGGCCGTCGCCGGTCCGGGCGGTCGTTTCCAGACCGCGGCCGTCGTCCTCGATCGTCACCTGCAGTTGACCGTCCTGGCAGCGCAGGCGCAACCAGACCTCCCGCGCGCCGGAATGGCGCGCGGCATTGTGCAGCGCTTCCTTGACGGCGAGCAACAGGTGATGCCGTTGCGCGGCCGAGATCGGCAGCTCGGGCAAATTGTCGGGTACGTCAATGCGGCAGGCAATGGCGGTGGGACGGAAAAACTCGCGCGCCCGATCGCACAGGTAGCTGGCCAACCGCGGCAGCGAATCGTTGCGCGGGTTGACGGTCCAGACCACCTCGTCCATCGCGGCGGCCAGTTGCCGCACTTTTTCGGTCATGGCCTGCACCTGCCGGCGCAGCTCCTCGGGCGGCGACTCGCTGCGCGAGGCCAGCTCGCCCAACAGCAGAATCTCGGTCAGGCCCGAGCCGATGTCATCATGCAGGTCGCGGGCGATCCGCGCCCGTTCGCGTTCCATGGCCTGCTGGGTTTCCAGCCGCGCCAGTCGCCGGCGCATCCGGGCGCGTTCGACCATCCGAACGGCAACCGCCACCGTCACCAGCAACAGCGCCGCGGCCCCGAACCGAAACGCGCTTCGCTCCCAGAACCGCGGCACGACCTCCAGCGTCTGGGCCGCCGGGGCCGCGCGCCAGCCGCCGTGCGCGCCGACCATGATCGCAAAGCGATACCGCCCCGGACGCAGTTGGGCGTAGGAAGCCACGCGCTGGTTGCCCGCTTCCACCCAGTCGGTGTCCAGACCCTCGAGCCGGTAGCGAAATCGCAGCCGTGCGGGCGCTTCCATCTCCGGAGCGGTGTAGTAAAACTCGATCCGGCGCGCACCCGAACCCACGCGCCATTCGCCCTCCGATCCGCTGCTCCGCGCCAGCGGCACGCCGTCGGCCCGAACCTCTTCGAGCACCGGCGGGTGTGGCGGGCGTTGCGCCGGCAGCGCCAACGGATCGAACGCCACGATGCCCCGCAACACCGGAAACCAGAATCGCCCGTCGGCCGAACGTGTGGCCGAGGGCTGACCACTGGCCAGACAGCCCAGATCCGATGCCTCGCCTTCGAGCGGCAGCGGCTGCGCCAGCAACGGCGGATCGCTCTCGCGCACGTGCCGCAGCAGCGCGTCTTTGTCCAGTCCGTAAATCCCCTCGTTGCAACTGAACCAGAGCGTGCCCCGCTCGTCTTCCAGGATTGCGTAAAGCGTATTGTCCGGCAGACCCTCACGCGTGGTCCAACGGCGCAGCGACCGACCCTTGAGCCGCGCCAGCCCGCCGTTCATTGTCCCGACCCACAAGGCGTCTTCGGCATCGCAATAGAGTGAGATGACCAGCGGCCGCTGGAAGGCGTCCACCCATTCCAGTCCCCGACGCGTGAGCCGAAACAGCCCGGCGCCGCGCGCCCCAATCCAGATCTGGCCGGTGGAATCTTGGGCGATGGCGCGGATTTCGTGCGGTCGGGCGCGCCGGGGCAGTTCGAACAGTTCAAAGCCGCCGGCATGCCGCAGCGCCAGCGCCCCGGCCATGCCGATCCAAAGTCGGCCCTGCCGATCCTCGAACAGCGCGGTGATCGTCTTGCGGCCCGTCGCCGGATCGGGCACGCGGCGGAAGCGGCCCTCTTCGAACCGGTAGAGCCCGCGCGAAGTGGCGCACCAGAGATTGGTGTCGCGATCCTCCAGAATCGCCGTCACGCTGAGTTGTTCGAGCCCCTGCGCGCGTCCATAACGGGTGACCACGCCGTTGCCGAAGCGAAACACGCCCGCGCCGTCGGTGCCCACCCACACGCTGCCATCCCGACCCACGCACACGGTGTGAGGCGCGCCTTCATGCACGGCGATGGGCAATGACCAGGCCGTCACGTAGCGCGCTCGCAGTTGGTACAAACCGCGATTGGACGTGCCGGCCCAGAGCAACCCTTCGGCATCCTCGTAGAGGCAGGTCACCCCGCCCAGCGGACGCGCCCGACGCGGCGTCATGCGCCGCCACCCCGCTTCGGTTTCGTAACAGAAAATCCCGCCGCCGTGCGTGCCCGCCCACACCCGACCGCCGCGGCCCTCGAGCAACACATCCACGGCCGCGCGCGGCACCTGTTCCTCGGCCGGAAGCATCGAGCTGGCCGGCACCAGCCCCGAATCGGTCAACCGCACCAGTTGACGCTGCGACGCAATCCACCAACCGCCCTGCGCGCTGGGGTAAATCGCTTCCCAACGCGGCAGCGACACCCCGCCCGGATCGAAGCGAGTCCACCGGCCCGCCTCGCGCACCCACAACTCGCCCGCATTGAAGAGACACACCCGCCCGACCGCGTCCACGAACAGCCGCGCGCCCGATTGGACCGGCGGCAGATTGCCTTGCGCGGTTGCCGCCGCCGGCGCGGTGTCGGTCGGCGTTGAGCCAGCGCCGGAAACCTTTTGGACACCGCCGCCAACCCATGCCGCCCAAACATCGCCGTCGCGATCCACAGCCAGTGCCGCGACCGCCGCGCCGGAGCGAACCACGCTCGGGCCGCCGTCCAGCCGGGCTTGCGCCGCGCGAAGCAAACCCGAGGCCGTGCCGATCCACAAATCGCCGGCCCGATCCACGCACAGGCTGGTGATCGAGGCCGAGACGAACCCGGGCGTGTTTTGCGGCGTGAACACGCGGAAGTGCGCGCCGTCGAATCGCGCCAGACCCTGGCGGGTGCCGATCCACAGGAATCCATCCGGCGTGCGGGCGATGGCCGTGACAGTGGCGCTGGGCAGTCCGTTGCGCGTGTCCCAGTTGCGCACCAGAAACTCGTGCGTGCCCGTCAGTGCCAGCGTCGCGGCGCTCTGTTCGCGCAAGGGCTGCGCCCGCCCTACCACCAGCGCCGCAAGCAACGCGCCCGTCGCCCAGCCGGTCGCCCACCCGACCGGCGCACGCGAATTCAGGCGCAGTCTCATACGCAGCCGTCCAACTCTAACGCCGGGGCGGGTCGGGCAAAACGCAATTTGCGCGACGCCGCTGCTTCCTGGCACAACTCGCGCGGCTGCGATTGGCGGGTGATCCGACAAGGCGACCGTGCCCGACCACCGGCGGCCGGGCTGCGGCAAGAGGGATTGCCCGCGGCGGGCCGATTGCCTATCTTGAGCCGCGAGGGCCCGAGCCGCCGGCCGGGCCCGCAGGTGCGCGAGTAGCTCAACTGGATAGAGCGTCGGCCTCCGGAGCCGAAGGTTGTGGGTTCGACCCCCGCCTCGCGTACCATTTTTTCCTCAGAAGAATGAAAGCGCGTCAGCTCTGGCTTTGGCCGCCCGCCCGTCCGCTGCTCGATCGACTTGGTGAAACGTTCTTCCGCAACGTGCCTGCGGCGCCCGGGGTGTATCTGTTTTGCGGCGACGGGCCCGGCGTGCTGTACGTGGGCCGCGCGGCCAACCTGCGCCGCCGTCGGGGCGAATACCGCAACGCTGACTTCAGCCGGTTGCCCCGGCGGTTCGCGCGCCTGTTGTGCCTGGTTCGGCGCATCGAATGGGACGTTTGCCCGAGCGTGGCCGCAGCCCGATATCGCGAGGAGCTGCTCATTTGTGTGTTGGCGCCCCGGTTCAATCGCGCCGGCAAGGTCTGGCCGCGCGAATGGCTGCCCTCGCAGCCGACCGCACCGCCCGCCTTCGGCGCTGCGGTTTACGAACCGCTGACGTCCAGGCAGACAAGTCGGCCCTGAGCGCTGCGGCAGAAGATTTTTCCGTTGGCCAGCACCGGCGTGGTCCAGCATTTGCCGCCGAGCACCTGCGCGCGGGCCAGAGGCTTGAATTCCCCGGGCGAAGCCGGGACGACGATCAACTCGCCCCGCTCGGTGATCACGATCAGTTTCCCATCCGCCGCCATCAACGCGCCCATGCCGGTTTTCTGACTCCATTGAACGCTGCCATCGGCAAGGCGCACGCATTTGAGCCCCGTGTCGGGCCGGTTCGCATCCCCGTCAACGCCGTAAAGGTATCCGTCCAACAGCACGCAGGGGTTGAAGTGGTTGCGCATGTTTTTGTTCTCCCAAACAACCCGCGGGGTCGGGCCCCGAATGTCCAGCAACGCACCGCCGTGATTGTACCCGGACGAAATGAACAAATGCCCGTCGCTCAAAATGGGATCGGCAGCGTTGACATCCCAGTCGGTCTTCCAGGGATGTCGCCAGAGTACCTGCCCGTCGCGCACCCGCACCAGGGCCACATCGGCCTTCAGACACAGCGCCATGACACGCTCGCCCTGCAGATCGAACGGCAACGGCGTCGAGTAACCTGCCGGCTCGCGACCCGACAACCATCGCAGTTTGCCGGTGTCGGCCTCGAAGGCCGCGCCGCTGCTGCCCACGTTGAGCAGACACCAATCCCCGTCAATGACAACCGAGCCGGCGAAGCCCCAGGTGGGTTTTTCCACCTTGAGGGTTTCGATGACGTTGTTCGACCAGATCAACCGACCGCTGGTCGCCTCCAGGCACAGCAACACACCGCGCTTGCTTAGCGTGTAAACGCGGTCGCCTGTGACGGTGGGCGTGGCGCTGGGGCCGCCCTCGTAAAAATTTGCATCCAGCCGCGCCGGATACGAAAACCTCCAGCGCACCGCCCCGGTCTTGTCGTCCAGACACCACACCGTGTCGGTATTGTTCGAGTGACCCAGCGTGAAGACGCGCCCCTCGCGCACCGCCACCGAAGAGAAACCCACGCCCACCGACGCGCTCCAGAGCACCTTCGGCCCGTTGGCCGGCC
>CAYXJB010000001.1:52175-53842 GCA_964465445.1 uncultured Verrucomicrobiota bacterium
GCTCTCGCGCGAAATGCCGTTGCGCTCCGGACCACGCCACCACGGCCAGTCCGCCCCGACAGCGTTTTGCAGTCCGGGCATGCTCCCGAGCAGCAGCGCCGCCGCAAGCCACGTGGAATGATGTTTCATGGCGCTCCATTAAACCGGCCCGCCCCGCCTGTCAATGCACCCGCTCAAGGCGAACGCAGGGTTCTCCGCCAACGTGGATTGTCGGATTGCCCGGAACTTCGTCCCTGGCGGCTTGCACCTTGCCCGCATCGGTGCCGTCCTTGCGGACGAAGCTCTTGAGGCTGGCCCACGATTCAATGAGCGTGCCCTCGGCGGTGCAGCGTCCATTGCTGGTCCAGCCCTCCTGACGCGAGAAGCTCATCATAGATCTCGGCAAAGACGCTCTGGTCGAAACTGCCTTCGCTGAATTCGCGGTCCAAAAACCCAGCCCGGGCAAGTGGTCGCCGAGTGCTTCCAGAAGAGCCGTTGGCTGCGCACCCGGGAGGGCGCGGTCAGCAGACGGGCTTTGCGCAATTGCTCGGGCGGAACGCTGGGGCGGCCGTCGGCCCCGTAGAGCTCTTCAAAAAGGGACGAGAGACGCTTGAGGATTGCGTTCACACGGCGCCTCATGGCTCGCAGGCGATGATTCGCCGGCACGGCGGCGTTGAGTTACAGAACGGTCAGAAACTCGAGCTGGGCTTGGAGTGTTCCACGCATGCCGTTTCAGATGCCACTCAAAGCATCGTGTCCAAAATCCTGTTGGACTTTTTCAACAACCTACTAACGGCCTGCGTTTCACCTGTGCCGCGCAACGTTCCTTGATCAACTTCCCGATGCAACGGCACGACGCAGACGCTGCCCCCACCGCCGAACCACGTGACTGCCTCGTTGGCGCCGCTTCACAACACCCGGCCGCTCCACGGCCTTGACCACGCGCACTCCCGGACATGCATGGCAACTTAGGCATGTTCCACCTCGAACGTCGTCAAGATGGCGCCGGACCGAACAGGGACGGGTTGCTCTTCCAGATAGAGCTTCACCGCCTCTTTGAGGTTTCGCATGGCTTGCGCCACCGTCTTGCCCTGCGTGGTGGTGCCTGTCTCCGGGTTGAAGGCCACCAGCCAGCGACCGGTTTCCCCCGGATAAACGATTGCGGTCAGCGTCTTCATATCTTCAAGCTTAATTGCTACCGGGCTGTTGGCAAGCCGCACTCCGAAGCTTGTCCCATGAGATAAACCGCTCAACCCGTGGCACGGACCGCATCTCACAGGGCGAAGACGCAGCGTCCAGGGCTGTGCCGCAGGCGCGGGTGGCCGACTCACTCCGGCGCGGCCTGAGCGCCGCAAGATTCTTCTCACCTCTTGTGCGGGACACCGGAGATTGATGTTCACGGTCTGCTAACCAAAGTTCGAAGTCGAAGCAACACCTCGTCTCTTGTTTGCTGGTTGCGGAAACTCATTGAAAACTGCCCATTGTTAATGGGGGTTAAAATGTAAGGGGCGGCCACAACTGTGTGATCAACTGCAATCACAATGCGCTTGCCAATGTGCTTTTCGGTAAGGGCACGCAAGGATTGGGCAGCGTTTTCTGGAAGGCTAATGATGAGCGTTGGAGCTTCCTGATTAGAGCGTGTTTTAAAAATGTCACTTTTTGCCTTTAACGTTATTGTACAACGATTG
>CAYXJB010000002.1:0-39831 GCA_964465445.1 uncultured Verrucomicrobiota bacterium
GGCGCTGGGCTTGTTGCGCCAGTTGCGCCGGGTCGGGATCGCCTGCGCACTGGTGGATCAGGACCGATTCGGCGTGGCGCGGTTCTCGCGGTATCGCTGTGCGTTTCACCGTTCACCGCGGTACGACAGCGAGGCGTTCTGGCCCTGGCTGGTGGCGCTGGCGCAGCGAGAGGGCTATCTGGGTTGGGCGTTGATTCCCACTGATGACGAGCAGGTCCGGCAAATCGCGCTGCATTTTGACGAGGCGCGACGGCTGTTCCGGTGCGGCGGCCTGCCCTGGGAACAATACCGGTGGTGGTACGACAAGCGCGCCAACCTCCAGTGGTGTCAACGCCACGGCGTCACCACGCCGCGCTCGTTCCTGCCGCAACGGCGCGACGAACAACCCGGCCAGGCGCTGCCGTTTCCGTTCATCGTCAAACCGGCCTTCAAGCGCAATTACAGCCGATATTCAAAAGCCAAAGCGATCCGCGTCGGCTCGGCGGCGGAGCTCGACGGTGTAATCAACGGCCCCCTTCGACCGGTGCCCATCGAGGAATTGCTGTATCAGGAGCTGGTTCCCGGCGACGGCCGCTGCCAGTGGTCGTATGCCGGACTTTTCCTGGAGGGCGAGCCGGTCGCCGCTTACACGGCCTGCCGTCGCCGGCAGCATCCGCCGGATTTCGGCCGGGCCAGCACCTATGTGATCGCGCAACCGGACGCGGAAGTGGAGCGGGAAAGCCGCCGCGTGCTGAGCGCGATGCGCTACACCGGGCTGGCGGAAGTGGAATGGAAACGCGACCCACGCGACGGCACGCTCAAGTTTTTGGAGGTCAACGCGCGGTCCTGGGGCTGGCATTCGCTTTCGGAGGCCGTGGTCGGCAACCTCCCGCATCTGCTGCTCAAAGTGCTGGACGGGCAACGCGTCGAACCCATCCAGCCCCGGTACGGGGCGCGTTGGGTCAAATATGTCACCGATCTGCCCGTGGCCGGGCATTTGTGGTGGCGGGGAGAACTTTCTTTGCGGGAATACTGGCGCAGCCTGCGCCGGCCGGTGGTCTGTTGCGAATGGGATCGGGCCGATCCATGGCCCTTTCTGCTCCAATGGCTGCTGGTGCCCTACCTGATGGTCAAACGCGGTTACTGAAACTGCCCATGAACGACGGTTCGTTGTGGATCGGATGGCTGGCGAGCGTCGCCTTGTTGGTGGCGCTTTCCTGGAAATGGTGCCTGCCAGTACGCGCGGCCGGGCCGATACTGATGCTGGCGGCTGCTGCCGGCGGGCTGGTCGCGGCGAAAGCCCGTGCGGACCACTGGGCGCTGATCCCGGCGCTGGGCGGCGTCTGGACGGTGACCCTGGCTGTGTACGTGGGTGGCATTCTGTATCGCTTCTACCGTGATCCGGAACGCACCCCGCCGGCCGACCCTCGAGCGATTGTTTCGCCGGCAGACGGCACGGTGATCTACGTTCGCCGGCTTCCGGCCGGAAGCCTGTTGCGGGCACAGAAGCGCGGCGCGCAGTTGGTGCTGGAGGAGCTCAATGGCAGCCCGCTGGCCGCTCAGGAGCTTTGGCAGATCGGCATTTCGATGGTCTTTACCGACGTGCATGTGAATCGGGCGCCGTTGGCCGGCCAGGTGAGCCTGGCGCGCCACCAACCCGGGCGGTTTCTCTCGTTGCGCATTCCCGAAGCGGTGAATCTCAACGAGCGTCAGACGCTGGTGCTCGATAACGGTCGTTTCGCCATCGCCCTGGTGCAGATCGCCTCTCGGCTCGTGCGACGCATCGAGGCCTACGTTCGTGAAGGCCAGCGCGTCGAACGAGGTCAGCGCATCGGCATGATCAAGTTCGGCTCGCAGGTGGATGTTTTTCTGCCGATCGAAGCGCTCTCGGAGCTGTGCGTGCGCGAGGGCGATGTGCTCCGGGCCGGCGAATCCATCATCGCGCTGTCGCTCATCCCGTGCGCCTCCTCGCAGCCGGGCGTGGCCAAGGCGCAAGAGACCCATTGAGACGGGGCAGACCATCCTGATCGGAGGTTGTCCGTTCGCAACGGATTCGAGGCCGTGAGTCGTATTTCGGTCGGTCGAGTTTCAAGCGCCGGCATTTTTTTAAAGCATGAACCCATGCCGTTCACGCCTCGTCCGTGGCGCTGCCCGATGGCTGCTGGGCCGGTGCGGACCGCGGCGGCTGTTGCGATGGCGGCTGGTATTGTGCGGCTGCGCCACGGCAGCGCCGGAGGCCGGCGAGGCAAACTGGTTCGTGGACGGCGCGGCCACCAACAGCCCGGACACGGGTCGAAGCTGGGCCGAGGCGTGGACGAATTTCGCATCCGTGATTTGGGGCTCGAATGGCGTTCAAGCGGGGGACACGCTGTTCATCAGCGGTGGCACGACCGGCAAGGTGTATCGGGAAAGCTGGTCGGTCGGCGCCGGCGGCACGCCCGGAGCACCCATCCGCATCAGCCTGGATGCGACCAACTCCGACCACAACGGACCGGTGATCTTCGATTACGATCGTCTGGGCGACTTTGGACGGCTCAGCGCCCTGCTGTGCTTGCGGGATTTCGTGACCTTCGACGGCGCGGTCAATGGCGAGCGCCGTCTGGTGTTTCGCAACCTGCGCAACATCACCAACGGTCTGAGCGCTGAATGCATCGTGGCCGACGGCACGCGCGGGGTGGTGATTGATCATGTGATGTTCACCAATTGCAACGCGCCGATCCGTCTCATTTACGGGTCAGGTTTCCGGGTGAGCCATTGCGAATTCCGCGGCGTTCGGGGCGAGGCGGCGATTCTGGCGGCCGCCTGTTCGGGCGGTTGGGATGCCAACCTCATTTACAGCAACGTGTTCGAATTGCTCTTCAATACCAACGCCCCCGCCGGAGCACCGGAGCCGTATTTCGGCCCCGACGGCATCCAGTGCGGTGACGGGGTTTCGATCTACGGCAATGTGTTCCGCGAAATCGCCGTCACGGACCGATACACGTCCACGCAACACCCGGATTTCATTCAAACGGTCGGCAACTACACCAAGATTTACAACAACGAGTTCATCAACGTGGGCGACTCGGCGGTTGATCGCGGATTGTATTCCGGTCCGGTGTTGGACGGCGTCTGGATCTACAACAACGTCTTTCGGATCGTCGAGCGCATTGATTCGTTTCCGGAGTTCATTCGGGTTTACAACGGCTCGCTCGCGCTGATCCGCGATCTGCGGATTTGCAACAACACCTTCGTGGACAACCCGGATTGGATCTCGATCCAGTTCAGCAACTATGGCGTGCCGGTGGCCGTTTCCAACGCGATCCAGAACAACATCTTTTACCGGTGCGGTGGCGGACGTTTCCGTCCGGTGATTCATTTCGACGACACCTGCGCGCTGACGACCAACGCGTTCGATTTCGACGCGAACATCTATTGTGGGGCGAGCAATCTCCAGGCCTACATCGTTTATGGCAGTGCGTTCCCGGCCTGGACCTGGACGCGCACCTTCGAGTCGCGCGGCAAAACCAACGCGCCGGTGTTCCGTTTCTTCATCCCGTACGGCGCGAGCAATGACCTGCGCCTGGCCGATTCGGACACGGCGGCAAGCGGCGCAGGAGTGGACCTGAGCGCGTGGTTTCAGACCGACAAGGACGGCGCGCCGCGGCCGGTCGGCGCACTCTGGAGCATCGGCGCGTACGAGCATCCGGCCGGTGCGCCCATTGTAACCGGAGCGCCGCCGGAAGTGTCGGCCATTCTCCAGGATGTTTCGGACGCAGACGCCGCAGCGCCCGGATTGCAGGTGCTGGTCGGCACGACGGCCCGGTACTCGGGCAGCGTGTCGAGCGGCCCGACGGTTTCCTGGGAATGGCTCTATTCACAAGACGAGGGCCCGGACGTGGTGTATCGAAGCGGGGCCGGTCCGGTGGAAACAGTTGCGTTCCCGTACGGCTCCAACCTTGCCGGGAGCGTCTTTGTCTGGAAATTGCGCGCCCGGAATGGATCGTTCTGGACCGAATCCCAGCTTCCGGTCGAGGTGTTTGCCTCACCCCGCGTGCCCACCAACGGTGCGTTCGAGGCGGAAATTGGCGACATCGCCGCGCCGTTTTTCGTTGCCGATGGAAGCGTTGGGCAGGGGGTGAACACCGGCGTCGGCGAGGGAGGGCGTGCCGCGTATTGGTTCAGCGTGGATCGGGCAGGGGAATATCTGATTCGCGCGCGGGTCCGGGCGCCGTTTTTCCAGGAGCGATCGGTTTACCTGAATCTGGATACCGAGCCGCAGAGCGACGAATCTCTCTGGCCCATTCCGGTGACCAGCGGATTCGAAGAGCGATTCGTCGCGTGGCAGGGCAACGGCACGTGCATAGATCCGCAGTTTTCGCCGAAGGTGTTTCAACTCGAACCGGGCCGGCATCAATTGATCGTGCGCGGGCACGACCCCAATGTGAGACTGGACCGGTTCTCGATCATCCTGGTGTTGCCGGAGGTGCAAACTCTGGACGCCACCAATGGTTTGGGCACGTCGGTGTTCGTCACCGGTCGCGTCAACCCGCTTGGCACCAAGACGTTCGCCTACTTCGAGTACGGCCCGACCCCGGCTTACGGGCGAACCACCGCGCTGACCAACCTCGGTTCGGGTGGCGAACCGCTGGAGGTGAAGGTGCGCCTGGGAGATTTGGCTCCGGGCACCGCTTATCACTACCGTCTGGTCGCGTTCAACGGCAACGGAACAAACTTCGGTGCCGATCGCGTCGTCCTCAGTGGTTTGCCTCGAATCCGCACCCCCTCGATGCAGAACGGCCAATTCTCGCTGACGGTGGCGACGGTGTCGAACTGGGTTTACCATCTGCAACGGTGCACCAGTGCCGTGAGCGGCGGATGGCAAACGGTGACGACCCGCGCGGGGAATGGTTCGCTCCAGACGTTGACCGATCCATCTCCCACGCCTCAAGCGGCCTATTACCGGGTCGAAACCGGACCCTTGCCGGCGGTTCGCTCGGGAGCCGCTGCGCTGGTGATGAACGAGTTTGTATTGCTTACCGGGACAGTGAACCCATTTGGGCTTTCGGCGAGCGCCTACTTCGAGTACGGCCTGACCGCCAACTACGGTGAGAAAACCGCCGAATGGACATTGTCGCCCAACCAGGGTGCTGTGGCCGTCTCCAATCTGATCTCGGGTCTGGAATCCGAGACGCTCTATCACTACCGGCTCGTCAGCTCCAACGCCAACGGAGTCAGCTTCGGCGAGGATCAGGTTCTGATCACCGGCGGCCCTGTTATCCGGTCGGCGCTCGTCACCGAGGAGGGGTTTGCATTGGAAATCCTTGCGCGTCCGGATCGTTTCTACCACATGGAGTTCACGACAAACCTGAGCGGTTCACCCTGGATGGTTTTGACCGGTTTCTTTGGAGACGGTTCGCTCCGGACGTTGCTCGACAGGAATCATCATGACCCGCAGCGGTTTTACCGAATCCGGGTCGAAGTGCCGGTGAATTGATTCGCAGCATCGCCCTGAAACAGGCGACGACGATGGGCAACCAACCTTCCATGGCAGATGCGGCGCGTGCGGAAACGCCCGACATCCGCGCCACGGCCTGTCCAACGTGTCGGCTTTGCGGCGCGCCGGGGCGCGAGCTTTACCATGAACTGGGCGACCGACTCTTTGGCGCGCCGGGCCGCTGGACGATGCGCCAATGCCCGGACCGGAGCTGCGGCTTGTTATGGCTCGACCCGATGCCGTTGCCGGAGGACCTTTTCAAGGCCTACGCCCGATACTATACGCATCAGGCCTCGGAGAACGCCTCGCCGGGAGCGCTCCAACGCGCTTGGCGGCGTCTCAAAGCAGCATATCTGGCTGAGCACTACGGTTACCGCAGTCCGTCCGGGCCGGTTGAACAGCGCGCCCTGGCAGGATTGATGTACCTGCTTCCGCTGCGACGTCGCGAAGTCGAAGCGTCGGTCCGCTACCTGCCGGGCCGATCGGGTGGACGAGTGCTCGATGTCGGCTGCGGCTCCGGGGATTGGCTTGCACGAATGCGCGCCCTGGGCTGGGAGGTTCAAGGGCTGGACTTCGACGCCGCAGCGGTTCGGGTGGCGCGCGAGCGCGGTCTGGATGTGCGCCTGGGATCGTTGGAAGAGCAGGGGTATGCTTCAGCTAGCTTCGACGCCGTGACTCTGAATCACGTCATCGAACACGTTCCCGACCCGATCGCCACTTTGTCCGAATGCCACCGCATCTTGCGGGTTGGCGGCACGCTGGTCCTGGCCACGCCCAACGCGTTGAGCCTCAGCCATCGCGTCTTCCGCGCTGATTGGCGCGGTCTCGAGCCGCCGCGCCACCTGCACGTGTTCACACCGGCATCACTCCGACGCGCACTGGAACGGGCGGGGTTCAATCGGATCAGTTGGCAACCACAAATCGCTTTCTCCGTGGTTTTCGAGAGCCTTTTGCTGCGGCGGGACCGAACCACCCCGTTTCCGCCGACGCAGAGGTTGCTGGTCACCCGTGCACTGGCGCACCTGTTCAATCTGTGGGAATTGATCCAAATCCAGGCCCGGCCCGAGCTGGCGGACTGTATGGCGTTCGTGGCCGACAAGACCGCTTCCACGTCGAGCGTGCCCGACGCGCGAGGCGTTGAGGGTGGATTTGCTTTGCGAAATCCGAGTCGCAGCCGATGAGAATACAGGCATGAGCCGTCCGTTGCTGAGTTTCATTCTGGTCTCTTACAACCAGGAGGCGTTCATCCGGGAAGCACTCGAAGGAGCGTTCGCCCAGACCTGGTCACCACTGGAAATCATCGCGGTGGATGATTGCTCGACCGATCGCTCGTTCGAGATTGTGCGGGAGACGGCGGCACGCTACCGCGGACCGCATTTTCTTCGCTGCTTGCGAACGCCGTCCAACGGCGGCATCGCCAGCAGCATCAATCTGGCCATGCAACATTGCCGGGGCGAGTTGGTGATCGGCTCGGCCGGAGACGACGTGTCGCTGCCGCACCGGGCCGAGGCGCTTTTCGAGGCGTGGGAACAGACGGGGCGTCGGGCCACTTCGCTTTTTTCGTGTTACCGCACGATAACCGCCTCGGGTGATGATCTCGGCGTGGGCGGGACACGCGGCGATCCGCACGAGGCGGCACGGTACCGGTTGCAATCCGGCACGTTGGAAGGTTTTCTGGCAACCAAATGGCCCGTGGTGGTCGGCTGCACGCACGCCTGGTCGCCGCGCCTGTTCGAGTTTTTCGGCCCGCTCCGATCGAATCTCGAAGATCTGGTTCTGTCATTTCGGTCGCTGGCGATCGGGCAAATGCTTTACGTGCACGAACCGCTGGTCAAATACCGCCGGCATGGAAACAACGTGTCGTTCTTCGCACACGGTGACGATACCATCTCGTTCGAACACCGGGAACGGCGGTTGCGTTGGGTGGACGAGCAAACCGTCGCGGCGTACGACAACATGTTGGCCGACCTGGCACTCCTGCATCAGCGCGGTCACCTCACTCTCCAGGAGTACTCGCGGTTGCGTGCCGTCGGCTGCCGGCAGCGGGATTGGTACGAAACCGAGCGTCAGCTCATGGACGCGCCTTTTGGCCGGCGGCTGCGACTGATCGCCGGCGTGGCCGCGCGCGGCCGGCTGCGCGAAGCGGTTGGATTCCTGCCACGCGCTTTGCCGCGGATGCTCTATCGCCGGTTGTACGAGTGGCGACGTGCTAGAGCCGCCGTTTCTTTCCGGGCAATCCTGCAACCCGGCTGAGTTCGTCGCCCCGGTTGAATGCCCTCAGCTCCGGGTTGGGGGTTGCCCCGGTCCGTAGTCATCCCGACAGCCGCTCCGTATTCGCAGGCGCATGCGTCGCGTCGAGCCGATGCTAGGATAATGAGCCGTTGGCGAGTGATGAAACAACGATGGTGCGATTGCAGCGCGGCCGGATGCGCATGCGCAAGCCTGCCGCTTCCGGAGCGATCATGACAGAATTTTTTCAACATCCCATGGCGGTTGTCGAAGCGGGCGCCGTCATCGGTCGCGGCACGCGAATCTGGGCGTTTGCCCATGTGCTGAGCGGAGCGGTCATCGGCGAGGATTGCAACATTTGCGATCACACCTTTGTGGAAGGCCGGGTGCGGATCGGCAACCGCGTCACCGTCAAAAGCGGCGTCTATCTTTGGGACGGGTTGATCCTTGAGGACGACGTGTTCATCGGTCCGGCGGCGGTGTTCACCAACGATCTCCGTCCGCGCAGTCGCAAGCCGCTCGATGAAATTCCCCAAACGGTATTGCAACAGGGCTGCACGGTCGGCGCCAACTGCACTGTCCTGCCCGGACTGACCCTCGGCCGGTGGGCGATGATCGGCGCAGGCGCCGTGGTGACGCACAATGTACCCGATTTCGGCCTGGTGCGTGGGTCACCCGCCCGGTTGGTCGGGTGGGTTTGTCGTTGCGGTCAAAAACTCAAACGCGGCCCGCGCAACGTATGGAAATGCTCTTGTGGCGCGGTCTATCGCCAGATCTCTGCCAGCGCGCTTCGGGAAGTCCAACGCGGCGAACCCCAACCAGCCGGTTGGGACACCCTTGCTGACGGACTCATTTCATGAAATTGCAACGTCCTGGAAAACCGCCGTGTGACAAAACCGCGCACTCTTTCGCGGTGACGCGGCGTCAGCCGCCGGCTCGTGCATTGGGGATGATCGCCGCGCTGGGTATTTGGGCCTCGGCCACGTTGCGGGCGGCCCTGGTTGTCGTCCCGGCGGACATCAATTGGAGTGCCTTGACCGGCGGCTCCGGCCCGGGCGGCCTGCCCGGCGCCACCGATACGGTCATGGTGATCAGCAACGCCACGCTGACCGTGGACCTGACCAATGCGGTGTGCGCCAACCTGCAACTGGGCGGAACGAACACCGGCTCGGGCAATGGCGCGCTCGTGTTCCAGGCCGACAGCCGGTTGACCTGCGCCACCAATCTTACGGTCGGCAACGCGACAGGCACGGGAAGCTTGGACTTCTCCTCCGGGGGTCGGTTGCAAATCGCTGGCGCCGTCGTCGTCAACGCGCTGGGCAGTTTCAACGCGGGAACGGGAATCATCGAATATAACGGCGCTGGCGCACAAACAATCGTCAGCACTCTCGGCGCTTACAACCACCTGCAGGTCGGTGGCGGCGGAACCAAAACGCTGGGCGGGAACATCACGGTCAACGGCAACCTGATCATCGGTGCCGGAGCTACGCTTTCGGTCGGCGCCAGCAACTACAACATCACGCTCGCAGGCAACTGGATCAACGACGGCGGTGTTTTTAATGCCGGAACAGGAACCGTCCGCTTGATAGGCAGCGAGGACCAGTCCATCGGCGGCATCGCGCCCACGAGCTTCAGCCGTCTGGTCATTGATAAGACCGGCGGCATGGCGCTGGCCGAGGCCGATTTCACTGTTACCGGCGTGTTCACGAACCTGGCCGGCGTGTTCAACGCGGACAACCGCATGATCACGTTTTCAGGCTCGGGCACGCCGTTGGTCATCAGCGGCGGCACGTTCGACCCGGCCACCTCCAGCATCGCCTACACCAGTACCAGCGGGGCCACGATCGCAGGCGGGCTCACATATCACAACCTCTCTGTCGTCGGCAACAGCGGCGGCGATACGTTCACACTCGGCGGACCGGTGACGGTGGCCAACACGCTGTCCATCGGCTTGGGAACGCTCAATGCTTCGAGCCAGACGTTGACATTGCTCGGCACCGGCGCGCCGCTGCAGCTAAACGACGGCACCTTCAGCCCCGGCACCTCAACCGTCACCTACAGCAACGCCATCGGCGCGACGATTCCCGCGGTGACCTTTAATCATTTGACGCTTGCAGGGGGCGGCAATTTTGAGCTCAGCGGCCCGACGACCATCGGCGGGACATTGACCCTTGCGGGGGGCAACCTGGCGATCGGCAGCAACGTTCTCACGCTCAATGGTGCAATCAGCCTCGCAGGTGGTACGCTCGCCGGAGGCACCAACTCCGATCTCGTCATCGGTGGCACCAGTGCGAACACAACGCTTCCGGGCGTCACGTTGCGGAATCTCACAATCAACCGCGCCAACGGGGTGACGCTCGGCGGGCCCGTATTGGTCGGCAACACCCTCACGCTGACCGCCGGCACGCTCTCGGGCGCTTCGAATCTGACTCTCGGCGACGGGGCCACCATTTCGCGTCAAACCGGCAGCCTCTCGGGAACGCCCACGTTCGGCTCGACCGTAAACCTCGTGTACACTGGCAGCACATCGGTGGTCACCGGCCCCGAGGTGCCGGCCAACCCAACTGTTTTGAACCGATTTACGGTCAACAACACAGCTACTGTCACGCTTGGCAGTCCGCTCTACGTCAACGGGCATCTGGTGCTGGCCACATCTGCGAATCTCGACGTGAGTACATCCAACCATCCCATATTCATCAGCGGCAACTGGACCAATACCGGCACGGGCACTTTCACGGCTCGCGGCGGTACGGTCACCTTCAACGGGACCGGGGATCAATTCATCTGCGGCACGGCGAGCACGCTGTTCAACAATCTGACGATCAACAAGGGCGCTGGAACGGTAAACCTGGCAGCCAATACGACTGTAAACGGGTTGCTCACCCTGACCGCCGGAACGTTGACGCTCAAGGGCTTCACTCTCGCGCTGAATGGTCCACCGATCGCCGGCGATCCGAACGGGCTCGTCGCGTCGGCAGCGTCCAAGTTGTCCTTTGGCGGCAGCGCCAGTGGCGTCAGCCTTCCGGCCGCCGTCACTACGCTCAACGGTCTTACAATCAACAACGCCAACGGTGTCGTAATGAGCGGTGATCTCACCGTGAACGGAACGCTCACGTTGACAAGCGGCACATTGGGCATCGGCACCAACACGCTCACGCTCAACGGAGCAGTCAGCCGCACCAGCGGCAACCTGGGCGGCGGCCCGGCGGCAAACCTCGTCTTCAGCGGAAGTGGATC
The DNA here is from genome assembly GCA_964465445.1 of uncultured Verrucomicrobiota bacterium. GTDB lineage: Bacteria > Verrucomicrobiota > Verrucomicrobiia > Limisphaerales > JAOAIM01 > JAOAIM01. The sequence continues at coordinate 10,922 of CAYXJB010000002.1, forward strand.
TGCAACCACGCTGCCACCTGTCACCTTGAACAATCTCATGGTCAATCGGGCCAGTGGTATCACCCTCGGCGGTGCCGTCACGATCAACGGAACCCTGACCCTCGCTTTGGGCGCGCTGAGCATTGGAGCCAATACGCTGACTTTGAACGGCACCGTTTCCGTAACGGGTGGCTCGTTGACCGGTGGTTCCAGTTCCGATCTGGTGGTGGATGGAAGCGGCCCGGCGATTACATTGCCGGCCATCACGGGCGGTTTGCGCAGCCTGACACTCAGCCGTGCAGGTGGGTTGACGCTTGGGGGACCGATCACCATAACATCCCGTTTGACTCTCACGGACGGGCTGTTGACGCCGGCAGGCAATCTCACGCTGGGCAACGGCGCCGTCATTGTGCGGGGAAATGGATCGTTGAGTGCGCCGCCGACGTTCGGCACGAGTGTCAACGTTACCTACAGCGGAAGCAGCCCCATCAGCACCGGCCCAGAAATCCCCACCAACCCAACGGTGCTCAACAATCTGACCAACGACAACAACGGCGGTTTGTTGCTGAGCGGAGACCTGACGATCAACGGTCGTCTGGCATTGAACAACGGGCTGATCTTCACGGGGACGAACCGCGTGATATTGGGCGCTTCCGCAGTGGTGTCCGGCGCGGGGCCGAGCAGCTATGTAAGCGGGAATGTGCAAAAGAGCTTCAACACTGGTGCAGGGCAATCCTTCACCTTCCCGGTCGGAGCCGTTGCGTACGCACCGGTCTCGGTCGGCGCGATGAATGTGACGACGGCAGGCGCTCTCACCGCCCGCGTCACCGACGGCGATCATCCGGGTATCGCGACAAACGGATTGAACGCCGCCAAAAGTGTAAATCGCTTCTGGACGCTCGAACCGACGTCCTTGGTCGTCAGCGCGTACAACATCACGAACAACTTTGCAAGTGGTGGTGTAGATGCTGGTGCCAATCCCTCCGTGTTTGTCGTCCGCCGATTTGACGGCAATGGGTGGTTCCCCACCAGCGTGGGCGTGCGGACGGCAACGACGATCTCGGCCGTCGGGTTGACCGGATTTAGCGATTTTGCCGTCGGCGAGCAGTTGCTTGATCACTATGCCATCAGCGCGGGGCTGTCGCAGACAGCAGGCACACCGTTTACCGTAACGGTGACGGCGCAGGACGCGTTGAACCAAACACTGGTGGCGGATAGCAATACGGTGATCACTCTGAATGGAACGGGCCAGGTGCAATTTGACAGCAACGGAGACGGGATTTTCGGGGACAACACCGGCACACTTTCCGGTGGTGTCGTCACCGTCGTTGCCAGGGACGATTTGGCTGAGACGATTGCCTTGGTCGCGGTTGATGGAAATCTGGTTAGCGGATCGCTTAGCAATGTGGTTATCAGTCTGCCAGCCGCATCTTACCGCAGCGCGGGCAGTGGCGATTGGACGAGCGCAGCGACTTGGGAAACCAATAACGGTGCGATGTGGCTGCCGGCGGCAGACTTTCCCGCCTCGGCGGATGCAGGTCTCATCACTGTCCGAAGTGGCCACGTCGTGACCGTTACAGCGCCGCTGAGCTGCGACCAGCTCGTCGTCGAGCCTGGCGGGCGACTGGTTCTCGACCCGGCCGCAATCCTGTCCCTCACCAACGGGCCCGGGGCCGACCTGCAGGTCTGGGGTGAGATCGTTAATGCCGGCACGATTACAAATCAAATCGGCGCAAGTGTCGTGTTCCAATCGGGTTCGAAATATCAACACGCATTCTCAACGACACCTGGCAACGTGCCGACGGCCGTCTGGGCGGCTGACTCGACCTGCGAATTTGCGGGCTATACCACCAACACCAATCCACCAACGGGCTTGACCCAGAGTTTCGGCAACGTGACGTGGAATTGTGCGGGGCAATCCGGCCCGCTCCATTTGGGACGCAGTCTGACCAATGTCCGGGGCAATTTTACCATCGTGAACACCGGCTCGGGGACGCTGATCGGCAGCACCAATGGCGGCAGCGCAGGCACGTACACCATGAACATCGGCAAGGACCTCATTCTCCAGGGCGGTGTGTTCGATTTTGCAAATAACGTAGCCGATCCATCAGGCACGCCGTCATTCACACTGAATCTGGGCGGTTCCTACCTCCAAACGGGTGGCACTTTTACTCACACGGAAAGCGAGGCGCCCCTGCTGATAAACTTCACGGGCACGAACGCTTCCTTCACACAGAGTGGGGGAACATTCACAACCACACGTATCAATTTCAACATCGCCTCAGGGGCTGTTCTGACGCTGAATAGCCCGATCACCGTCGCCTCCGGTCGCTCGTTCGTCGTGTCCAGCGGGGGTGCATTATACTGCGGTAACAATATTATTGACGGGCCGGGTGCATTTAATGTTAACAGTGGAGGTACACTCGGTATCGGTGCGTCGGCCGGAATCGCAGATGCACCGACCGCGAGCGGTAACATTCAGACTTCGACCCGTACGTTCAACACCGGCGCAAATTATGTTTACAACGGGACCTCGGCACAGGTAACTGGTACGGGTTTGCCGGGAACGCTCAACAGCTTGTCAATTAGTAATGCGGCGGGTGTCACGTTGTCGCAAACGACAACGGTCAATGGAACGTTGGCACTGCTCGCAGGCATCCTCGATACCGGCACTGGTATGGTGATCCTTCCAACATCGGGGTCGGTCGCAGGCGGAGCGGAGGGTCGCTATGTCAAAGGTTCAATCCGTAAAGCCTTTGCTACAGGCTCGGGTCAGGCCTTTACATTCCCCTTGGGCGACGGTTCATATTATGCGCCGATTGATCTTGTCGGCCTCCAGGTTACGGCAGCAGGCAGCCTGCTGGCACGAACCGTAGCTGGCGATCATCCACTGTTGTCGAGTTCGCCGATACATTCCGCTCGAAGCGTAAACCGCTATTGGACGTTGACCAATAGTCCGGCGGGTATCGGAGTGGCAGGTGGGCAGATAACATTTCGGTTTGCCGGAGTGGGAATGGATACCGATCCAGCCGCAGATCCGGGGACGTTCGGTGTAGCACGATACAACAATGGCTGGACAAACCTGGCCGTCACTGGACGGTCAGCAACGAACACATCGGTTTCTGGATTCAATGCTTTCGGCGATTTTGTTGTTGGAAATCCCATTGCGGGCAGCCCGGTGTTTTACAGTACAAACACAATCCTTTTCACCTATTCGAACCGAGCCGCGCTGCTGGCAGATGGTTGGGATTTTATCGGTCGTACGGCGACCGGATCGCCCCGAAATACTGAGACCACCGTTGGTACGTCGCCACCGGATGTCGCGTATGTGGTCACCAACGCGTCCTTGGGTACGGTGCTGCGGATCCCTGCCGGGCCCGGTGACCTGTGGGGGAGCGCAAACAATTCGCAGAACAGTCTTTTCCGAAACTTGCCCACAAATTGGGTCAGCGCCCGGTTGCATCTTTGCTTTTCCCCCTTTCAACCGTTTCAACAGGCTTATCTGGGCCTTTATCAGGACGACGACAATTATACGGATGTTGGATTTGCCTTTGAATATCCAACCAATCCGGTCATTGCCATGAACCTGGAATCCAACGGCGTCCCGCGCGAGCTGGGCGACATGCCGATGCCTTCCACGAACGTCTGGTTGCGACTGGATCGCGACGCGCAATATGGGTTGATCAGCGGTTATGTTTCGGTAGATGGAACGAATTGGACGTTGCTGGGCCAAACCGACTACGACCTCGTCAATCCGCGTCTCGTAATTTGGGCGGGTGCGTCGCCGAGTGGTTATCCCGGTGCTGATCTGGCGCGACTGGATCTTGTAACGCAAGATCAACCGGTCGCCACCGCGCTGGCATTTCACCGGTCCAGCCTTGTCTTCAACGCGGTGGCCGGTGAACCCTGTACCAATATCCAGAGGGTGCTTGTGGTCCGCCGCGGTGCGTCGGGTCTTCAATGGACGCTCACAAACACAGCACCTTGGCTTCTCGTCAGTACGAATTTTGGAAAGACGCCGTCCTCACTTGATTTATCGGTGAACACTGCAGGGATAATTGCCGGAGTTTATGAGACCGTGCTGGAATTTTATGCGCCCGGAGCGAGCAATAATCCGGCAATGTTGCCGATTCGGTTGATAGTGAACCCGAACAGTCGTGTACGAACAGCGACCTGGCGTTTCGGGCACCAAGCCGCAATGAGCGTGTGGGTGGATGATTCTTCGGGTGCGATGTTTAACGTTCTGACAGATTACGGATACCGCGGTACATATTCGCTTTGGGGAGTGTCGGACTCGCATGCGATGCCATCCTACTTTACGAACTATTATCAGCGGGGAATGGAGTTGGGCGGGCACACGGTGCACCACAGGTGTTACCTGCTTGCGGAAGGGGATTGGCGCAGTGATTTGGAATCCAACCGTATCTCTATCGTCACCTTTACGCCGGCGAATACCAACGAGCTGATCTGTTTTGCATATCCGTGCGGTCTCACGAGTGTGAAGCAACAGGTTGTCGTAGGAGATTACTATCTGTTGGCGCGTGGCTACAATCTGAACCAGCTTGAGGACCCTACGCCTTATGATCCATTGTTACTCAAGTGTTTCAACTCGCATGAGCATGATCCGTTCGAATACAGTCCTTCGGCTCCACCGAACCCGGCAGATTTCAAGACGGTTGTTGACGCAGCGATCTCCCAGGGCAAGTGGGCCAACCTTGTATTCCACGGCTTGGACAATGACAACGGCGCGGTTGCCTACACGGAGGGTAAGGAGATTTGGGTTGCACCTGCCGGTGAGGTGTTCAAATATATTCTGCTACGCGATCGAACGATAATCTCCAACTACGTTGAAACCAGCGGCACAATCGAGTTCGATGTCCGGCGGCTCCTGCTCGATCCGTCGCCAATTCGCAGTTTTGAGACGGCCGTTACCACCAACGACAGGGTCACGCTTCGGGTCAGCCTCGCCGGGGCAGCGGCGCTCACCAACGTGTCGGTGGCCGGCGTCCCGACGACGAATTACTCTCTGCGCACGATTGACGGGCAGGCGTGGCTCTTCCTGGACGCGTTTCTGACGGCGGCACCTCAGCACGTGGTCTTGGGCTTTTTGCCCGGCACGAACCACCCGCCGCTATTGGGCACCAATTCAGATGTGGCGCTACCCGAAGGGCAAATGCTGGTGCTCACCAATACCGCGACCGATCCGGAAACGAACGCGTTGACGTTCAGCCTCGGTCCGGGCGCACCGAGCGGCATGTCCATCACGCCGGAGGGTGTGTTGACCTGGATGCCGACCGAGGCTCAAGGGCCGGGCCTGTATTTCGTGACGGTGATCGTGACGGATAACGGCCTGCCGACGATGATCGCGAGCAACGTGTTCAACGTGACGGTCCAGGAATCAAATCAGCCGCCGACGCTGCCGCTCCAGCCGGATCGTTATCTGGCTGGACAGACGCCGCTGGTTGTCGTCAACACCGCCACCGACGTGGATATCTCCGCAAATCCCCTGAGCTACGCGTTGCTGGTGGCGCCAACCAATGCGGCCATCAGCACCAACGGTGTCATAACGTGGACACCCGCGCCTGAACAGGTGCCCGGCGTTTACACCTTCACAACGGTTGTCACCGACACAAACCCGCCGGCGGTGAACACTCAAAGCCTAAGTGCGACAAACACATTCCTGGTCTATGTAACGGGCAGCGCTCTGACATTGCCGGACCAGACAAATCGTGTCATTAATGAGTTGTCCACGCTGGTCGTTACGAACACCGTAATCCACACGGGCATCACCAATGGCAACGACGGCCAGATCGTAACCAACATCTTCAACTTCGCCTATTCGGACCGGGCAGCGCTGCTGGCGGCCGGATGGGACTTCGTCGCCCGAGCGTCCAACGGCGATCCGCGCGATACCGAACGCACCAACGGTGCCGTGGTCTCATACGATCAGACCGAGCACCCTGGCGTGCTGCGGATTCCGGTGGACGTGGGCGATTTGTGGGCGGATCTGAACGATACTCGCAACAGCCTGTTCCGCAATCTGTCCACGAACTGGCTGAGCCTGCGCCTCCACCTGGCGTTTAACCCGACACAGAATTACCAACAGATGGCATTGGCGCTTTATCAGGACGACGATAATTACGTCGAGGTCGGTTACGCTTACAACTCGGGTCAGGGCGGTCAGGCCGTCGGCGTGGTGCGCGAGGTCAACGGCACGCCGCTGCCCGCGGGCAACACCACTGTTCCCACGACCAATATCTACCTGGCGTTGGACCGCAACCCCGCCAACGACAACGTCACTGATTCGTATTCGCTCGACGGCAGCAACTGGGTTTCGGTTGCCACCGTGAGCCATTCGTTGACCAACACGCGCCTTTGCATCTGGGCCGGCGGCTCGCCCTCGGGCCTCCCGAACCTGGACCTGATCCGGCTCGACATCGTGGTGTCGAATCCTCCCAACGCGGTATTCTACCAGCTTTTGAATCCACCGGCGGGCGTTACAATCAACTCGAACGGAGTCATCACCTGGACACCTGACGAGTCGCAGGGCCCGAGCACCAACTGGATCACCACCATCGTCAGCGATCTTTCCGATCCGCCGCTGCATGCAACCAACTCGTTCATGGTCATCGTCAACGAGGTGAACAGCGCGCCCGCGTTGAATCTGCCGGTCAGCACAAACATCGCGCCATTGGCCGCATGGAGCGCTCAGGCCACAGCAACCGACAATGATATTCCGACAAACGCACTCAGCTTTGCGCTTGTGTCTGGCCCATCGGGCCTGACCGTGGATACGAACGGCTTGATTTCCTGGATGCCCACGCCCGCACAGTCGCCCTCGACAAACACGGTCGTTCTGAGTGTCACAGACTTCAATCCGGATGCTGTTGACTTCGTCTCGCTGAGTATAACCGGCAGTTTTGAAATCGTCGTGGGACCGATCCTGATTGTGACACCCGATGACATTGCGCGTGCATATGGACAGACGAATCCGGTATTGACCGGTTCGTTTGTGGGGATCCAACCTGGCGACAACATCACTGCTACATATTCTACGCCCGCCACGACAACCAGCCCGATAGGGGCGTATCCGATTATTCCGGAGTTGGTGGATCCGGAAGGTAAGCTGACCAATTATGTCGTTATCACCAACTACGGCACCCTCAGTGTAACCCAAGCAGTCCTGGTCGGTACGGCCGATCCGAAGACCAAGGTCAATGGTGAACCCGATCCGGCCCTGACCTGGCAGATCACCAGCGGGGCGCTTGTCAACGGCGACACACTTTCTGGCAACATCACGCGGGTTCCCGGTGAGGACGCAGGAACGTATCCGATCCTGCAGGGCACGCTCAGCGCATCAACGAACTATGCGCTAACCTTTATTGGCGCGAACCTCACGATTCTGAAATCCAACGCGGTGGTGCTGTTGAGCGATTTGAGCCATGTCTATGACGGGACGGGCAAGGCGGCGAGTGCGAGCACGGTGCCGCCGGGGCTGAACGTGGAGTTGCGGTACGAGGGGAGTCTGGAGGCGCCGACCAACGTCGGCAGTTACACAGTGGTTGGGATGATTGTGGAGATAAACTATCAAGGTGCGGCAACCAACACATTGGTGATCCTACCAGCCGTCGGCCCCTTCCCAATCACTCATCTTGCCATAAGCAATAATGTTGTTACGATTACATGGAACTCAATCAGCAATCGTACCTATCGCGTACAATATGTCACAAACATCTCGGAAACGAATTGGAGCGATCTCGCTCCGGATATTACGGCGACAGGGCCATCAGCAAGTCAGATAGATTCGATGGATCTAACCGGCAGACGTTTTTACCGGGTGTTGTTGTTGCCATGAGTAGCGGACTGCGAACCTAACCCGGAAGCGACTGAACAACGATATCAGGCAATGCGCCATTCGGTCCAGTTGGAAGGTTTCGGAATTCGTCTCCGGGCGGTGTGCATGAGTGACGCGCCGTTCATCGTTTGGCTGCGCAGTTCGGCACACGCCAAGGGCCGAATTGGGGACACGACACCGGATGTTGCCGGACAGCGAGCATGGTTGGCAAAATACTTTGATAGGGCGGACGACTACTACTTTATCATCGAGACAAAGCATGGGATTCCGGTGGGAACGCAAGGCGTTTACGACATCCATGGCACGTCGGCTGAAGTTGGCCGTTGGGTGGTGCGTCCGCAGGTGCAAGCGGCAATTCCAAGTTATCTTCTCATTCTGGATTTCGCGTTCGAACAACTGAAGTTAAGCGAAGTGCGAGCGACGACCATAGCGACAAATGCGTCAATGATTTCACTTAATAAAAGAGTCGGTTTTGAAGATTTTCGGACGGTGCCGCGCGAACGTATCATCAACGGGCGAGCGGTAGACATTGTACATTGCGTCCTGCGCGCTGAAAAATGGCAAGAGTCCAAACAAATGTTATTACCGCTTGCCAGAGTGGCTGAGGAACTTGTCCGGCAGTGGGAACTGGCGCAACTTGATGCGCATCCAGGCCAACCTCCGGCGACGATCTACGGTTCGGTCGAACCGAACGTCGGTACAGAAGAGCTGCATGACCATGATCGTCATCGGCAGCAACAGTGTCAAAAGGAGCTTCCACAGAATGCAAGGCGCATTGGTATGGTACTGCTAGTGTTGTCGGTGATGACATTGTGGGCGGGAAGTGGTCAATGTCGGAACCGGACACGCCCCATGTTAGCGCTGGGCGCGTTTACACCGCGTGTGGTTGCGTACTCTTGAACGTTAATCGGTGCGTGTGCAGGATGAACGACGGCGCCACATGAGCATGCTCGTACAAGAGTTCCTGGAGGGAAGCGCCGATCACCGCCCGGACAAGATTGCACTCGTTTGCGGCGGACGGCGGTTCACCTATGAGCAGATCGAAGCGTTGGCAAATCGCCTGGCGCATGGGTTGCTGGCAAGGGGCTTGCGAAGAGGGGACAGAGTGGTCCTCTATTTAAACAACAATCTCGAGGCCGTAGTTGGGATATTTGGTGTCTTGAAGGCTGGCGGCGTGTTCGTCGTCGTCAACCGTACCACGAAATCGGATAAACTGCTGTATGTCCTCAACAATTGTCGCGCTTCAGCATTGCTGACCGACGAGCGCGCTTTGCGCGAAGGATTCGTCGAACGCCTTTTGAGCGAAGTGCCGTCATTGAACACGGTGCTTTACTGTGGAGGCGGGGACGTGGCCTTCCCCAGGACGCCACGGTTGGAGACACTGGATGGCGTGCTCGCTTCCGGTTCTGAATGTCGTCCTCCCCGGTGCAATATTGATTTGGACCTGGCGTGCCTGATCTATACCTCGGGAACGACCGGTGAGCCCAAGGGAGTGATGTCGGATCACAGCAACGTCGTGTTCGCTTCCGGTTCGATCATCGAGTATTTGGGATGCCGTGAAGATGACGTGGTCATTAACGTCCTACCCCTTTCTTTTGATTACGGACTGTATCAGCTACTCATGACCTTTAGGTGTGGTGGGACGCTTGTGCTGGAGAACTCGTTTGCATATCCGACCGCTATTCTTCAGACGATGGAGCGGGAGCGTGTTACCGGGCTGCCGGGCGTGCCCACGCTCTTTGCGATGCTACTGCAGATGGATTTGGCACAGTTTGATCTTACGAGTTTACGCTACATCACCAATACCGCCGCGGCGCTGCCGCCGAGCCACATTACCGAATTGAGAAAGAAATTTCCGGGCGTAGCGATCTATTCGATGTATGGCCTTACGGAAACCAAGCGAACACTTTATCTGCCGCCGGAATGGCTGGATCGGAAACCGGGATCCGTTGGGATTGCCATTCCCGGAACAGAGGTGTGGATTGAGGATGAACAAGGGCGACGGCTCGGCCCTGGCGAGGTGGGCGAGCTGGTCGTGCGTGGTCGGCACGTCATGCGGGGATACTGGGAGTCGCCCGAGGCCACTGCGCTGCGATTTCGGCCGGGGCCGATTCCCGGCGAACGGCTCTGTTACACGGGCGATTTGTTCCGCATGGACGAAGATGGTTTCATGTATTTTGTGGGTCGAAAGGACGACATTATCAAGAGCCGCGGGGAGAAGGTCGCGCCAAAAGAGGTGGAGAATGTGTTGCATGCCCTGGATGGTGTTGTGGAAGCCGCGGTCGTGGGCGTGCCGGATCCGATATTGGGTCAGGCGATCAAGGCCGTGATCGTCAGAGCTCGCCCGGATTTGACCGAGACGAACGTTCTGGCTCATTGTCGGGCGCATTTGGAGGACTACATGTTGCCGAGATGGATTGAGTTTCGGGATTCGCTGCCGAAGTCTCCCTCTGGCAAGGTCCGAAAGGAGGAACTGATCTGATGTGCGGGATCGCGGGCATTTTCAATCGCGCGCAACCCTGTCCGGTGGAGGAAGCCGAGCTCCGTCGGATGCTCGCTCTGTTGCGCCATCGCGGTCCGGATGAGTTTGGGATGTTGCTGGACGGGGAAATCGGGCTTGCCAGTGCGCGATTGAGCATCATTGACCTGAGCGGCGGCAGTCAACCCATCGCCAACGAGGACGAAACGCTCTGGATTGTTTTCAATGGAGAAATCTTCAACTACGTGGAACTGGCGGCCGAGCTTGAGGCGCGCCATCACTGTTTCCGCACCGCCTCGGACACCGAGGTGATTCTCCATCTTTTCGAAGAGTTCGGCCCGGGGTGTCTGCACCGGCTCAACGGTCAGTTCGCCATCGCCATTTGGGATCGCCGTCGCCGATCGCTATTTCTGGCGCGGGATCGGCTGGGGGTTCGGCCGCTTTTCTATTCGCAAACGGGGTTCGGCGAGCTGGTTTTTGGGTCCGAGATCAAGGCGTTGTTGTGCCATCCGAACGTGCAGGCGGAGCTCGATCCGGCGATCGTGGCGGAGATTTTTCGTTTTTGGGCGCCGTTACCGCCCCGAACGGTCTTCCGCAACATTGTTGAATTACCAGCCGGACATTTTTTGGAGGCTGATGCAGCGGGAATACGAATTCAGCGTTACTGGGAAAACCGTTTTCCTGAAGCGTCCGGTCAACCCCGAGCGACGCCCGGCGAGGGACAAATTCAGGAGCTGATCGAGCAGTTTCGCGAGTTGTTGATTGACTCGTGTCGGATTCGTTTGCGCGCTGATGTACCGGTGGGGGCCTATCTGAGCGGTGGGTTGGATTCTTCGACGATCGCCTCAGTGGTGCGGCGCTATGCGAGCAATCGGCTCGTGACCTTTTCGATCGCATTTACAGATCAGGAGTTTGACGAGAGCTCATTTCAACGCGAGATGGCGGCGCATCTGGATACAGAACATCACGTGATCCACGCGACACACGCGGACATCGGGCGGGTGTTTCCGGAGGTTATTTGGCATGCCGAAGTTCCGGTTTTGCGGACGGCTCCCGCGCCGATGTTTTTGCTGTCAAAGCTCGTTCGCGATTCTGGATTCAAGGTGGTTCTGACCGGCGAGGGTGCCGATGAGTTCCTGGCGGGCTATGACATTTTCAAGGAAGCCAAAATCCGGCGTTTCTGGGCAGCTCAACCGCATTCGGCCTGGCGACCGTTGCTTTTCAAACGCTTGTACCCCGACATCCCCGCGCTGGGTCGGAACAACACAGCGTACCTGGGCGCTTTTTTTGGGCAAGGGGTGGCAGAAATTTCCTCGCCTCGGTACTCGCACGCGGTGCGCTGGCGCAACAGCAGTCGCGCTTGGCGCTTCTTCGAGCCGGCCGTGCTCACGATCAACGCTGAGCATTGCGACGCGCGCATCGCGGAGCTGTTGCCGCCGGAATTCTCGAGTTGGACGCCCTTGGCGCAGGCGCAATACCTGGAAATTACCGTGTTTCTCTCGCAATACTTGCTTTCCTCTCAAGGGGATCGTGTTGCGATGGCGCATTCGGTTGAGGGACGATTTCCGTTCTTGGATGTGCGGATGGTGGAGTTCTGCAACAGGCTGGATTCCCGTCTCAAGTTGCGCGGGCTCACCGAGAAGTGGGTGCTCAAGGAAGCCGCGCGACCCTGGTTGCCGGATTTAATCCGGAGGCGACCAAAACGTCCTTATCGTGCGCCAATTTACCGGAGTTTTTTCAACAACCGTACGCCCGAATACGTGCGCGAACTGCTCGATCCATCCGCACTGGCCGAGAGCGGCTTGTTCCGGCCTTGGGCAGTGAGGCAACTGGTCGCCAAAATCGAATCCGGGGGAACTGTTGGCGAGACAGACGACATGGCTCTGGCCGGCATCCTGTCCACGCAGTTGGTGCATCATCTCTTTGTGAAACAGTTTCGCCGACCGCCGCCATTGGATGCCGGAGGGCGGTTGCGTCGGCACTGTTTGCAACCTGTACACGCCTGAATACATGAGCTTCCATTGCGATATCCTGAAACTCGATCCGGCCCTGGAGGCCGACCGCATCGTACACTTCCTTCAACAGTCGGTACGACAAACCTTTAAACGTCGCGGTGTGGTTCTGGGTATCAGCGGCGGTGTTGACTCGGCCGTGGTTCTGGCCTTGGCCGTGCGTGCTTTTGGCGCCCAGCGTGTCGTGGCAATCATGATGCCTGATCGCGACTCTGATCCAATGAGCGAGGATTTGGCGCGGGAGCTGGCAAGGCAATTCGGCGTCACGCCGATCCGAGAGGATATCACGTCGGCGCTGAGCGGGTTCGGGTGCTATCGGCGACGCGATGAGGCGATTCGACGCGTAATCCCAGATTACGATCCTGCCCGTGGCGACAGGGCCAAGCTGGTTTTGCCGCCCGACCTGCTGGACAGTGGTACGCTGAACGTTTACTCCGTGACTGTGGTGCGGGCTGACGGCCGGCGAGAAACGCGCCCATTGCCGCCCGCCGAATATCTTCAGATCGTTGCGGCTTCCAACTTCAAGCAGCGAACTCGCATGAGCATTTTGTACTATCATGCCGAGTGTCTGAATTACGCAGTTTTGGGTACGGCCAACAAGGACGAACATGCGTTGGGGTTTTTCGTGAAACACGGCGATGGAGGAGCGGATATACAACCGATCGCGCATCTGTTTAAAACGCAGGTTTACCAGCTGGCTGAGTTTTTGAACGTCCCGGAAGCGATCCGTCGTCGTACTCCGACCACAGATACCTACAGCGCGCCACAAGATCAGCAGGAATTTTTTTTCCGTTTGCCCTTTGCGATGCTGGATCTTCTTTGGTATGCAATGGAAAACGGTGTGCCCGCAGCTCAGGTCGGATCAGTGATGGGCCTGACCGAAATGCAGGTGCAACATGTTTATAACGATCTGACACGCAAACAGCGCACGACTGAATTTCTTCGAATGCCAGCAGTGATGCTTGCTGCCCCTGACATAATTAACAGGACGAGCGGAGATCACAAGGTCCACACGTCTGTTTCACGTTAGTCAACGAGCCATGACGAATTCACCCGACCCTCAAAGCATCGAGCAGCCCATCCGGGCATTTATTGCTGCGAACCTGCTTTTCAACAGCGAGACGTTTCCGTATCCCGATGATACATCGTTTTTGCGAGAGGGCATCATTGATTCGTTGGGTGTCGTAGAACTGGTCGCTTTTGTGCAGAAGCACTTTGGCGTCGCCGTGGCACAAGACGAGGTGGTACCGGAGAATTTCGACTCGGTTGCCGGGTTGGCAGCGTTTGTGCGACGCAAACTGATGACGGCTGCCGGGTCCAAGTAATGCCATGCCACTGTCCGACTGTCGAATTATCTCCCTGCCCAAGATCGCTGACCCTAGGGGCAACCTCACCTTTATTGAAGGCGAGCGGCACGTGCCTTTTGCGATTCAGCGCGTGTACTACCTCTACGATGTACCCGGCGGGGCGGATCGCGGGGGACACGCGCACAAGCAAATGCATCAGCTCATAATTGCGATGTCCGGCAGTTTTGACGTGATATTGGATGATGGCACTCAGAAGCAGCGTTACCACCTAAATCGCTCCTACTACGGACTATACGTGTGTCCCATGATCTGGCGCGAACTGGACAATTTTTCTTCGGGATCAGTCTGCTTGGCGCTGGCATCGAATCGCTACGACGAAAACGATTACTATCGCGATTACCAGGAATTCCTTCGGGCGGTCCGGGGCCAAGCATGAAAGTTCCCTTTCTAGAGCTGCGCTCGACGTACATGGAACTCCGCACGGAGCTCGACGACGCGTTCCGGCGCGTCATGGAGTCGGGGTCGTATCTGTTCGGTGAAGAACTCAATGCTTTTGAGAGAGAATATGCTGCGTATTGCGGCACGAAACATTGTGTGGGAGTTGGTAACGGGCTGGAAGCACTGCACCTGATTTTGCGCGCTTATGAAATTGGGCAGGGAGATGAAGTGATCGTACCCGCGCATACTTTCATTGCCACATGGTTGGCGGTGTCTTATGCGGGAGCCACACCTGTGCCGGTGGAAGTCAATCCGCAATGCTACAACATGGCTGCGGATCGCATCGAGGCGGCCCTGAGCCCGCGAACGCGTGCGATTATGCCAGTGCATTTGTACGGACAGCCCGCGGAGATGGATGCCATCATGGCCCTGGCTCGTCGTCATGGGCTCAAGGTTATTGAGGATAACGCGCAGGCTTGCGGCGCGCGTTACAAGGGACGGCGAACAGGCGCGTTGGGCGATGCCGCCGGACACAGTTTTTATCCGGGCAAAAATCTCGGGGCTTTCAGCGATGCGGGTGCGGTAACCACTGACGATGACACTCTGGCGGAGCGGATACGCGCGCTGCGGAACTACGGCGCCCGAAGAAAATACGTCCACGATTACAAAGGGTTCAATTCGAGAATGGGAGAGCTCCAGGCGGCATTCCTGCGGGTCAAACTGCGGCACCTGGACGCTTGGAATCAGCGACGCAGGCACGTAGCGGCGATCTACTTGCGGGAATTGCAAGGGGTGCCGGGATTGATTTTGCCTCGTGTCACAGATTGGGCGGAGCCGGTCTGGCATCTGTTTGTGGTGCGGCATCCCCAGCGAGACCGGCTGCAACTGGCGCTCGCCGAAGCCGGCATCGGCACCTTGATTCATTATCCGATTCCGCCCCACTTATCCGGTGCCTACGCTGACGGCACCTGGCCCCGTAGTGCGTTCCCGATTTCAGAGAGTCTTGCCGATACGGTGCTGAGTTTGCCGATTGGACCGCACATGACCGAGGAGCAGACGGCGACAGTGGTAATGGCGGTCAAGGAAGTAACCACTGCTTTAGCACGGGCGTTGGCATGACTCGGACCAGCCCAAGTATCAACTCCCCAAAGGGTCAGGGATCGGCCGATTTGGGCGTGGAATCAGTCGCCGCCCTGTCCGAAATGATGTCGCAGAGCAGCCATAGCCAGATCTTGAAATCCTCGGCGCTGATCGGCGGCGCATCGGCCATCAGTCTTGCGCTGGGGGCTGTGCGGATGAAAGCGATGGCGCTCTTGCTCGGACCGGCTGGTGTCGGACTCTTGGGGGTTTATACAGCGATCTGTGATCTAGTCCGCAGTATCGCTGGCTTGGGGCTCAATACCAGCGGTGTGCGCCAAATTGCTGAAGCGGCAGGCAGCGGGGACAGACGGCGCATCGCGCGGACGGTCTGGACGTTGCGGCGTGTGGCGATGGTGTCCGGTCTGCTGGGAGCACTGTTGCTGGTCGCGTTTCGCCAGTTCATTGCGCAGGTCACATTCGGAAACGTCGAGCAGGCGCGTTGGATACTGTTGCTGGCCCTTGCGGTGTTGTTTGCCGAAGTATCGGCCGCGCAGGCATCGCTGGTTCAGGGCATGAGACGAATTGGGGACCTGGCGCGAATCAATGTGCTTGGAGCCTTTTACGGGATGGTGCTGGGGGTGGGAGTGGTTTGGTTTTTCTGGAGACAGGGCATGCCAGAGCGAGGCGTGGTACCCTCCATTGTATGCGTCACGGGTATGAGCATTTTGACCTCATGGTGGTACGCGCGAAAGGTTCGCGTTGAACAGGTGCGATTGCGCCTTTCAGAAATTGTTGTCGAGGCACGTGCGCTCCTGCGCCTGGGGCTGGTGTTCATGTCCACGACGCTGATGGCCATGGGCGTCGCATATGTGATTCGATTGATCTTGGTGCGGCAGTTGGGCGTGGAGGCAGCGGGGCAGTATCAGGCAGCGTGGTCCCTGGGCGGGGTATATATTGGTTTTATTGTTCAGGCGATGGGCGCCGATTTTTACCCGAGGCTCACAGCCGTGGCGCAGAACCGGTCCGAATGCAACCGGCTGGTCAATGAACAGGTGGAAGTTGGGCTGCTGCTGGCCGGGGCCGGCGTGGCAGCCACGATGGCTTTTGCGCCCTGGGTCATTCGTTTGTTTTTTTCGAACGAGTTTGCTGCCGCAGAGGAAGTACTGCGTTGGATATGTCTGGGCATGTTGCTGCGAGTGGCGAGCTGGCCATTGGGGTTTATTCTGGTCGCTCGCGGTGAGGCCGGCCGTTTTTTCTGGACGGAACTGATCGCGAACATGATCCAACTGGGACTGGTATGGGTATGCGTAAAATGGCATGGCGTGAAAGGCGCAGGTATGGCTTTTTTTGCGCTCTACGTTGTTTATCTGACGGGTATTTACATCGTCGTACGACGGTTGACCGGCTTTCGCTGGACCGCAGCGAATCGCCGCCTGGCGCTGGGTTACGGAGTGGCGGTGGCGCTGGTATTCGTTGTCACGCATCGGTTTGCCTCGCCCTTGGGCACGGTGCTTGGGGCGCTGCTGACGGTGGTTCTGAGCGTGCATTCGTTGCGTACGCTTTGCGCGTTGGTTCCCAGAGAACGCTGGCCGCGCCGGCTTCAGGGTGTGGTATCGGCACTGGTGGGAACGGGTGCGCGATACGGCGGTCGAGCAGGGGTGCTCGCCGATAGGGATCCGAGATGATGGACATCACCATCGGTCCGCGAATAGCAAAGGCGTGATATCATGACGATGAATAAAACAAACGATCAAAATACAAAAATAGCCGTGGTGGGCTTAGGTTACGTTGGGCTGCCACTGGCACTACAATTTGCCCGATCGGGGGTTACTGTTTTGGGCCTGGACATTGATCCCGTCAAAGTGGATGCGCTCAACCAGGGGCGCAGCTACATCCGCCACATTGCTTGCGAAACAATCACCGACATGATCCGAGCCGGACGCTTTTCTGCCACGACAGACTTCGCGCGCATTGCCGAGGTGGAGGCAGTGATCATTTGTGTTCCCACACCGCTGGGCAAAAACCGCGATCCGGATATTTCTTTTATATTGGACACGGGCCGGCGGATTGCGCGCCACCTGCAAAAGGGCACGCTGGTCGTTCTTGAATCGACCACTTATCCTGGGACGACAGATGAAGATTTGCGCGAGGTGTTGGAGGTTGGGTCGGGGCTTGTGGCGGGAAGGGATTTTCATCTGGCCTTTTCGCCCGAGCGTGAAGATCCGGGCAATCCTGAAAGCAAGGTTGCCAGCATCCCCAAAGTTGTGGGGGGATATACACCGGAGTGCCTTGCGCGTGCTCAGGCGCTTTACTCGAAGGCCATCCGAACCATCGTGCCGGTCTCTTCGTGCCGTGCTGCCGAGGCGACGAAGTTGTTGGAGAACATTTTCCGTAGCGTAAACATCGCGTTGGTAAACGAGCTCAAAGTAGTGTACAGCGCCATGGGCATTGATATTTGGGAGGTAATCAATGCAGCCAAGACCAAACCCTTTGGTTTCATGGCGTTTTACCCCGGCCCAGGGCTCGGTGGTCATTGCATTCCGATAGATCCGTTTTACCTCACTTGGAAAGCCCGCGAGTTTGGGCAAAACACGCGCTTTATCGAATTGGCAGGCGAGGTAAATACTTCCATGCCGATGTACGTGATCAACCGCGCCCTAGAGGCACTCAATGCGCAGCGAAAGCCCATGAATGGTAGTCGCATCCTCATGGTTGGGCTGGCTTATAAGCCAAATGTGGACGATGATCGGGAGTCGCCCACCTATGTGCTCATGGACCTGTGCCGCGCGCGCGGCGCCGAGGTTGCCTACTACGATCCGTACGTCCCCATCATTCGACCGACGCGAGAGCATCCGCATTGGGCCGGCACGCGCTCCGTTGAATGGAACCGTGAGACGATCAGCAGTTTCGATCTCGTTATTATCGCTACGCACCATCAGTGCGTGAACTATCTGGAACTTGCGGAATGGGCGCAGTGCATTGTGGACACCCGCAATGCCATGGCTGCGGTTAAGACACGTCCCGGGCAGGTATGGAAAGCCTAGGACAAGGCATAGTGCGGGAATGTATTAGTTGGGCATGATCAGGGGCTGATCGCAAGGCGAGGTCGGAGACAAGATATGATTTTGTTACTAGGGGCGAGCGGATTTCTGGGACGTGCATTTGCCGGCGCATTGGTACAGCGCGGACAAGATTTCACTCCGCTGTCCCGGCGTGCGTTGGATTATTCCAGGTTCGACTTGCTGTTTGATTTCGTACGTCGCACGCGACCGCGGTTTATCATCAATGCTGCAGGGGTGGTAGGACGACACGATCTAGAACAATGTGACTCGGCGCGAGAGGAAACGCTGGCCGCCAACACGCTACTGCCACAGACCGTGGCGCGCGTGTGCCGGCTGACACGGACGCCTTGGGGACACGTATCGTCAGGTTGTATTTATCGGGGCGCAAAGATCAAAGGCCCGGAAGGCGAGACTATCGAGACGGACTTGAGCAGTCCGGCGTTCCGACATCGCTTGGCTGAGGCGACGGAAACGATCCGTGGTTTCACTGAATTGGACGAGCCGAATTTCTCGTTTCGTCATCCGCCGTGCAGTTTTTACTCTGGCAGCAAGGCGTTGGCGGAAGAGGCGCTGGCCGGAACGCCCCAGGTCTACATCTGGCGTCCAGGAGTCGTATTCGATCACCGAAATACATCGCGCAACTTGTTGTGGCAACTGCGGAAGCGGCCGGTATTTCGGGATCGGATTCAGCCGCTCTCTCATGTGGATGATTTTGTGCGGTCATGCCTGTCGCTTTGGGAGAGGGAGGCGAGATATGGAATTTACAACATCATCAATCCGGGGATTGTAACCACTGGCCAAATTCTACGCATGATTCGAGATGCGAGCGGATGTGAAGATGCGTCGCCGGAGGATTTGGGCGAGTGGCGGTCCGGGGGGATTGATATTCCGAACGGGGAAGCGGACTGCGTGTTGGATGGTGGCAAGCTGGAGGCCGCCGGAATACGCATGCGGAGTGCTTCTGAAGCGCTGTGTGTTGCGTTGCGAGATTGGACGTCGTGGCCATGCGAACGTGAAATGTTGCGGCATTGATTTGAACCCGGGTTTCCGAATTCAAGAGGCGAACGATTTGCTATCTATGAAAACCGAAATGTGTGTTCGCGCTCGGTTTTGGTTTCTGTGCGTTCTGATCTCGGGCTGGACCGGGTCGGCGCCGCCGGTTTGGGGTCAGTTGATACTGGCGGCGCCGCCCGCGACGCCGATCGTGCCGCCGGCTGTCGAACAGTATCAGACGAACAACCCGATGATTGTGTTTACGCCCGAGGGAGCGCCGGAGACACCGCCGCTACAATGGCGGTGGTTGGCATTCCGTCCGCATGCGCTGTACCGTTTTGTTCACGCGACGGCGTTGCCGACCACAGTGACCAATCGTGTCGAATCCACGGTCCAGGAAGTCGCCCCGGGGTTGCTGGTCAACCTGGGCACGCACTGGAGTTTGGATTACACCCCGACGCTGCGCTTTTATTCGAGCGGCGCGTTCAACGATACTCTGGATCACAGTGTTCGGTTGGTGGGTGGGACAATATATCAGGACTGGGCGCTCGGGCTGGTTCAGAGTTATGAGAAAACCTCTCAGCCGCTGGTGGAAACGGGTACACAAACCGACCAGGAAATGTTTTACACCCTTTTGAGTGCTGCAGGTGAGCTAAGCAGCCAACTGTCGGTGGACGGGGCGTTCAGTCAGCGGGTTGTGTCGGCCGAGGCATTTCAAAGTTCACGGGAGTGGTCTCCATCGGTCTGGCTGAATCAACGGTTCTGGCCGCGCCTGGATGCGGGAATCGGTGTCGCAGTCGGCTATGTGGACGTAGAGGCGGGTTCAGACATGCTTTACGAGCGATTTCAAGTGCGGGTCAACTGGCGCGCGACCGACAAGCTGGCGCTCCGAGTGCACGGCGGAGGCGAATTACGGCATTTCCTCGACAGTTCCACTGACGATGAGCTGAACCCGATCGTGGGCGTGCAGGTGCAATATCAGCCGTTCGAGCACACGCGGGTGCAGTTGGGCGTGAATCGAATTGTGGATGTGTCGCTGTTGACCTCGGTCGGTGGTGGAAGCCAAATTGTGGAAATGACAGAAGTGACAGTGCAATTGAGCCAGCGCGTGCTGGAACGATTACGCCTGGAGCTGGGCGGCAGTTATTTCAGGGGAGACTATAGTGGTGCGGTGCCCGGTGTTGGGGACCGTCAGGACGACTATGTCCTGCTCAATGGTCGACTTGCGTGGCGATTTCTCAAGCGCGGCAGTGCCGGTGTCTTCTATCAATATTCTGACTTGAGCTCGAATTTAGCCGGCTACGGTTTTTCGGGGCATCAGACCGGATTCGAGCTGGAGTTTCGCTACTAGTCCGCAAGCCGGGAATTAATCGCGCAATCGAAAGGCGCGCGACCTGCGAAGGCGGGAGTGGGTTGCCATTCCGGCGTTGTGGAGGCTTTCTAAAGGGGGCGTCTTCGGGTTCATCCGGGGCTCGATGTGCCCCACAGTGGGAACACTCGCGTCCGGATTATCCGCAAGGGAAGCCTTTGTCAGCCTCCGACGGCAGCGCGGGCCTCGGCGGCCAGTTGCGTGCTCAGGTAGCGTTCACCGGTTGAACAGGCAAAGGTGACGATCATCTTGCCCTTGTTCTCCGGGCGTTTGGCCACCTCGATGGCAGCCCAGACGTTTGCGCCGGAGGAAATGCCGGCCAAAATACCCTCTTCTTTCGCCAGCCGACGAGCCATGATGAATGCGTCGTCGTTACTGACCTGAATGCATTCGGTAATCTGGGCATTCCCTTTTTCGTCCTTGAGATGGAGGTTTTTGGGGATAAATCCGGCGCCTGTGCCCTGAATCTTGTGCGGGCCCGGTTTGATGGGCAAACCGGCGAGGGTCTGAGAGATCACCGGTGAATCCTTTGGTTCGACGGCGATGGCCTGGAAACTGGGTTTTCGCGGTTTGATCGTTTCATAACAGCCCGTGATGGTCCCGCCGGTGCCGACGGCTGCCACGACAATATCCACCTGTCCCTGAGTGTCTTCCCAGATTTCCTCGGCGGTTGTGCGACGATGGATTTCGGGATTGGCGGGATTTTCGAACTGCTGGGGGATCCACGAGTTGGGAATGTCGCGGGCGAGCTGTTCGGCCTTTGCGATGGCGCCCTTCATGCCCTCGCCGCCGGGGGTAAGCACGAGCTTTGCCCCGAGCAATGCCAGCAGGGTACGACGCTCCAGAGACATCGTTTCGGGCATGGTGAGGATGAGTTGGTAACCTTTGGCAGCACACACGAACGCAAGGGCAATGCCGGTATTCCCGCTGGTCGGTTCGATGATGACGGTGTCTTTGTTGATGATCCCGCGGCGTTCGGCGTCCTCGATCATTGCCATGCCGATGCGATCCTTGACACTGCCGAGGGGGTTAAAGAACTCGCACTTGAGCAAGATGGCGGCCGGGACGCCTGCGGTCACGCGGTTGAGCCTGACCAGAGGCGTGCGCCCCACCGTTTCAATGATGTTGTTGTAGATTCGGCCCATACGTTTAGAACCATTTTCGTTCCCGAGATCGCCGTCATGTTGACAAGGGATTCGAGTGGAGCAAGCGGAATTTGCCGCCGAACACGCTGTTGCTTTTGCGATCGGGTGCGTGTTCCCTGGGCTGCGGATTCATGGATTGATGAGCAGATGCGCGACCGTGTCCGGATGCGCCCGGTCGTGCGGCTGGTTGGTAAACGAGATCAGGATCATCGGCTGCGTGCCGGTGTTCCGGATCGCATGGGGCAGGCCGGGGGGAATCGTGAAACGCATGGCTGTTCGGTCCGGCACGGTGATGTCCCGCAGCAGGTCGTTTTCTCGGACGCGGACCAGCGCAGGGCCAATGACGACGAACACTTCGGTGGTTTTCAGGTGGTAGTGGTTGCCGCGCACAGCTCCGGGCTCGGTCCAAACGATGTGGACGTTGCGTTTGCCCACCAGCCCGAGTTCATCGAGCGGTTCAAGCACCCAGCCGCGCGCGTCTTGAACCAGTTCCAGAGGTTCGATAATCAGGGGCTGCGGAGGAGCAGGCATAACGGCTCGGAGAACGGGGTGTGATCAGACCCGTTGCTGCTGGAGGATTTTGCGGGTGGCCCGGCGTACGGCGTCAGCGAGTTCCGGGGGGCGGCAAACGACGGCCTCGCCGCCCCAACTGAGCACCCACCGCTCGACTTCGACCAGGCTGGACAGGCGCAGTCTCAGTTCGACGCCACCATTGGGCAGATCGCGAAGTTGCTGGGACTCGTGCCATTTTTTTTCGCGGATGTAATCGGCGGCGCGCGGGCTGAAACGGATGAGCACATCATGGCGGCCGTGGCCCGAGTGCACGCCGAAACAGTCGCGCAGCCTCTTTTCCAGCGAGAATCCTTCGGGTCGGGGAAACGTTCTGCCAGTGGTCCGGACCGACCGGACACGAGCGGGTACAAAGGTGCGGATATCCCGTCGCGCGTGGTCCCAGGCAAAAAGGTACCATTCGCCGTTGATGTTGGCGAGGTGGTAGGGGTCCACCAGGCGCGTTTCCGGTTGGCGGCTGCCGGGTTTGCGATAGACCAGTTCGAGTTGCTGCCGATGCGCGGCGGCCCGGGCCAGCGCGTCGAAGATTTCCAGGTTCAATATCGGCTCGGCTCGCGTGCGGAACGAGATGGTTTGGGCGACTTGATCGAGGTCCACCGAAATGGTTTCGGGCAGGGATTGCTGGATTTTGCGCAGAGCGCTCAGGAGGGGTTTTTCAAACGGCGTCCCGCGATATTGTTCCAGGGCCTTTTCTGCGATGACCAGTGCCACCAGTTCGCCCTCGGAAATTTGCAGGGAGGGAAACGTGGCCACTTCGGCCGTGTAATGATAGCCGTTACGGCCGGGATGATACTCGATCGGCAATCCCATCCGATCGCGCATAAATTCGATGTCGCGATGGATGGTTTTGGTGCAGACCTCGAGCTGTCGGGCCAGAGCGCAGGCGTTGGGAAAATCACTGGATTGCAACGCCTGATGAATTCGCAGCATCCGCTCCAAGGGCGGGCGTGATCTGGGTGATCCCGCGGGCGGTCTGAGCGGGGGGCGAGCTTGCATCGGCCCGATTCATAGCCGAATCGTACACCACTCGCAACCCGTTGATCTCGTCGCGAAAACCCGCCCGCAACAGCACCAGCCGTTGAAATCCACGGGCATCCAGGATCTCATGCCATTGGCGGATGATTTCCTGCTCCTGCGCCTTGGAGAACATCGAGCCCAGGACCACCACGGCGAGGCTTTGGCGGGTGGGCAGGTGGGCCAGGCGTGCGGCGACGCCCTGGCGGTCCAGCAGGGGCAGGAAGCCATTTTCCCGCGTGTCGGGTCGGGTGATCTGGATGGAGTTCCAACCGTAGAAACGAACGACCAGGTTGGCGGCATCGCCTTCACGGAATCGGGGCCCGAGGGCACCGGATTCGGGCGGGGTCAGGCTGCAGGAGCTCAGCCCGATCAGGGCCGCGGCCAAGAACAGTTTGCGGAGCATGAGTTTTTTCCTTTCGTTGGCGGGCAACTTCGATCGAACCCGCCTCGATTGATTTGAGCGAAATGCGTGCCGTGTGGCGGGCCGATGTCTCAAAAGGCCGATGGCGCTCCGGGCGGCCTTCAAACGGCGGCCCTGGCCCGACCTCTTCGGGGAGCTTCAGGCGCAGGCCTGAGGCGGTTTGCCTCGAATCTCGACAGAAGCTGTCCTGTCCTTGTTCGTGCCGGAAGGGCTGGCGTGTTTCGGCTCAGATGCCGCGGTCGAGTTTGGCGAGCAATTCGTCGTTGGTTTTGTGTTTTTTTAGTGCGGCGATAAGCGTTTCCATCGCCTCGACCGGGTTGAGATCCACCATCATTCGGCGGAGCTTGCGGACGGCCTCGATCTGGTGTTTGGGGAAAAGTTTTTCTTCTTTGCGCGTACCGCTCTTGGGGATGTCAATGGCAGGAAAGAGCCGGCGGTCGGCCAGTTTTCGGTCGAGCACCAGCTCCATGTTGCCGGTGCCCTTGAATTCTTGAAAGATCAGTTCGTCCATGCGCGAGCCGGTGTCCACCAGCGCCGTGGCGATGATGGTGAGCGAACCGCCGTTTTCGATTTTGCGGGCGGAGGCGAACATCTTCCGAGGAATTTCCAATGCCCGCGCATCCACGCCGCCGGTCATGGTGCGTCCGCTGCCGCCGTGCACGCTGTTGTACGCACGGGCGATGCGCGTGAGCGAATCCATCACGACGAAAACGTCTTTGCCGCTTTCGACCATGCGCCGGCAGCGCTCGATCATGAACCGGGACAGGCGCACGTGGGTTTCCAGGTCCTGATCGTTGGAGGAGGCGACCACCTCGGCCTTGACCGAACGCTGAAAGTCGGTGACCTCCTCGGGTCGCTCGTCAATCAGCAGCACCAGCACGTGCACTTCCGGATGATTGGTCGTGATGGCGTTGGCGATTTGCTTGAGGATGGTCGTTTTGCCGGTGCGCGGCGGAGCGACGATCAGCCCGCGTGTGCCCTTGCCGATGGGTGTGACCAGGTCAATGACCCGGGTCTCGATCAGATCGGGGCTGGTTTCGAGCTTGAATTTCTCGATCGGGTCAATGCTGGTGAGATTCTCGAAGCGGACCGATCGGGTGTATTCCTCGAAGGTCATCCCGTTGACGCGATCGACCGCCTTGAGCTGGGGACTGGTGCCCCGGTGGGGCGGCTGCGTTGGTCCGCACACGAAGCTGCCCTCGCGCAAAAAATGGCGCTTGATCGTGTCGGGCGTCACGAAGATGTCCGTGGGTTTGGGATGGAAATGGTTCGCCGCAGTGCGCAGAAAACCGAACCCTTTCTCGGAGATCTCGAGGTATCCCGAGCCGTAATTGTTGCCGCTGTTCTCCTCGGCTGTCGTGCTCATAACAACTGTGTTGTGTCCATCGAAGGTTGAAAACGAATCCGAAACACCCGTTTTGAACGCTGAACTTGGAAGCTGTCGCACCAACTTCCGGTTTACCCTCGCCGGACCGGCGCGACCGTCAAACCTTCGATACCCCGGTTAATTACGACGCGTCGCACCAGAAGGCAACAAGAATTTTTGCGATTTTGCCCGCTGGCCCGGCAGGCCGCGCCCGGTCGGTCACCGGCGGGCCGCCCGTGCCGGTGGGAAGAGGTGGAGTTTTACTTGGCGCACCGGCCGGGTTGGCTTAGCCTCCGGAGCGCGAAACGCAATGGCTGAGGGTCCAATCAAGGTCGCGTGGTTTTCGTATTTTCCTGTCGAATGGCTGCCGGACGTTCCTGAAGAGGTGCGCCGGCTGCCCCGACAGCATGCGGCGTCCTGGCAGCGCGTGCTGTTGAACGAGTTGGAAAACGATCCGACGCTCCGACTGCACATTGTGGTGCTGCGGAAACAGTTTCCGCGTGATCTGACGTTCGAGCGCAATGGCGTTACCTTTCACCTGGTCAAAACGCTCGGCGGCACGCGCGCGCCCACGCTGTTCTGGGCCGATACGCTCCTGATCGGACGCGTGTTGCGAGATGTGCGACCGGATGTGGTGCACGCCTGGGGCACGGAGCACGGCGCAGCGCTGGTGGCCAACCGGCTGGGCTATCCCCGGGTGGCGACGGTGCAGGGCCTGTTTACGTGGTACGTCCGCGCCGCGCTCAAGGACTGGCACAGCCGCTTGGCGGCGCGGCTGGAGGATTACACCCTCGGCTCGCGCCGGACCCAATACGTCACCACGGAAGCACGATTCTCGATCAACTACCTGCGGGCGAGGTATCCGCGCCTGCACGTCGAACAGGTCGAACACGCGCCCGATCCGGTCTTCCACCAACTCGAGCGCCGACCGCAAACCGCTCCGGTTCGATTCGTATTCGTCGGCGCGTTCGATTTTCGCAAGGGCGCCGATGTGCTGGTGGCTGCTCTGGACGCGGTGCGGGAGGAAATGCCCTTCGAGTTGCTCGTGATCGGAAAGGCGGGAGCCGAATACCTGACGGAGTTGCGCGGGCGCGTTTCCGGTGCGCTGTGGCAGAGGATCTCGTTTCAGGCGAATCTCACGCATCTGGAAGTGGCCCGGGAATTGAGCCGTGCCACGATGATGATTTGCCCGACGCGCGCCGACGTCAGCCCCAACGCTGTCAAAGAAGCGGTGGTGGCAGGCGTGCCGGTGATCGGGACGAAGGTGGGCGGGATTCCCGATTACGTGTTCCCTGACAAGAACGGAGTTTTGTGCGAGCCGGGCGATGTGAACGCTCTTGTGGAGGCGATCCGGCAGGCGTGTCGGCATCCGCTCTTTTCCAAGGGGGCCGTGGACGCCGAAACGCTGAGCCGGGTGCGGGAATACCTTTCGCCCCGGCTGATGGCCGAGAAATTCCGCGACATTTACCTGCGGTTGGCGGCGGGCGTCCGTTGAAACCGCAGCCGACGCCGGGGCGTTGCGGCGTTTTGCGGACGGCTCAGCCCGGCGGCCAGCCCATGCGGCGGCCACCCAAAATGTGGCAGTGCAGGTGCGGCACCGCTTCGCCCGCATCCGGACCGTTGTTGAAGACGAGCCGGAAACCGGTTTGCTTGAGGCCGAGCTTTTCGGCGACCTCGGCCGCTTTGAGCAGCAGATGACCCAAAATCGGCGCATCCTCGGGTTTGGCTTCGGCGATCCGTGGAATGGGCTTGCGGGGAACGATCAGCACATGCGTCGGCGCCTGCGGATTGATGTCCCGGAACGCCACCACCAGATCGTCTTCGTACACGATGGTTGCGGGAACTTCCCGGGCGATGATCTTTTCGAAGATGGTCTTGCTCATAATTGCAGGGGAAATGAGATCGGCCTTACTCGACGAGCAGGACGCACTGGCCCTGGGACGATTCGGCGCCCAGACAATCGCGCAAAAAGGCAACGATCTGGTCCTGCAACGCCTGACAGCGCGCGCTCCAGCGGCGGGCGCCGGCCAGCAGTTTGACGCAGGGACGCAGCCCTGAAAACACCACGCGCTGCGGATTGCGCTGCAACTGGGAACGCAACCGCTCGCGCAGCCGCTGGAAGAACAGCAGTTCGCCGGCGCAACCGGCTTCACGCGCCAGTTGTTGCAGGTCCGCAGCCGCATCGCTCGAAGCGCCGCGCGACCCATCCGCGGGCCCGACGGCGTATCCGAGACCTTGCAAGACCTTTTCCAGGACCTCTGCAAACTCGCCCAGCGACACGGTCTCTCGTCCCAGATCGTGCTTGAAGTAGTGCATCACCGATGCGGCGGCATGGCGCACAATCTCCGGGTTGAGCACGCCGGGACCTTCGCCCACGACTTCGACCGAGATCAGGTCCGGCGTGAAGGGGACTCGTTCACCGCTCGGCAACTCGAACAGCAGGCAACTGCTCGCAAACGCAATCATGTTTTGAGACCGAGTTTTTTGACTTCCTGCACAAAGTCGGTGGCTTCTTTGAAGCGCCGGTACACGCTGGCGAAGCGCACATAGGCGACCTCGTCAATCTGGCGAAGCTCGTCCATCACCAGTTTGCCGATGGCTTCGGACGGCACCTCCCGATCGAATTTGTTGGTGACGATTTCCTCGATCCGGTCCACCAGCTCTTCGATGACGCGGGGGCTGATGGGTCGTTTCTGGCAGGCTTTGCGAATGCCCGAGAGCAGTTTTTCCTTGGAGAACTCCTCG
The DNA here is from genome assembly GCA_964465445.1 of uncultured Verrucomicrobiota bacterium. Lineage (GTDB taxonomy): Bacteria > Verrucomicrobiota > Verrucomicrobiia > Limisphaerales > JAOAIM01 > JAOAIM01. Next base: position 38,760 of record CAYXJB010000002.1, read on the forward strand.
CGCCGGCCGTCCCGCTTCAACACCATGAGCTGCTCATGCTCGATTTGTTCGTAGGTGGTGAACCGGTGGTGGCAACGGACGCATTCACGCCGACGCCGAATGATGGCGCCTTCACGGGAAGCCCGCGAATCCACGACCCGGTCTTCGACGCCGCCACACTTGGGACAACGCATGACGCTACCCCAGCTAATTGGGGCAGAACCCTTTTACCATACCAAATCTTGGGGCGTCAAGCCCTCCGGTCGTGGATTTTCAGTCCCGGCCCGTTGGTGAATTTGCAGTTCAGAACACGGTTGGCACTCCTTCTTCGAGCACGCAAACGCGGTCGCTGATCCGGTGTTCGGCCGCCAGCCGGCAAAGCCAGCGGGGCGGTTCGTCCAGATCTTCGAACGAGAGTTTGAACGTGCCGTAGTGCATCGGGATGAGCCGTTGCGCGCCCAGGTCCTGAAACGCGCGCACGGCTTCGTCCGGCCCCATGTGAACGTGTCGGAACGATTCGGGGTGATAGGCGCCGATGGGCAGCAAGGCGATCTCCGGGGCCAGGCGTTGGCCGATTTCCCGGAAGCCTTCGAAGTAGGCGCTGTCGCCGGCGTGGTAGATGCGGCGGCCCTGGTTTTCCAACACGAATCCGCCGTAGCCGCGGTGATGATCGTGGAGGGTGCGGGCACCCCAATGCTTGCCGGGTGTGAGCGTGACCTTCCAGCCCGCGTGGCTGAAGCTCTCCCACCATTCCAGCTCGATGATTCGTGAGAAACCCAGATTCTGGGCCAGATCCCCCACGCCCCAGGGCATGATGCCGATGCGCGGGTGCGGCAACCGCCGCAACGAGGGCTTGTGGAAATGGTCGAAGTGCGCGTGGGTCAGCAGCACCAGATCAATCGGCGGCAGGTCCTCGATCCGCAGGCCCGAGCGTTTGATTCGTTTCAGCAGAAACAGCCAGTTCGCAAAATTCGGGTCCAGCAGCACGTTCAGATCGGTAAACTGGATCAGAAACGACGCGTGGCCGATCCAAGTGATGGCGAGTTGTCCCAGGCGCAGCTTCGGGAACTGCGGCCGCTTGTGTTCGCCACGA
>CAYXJB010000002.1:39860-45808 GCA_964465445.1 uncultured Verrucomicrobiota bacterium
CTTTCCAAACCAGTTCCCTGAAGAACGTGCGCGGGTTGAAATGCCGCGCGGGTGTCAACTCCCGCAACGAGCGCGGCAGCCGCCGCCGCGTTGCGGGTCCGTGGCCTGCGATTCTGGTCATTTGACAGTGCGGAGAATAGCCGAACCAGCCCGTTGAATAAAACCAAAAGCGCGCCGTCAGGATGGGCAGAAGTACAAAACGAGAGATCGCGTATGAAAAAGCTCGTCACGATCGCAAGCGTTTTGACGCTCCTCGGAGCGGGCCTTCAGACGGTGGACGCCGGCCAGCGCGAATGGGCGACGGCGGGCAAGATTTTGACCGGCGTGGCGATTGGCGCGGCGGTGGCCACTGCCCTCGAGGCGACGCCCGTGCGGGCATCGGTGAGTGTTTCGTACGGCGCACCGCCGCCCTGTGCGGGCGCGGTGGCGGTGGTGGCAGCGCCGCCGCCGGTGGCGAGTTGTCCGCCGCCCGTCGTGGTCTGTCGTGTGCCGCCGCCTCCGGTTGTGGTGTACGAACGGCCGGCCTGTCCGCCCCGGCCGCTGGTCGTGGTAAAACCGGCCCGGCCGCGGCCGCATCACCACTGGTGCTTTTACCGGTAAACCGAGGGAGGAACCGGAAACCCGCGCGGACGTTTTTCTGCGCGGGCATTTTTGTTTTGTGAGCCGGTGTGCGTCGGGGTAACAACCGACCCATGCGGCAGTGGACGCGACGATTTGAACGGTTTTTGAAACGAACACCGCGGCTGGGACGCGGCGTGTTCATCGCCCGGGGCGCCACGGTGCTGGGTGATGTGACGCTGGGCCGGTGCGCCAGCGTTTGGTACGGCGCGGTCATTCGCGGCGACATCAACCGCATCGTGATCGGCGCGGAGACCAATATCCAGGACAACGCCGTGGTGCACGTGGCCGACGCGTTTTCATGCATCCTGGGCGAACGGGTTACGGTGGGCCACGCGGCAGTGGTGCACGCGTGTCGGGTTGGCGACGAGGTGCTGGTGGGCATGGGTGCGATTGTGCTCGATGGCGCGGTGGTCGGCGCGCAGACCATCATTGGTGCGCAAGCGTTGGTGACCCAGGGCATGGAAATCCCGCCCGGCTCGCTGGTCGTGGGCGCTCCGGCGCGGGTGGTCCGCGAGCTCACCCGAAGCGAACGGCAGGCGATTCGGCGTCTGGCCCGCAAATACGCCGCCTACGCGGCTTATTGCCTCAAGCACCGGATCAACGTCGGCACGGCGTCGGGCGCATGAGGCAACGACACCGATTGGTCTGAGCATGTCTCGATTTTCATCCTGTGCATTGCAGGGCGTGGGCAACACCAGCAGCCGGGCCGGCGGCGGTGTTCGGGTTGCACTCACCCCGGCGATGCTGGCGCTTTGGATGGCCGCGTTGGCCGCGCCGGCGGACTGGCCGGAGTTCCGCGGGCCGTTTGCCAACGGGCACGCGGTCGTGGCCGAGGCGGGCGATTCCGATGGGCTGCCGTTGAGCTGGAGCGAGACCAGCAACGTCCGGTGGAAGACCGCCATCCCGCATCGCGGCTGGTCCACGCCGGTGATTCTGGGCAACCAAATCTGGCTGACCACTGCGACCGAGGAGGGGCATGACTTTTTCGTGTTGTGCGTGGACGCGCAAACCGGGCGAATACTGTTCCAAGAGTTGTTGTTCCACTGCGATGCGCCGGAACCGCTGGGCAATCGCCTCAACAGTTACGCTTCTCCTTCGCCAGTGATCGAACCGGGTCGCGTGTACGTGCACTTTGGCAGCTACGGGACCGCGTGCCTGGACACGCGCAATTTCAAAGTGCTTTGGAAGCGCGATGATCTGCCCTGCCGTCACTACCGCGGGCCGGGTTCGTCACCGATCCTTTACGGCGGGTTGCTCATCCTCACGATGGACGGCGTGGATGTGCAGTACCTCGTCGCGCTGGAGAGCCGCACCGGACGCACGGTGTGGAAGGCCGATCGCACGGCCGAGTGGAACGATCTGGGCGCGGATGGTCGGCCCATTGCGGAGGGCGACTACCGCAAAGCCTACTCGACGCCGATCGTGGTCAGGGCCAACGGGCGGGAACAGCTCCTGAACATCGGCGCCAAGGCGGCCTACAGCCACAACCCGCGCACCGGGCGCGAGTGGTGGAAGGTGCGGCATTTGGGTTTTTCGGCAGCATCGCGCCCGGTTTACTCTGACGGGTTGGTGTTTTTCCCCACGGGTCACGGACGGAGTGAGCTGCTGGCGGTTCGCACGGACGGTCTGGGCGATGTAACCGAAAGTCGCATTGTCTGGCGTACCGGGCGGGGCGTGCCGCGGATGCCGTCATCGGTTCTGGTGAACGGTTTGCTGTTCATGGTCAGCGACAGCGGCACGGCGACGTGTCTGGAGGCGGCCACCGGCCGTGAGGTTTGGCAGGAACGGCTGCCGGGCGAGTATGCGGCGTCGCTGCTCTACGCTCAGGGCCGCATCTATGCGTTCAATCAGAACGGCGTGACGACGGTTTTTCGAGCCGGCCGACGTTTCGAGGTGCTGGCGAGCAACCGGCTTGAGGCGGGATTCATGGCCTCGCCCGCCGTGCAGGGCAGGGCGTTGATCTTGCGCACCAAAACGCACCTCTATCGCATCGAGCGCGGGACGGGCGATTGAGTGCGGACGAAATTCCTGCCCGCTTGCCGGGCGGTCGCGCACGCAGCGCGTGTTCAGGGCTCGAATCGCAACCAGCCCAACGACGCCGGCACGTGAAAGTCCGGCTCGGCGGTTTTCAGGTTGACCCAACTGATCCAATCTTCGATCGGCGCCGGGCCCGGAGCCGGTCGGCCCAGTGTATGAATGTCCGAGGCCGGGGCGGCCCGGCCGCTGCGGTCGTGGCTGAACTCGGCCCGATACAGGCCGACGCGGATTCTCAAGCCCGGTCGCGGGGCGGGAAACCCAAGGCCCGCGAGCCGGTGCAGGGGAATTGCGCCCTCGACCTCGTAGCCGTCCGGATGCGTCCGAGCCGCGGTCTTGAGGCCGTCCAGGCTCCAGCTCATGTCGAACTGGCGATAGAACCGCGCCCGGTAGTCCAGCACCCGACCCTTGGGGTCAATTTCGGCGCAGAAATATTCCCGCATCCGTCCGTCGCGGCTCAGGTACAGCTCGACGCGGTCTTCGAACACCGCGTCCAACTCGTCGCGCAAGTTCTCGAGCACGACGATGTCGGCGTCCTGAACGCGGAAGGTGAAGTAGAGGTTTTCCGCGTCCCACAACGCGCGAAAGACGGTCTCCGGCGCGGTGGCCGACTTCCAGGGAAATTCAAAACGCCGCTCCTCCTGCGCCTGCTGCCAGACCGGTTCATCCGCACGCCCGTCAACGCGCACGAACCCCGGAGCGATCCGTCGCGCCGGATAGGTTCGGTCGCTGGCGCACATGTGTTCCGGGCCGATGTAGGCGGGCGGCGCGGTGGGTGAGTGAACCGATTCGACGCGCGGGGTGCAGCCGGTCGCGCCGAGCAGGAGGAATCCGGCCGCGAGAATTTCCGGCGTGGATGGACTGCGAAGGCGTTGCGGTTGCGCGTTCATGGTGGCGTTGGCGGTTGGCGGTGTCATGGCGCGGTTGGCCCCGGGCGCGGAAGCGGATCAGCTCTTGAGTTTTCGTTCCAGGATTTCGCCGACGAGGACGGGATTGGCCTTGCCGCGGCTGAGTTTCATGACCTGGCCCTTGAGAAAATTCAGCGCGGCGGTTTTGCCGGATTTGAAATCGTTCACTGGGCCGGGATGGGCGGCGATGACCTGGTCACAGAATTGTTCGATGGTGGCGGCATCGCTGACCTGGGCGAGGCCTTTCTCCTGGACGATGGCGCGGGGCGATTTGCCCGTATCGAACATCTCGGCGAACACCTGCTGCGCGGCCGAGCTGCTGATCGTTCGCTGCTCGACCAGCTCGACCAGTTCCAACAATGCTTCGGGCTTGAATTTGAGAGCGTCCAGGCCGGTGCCGGTTTCGGCCAGTTTGGCCAGCAGATTGTTGAGTAGCCAGTTGGCGATGGCCTTGGGATTTTTGGCGCCACGGGCCAGCCGCTCGAAGTACTGGCTCAGGGCGGGGTTGTGTTTGAAGACCTCCGCGTCGCCGGCCGGCAGGCCGTATTCGCGCATCAGCCGCTGTTTTCGAGCCAGCGGCAGCTCGATGAGGCGGGAGCGGACTCCGGCCAGCCAGGCTTCCGAGCAGGCCACCGGCAGGAGGTCCGGGTCGGGAAAGTACCGGTAGTCGTGCGCAAATTCCTTGGTGCGCATTTCTTCGGTGATCCCGGCGGTGTCGTTCCAACGGCGGGTGGATTGGACGAGCGAGCCGCCGCTGCGGAGCACCTCGATCTGGCGGGCGATTTCATACTCCAGCGCGCGGCGCACGCCCGAGAAGCTGTTCATGTTCTTGATCTCGATCTTGGCGCCCAGTTGCGTGGAGCCTTTCGGACGCACGCTCACGTTCACGTCGCAACGGACCATGCCCTTTTCCATGTCGCAGTCGCTCACGCCGCCCTGGACGAGGATTTCCTTGAGGGCGTTGAGGTATTCGTAGGCCATGTCGGCGCTGGTGATGTCCGGTTCGGACACAATTTCCATCAGGGGCACGCCGGCTCGATTGAAGTCCACCCCGCTGGTGTGTTCGAAATGGAAGCTCTTGCCCACGTCCTCTTCGAGGTGCGCCCGGGTGATGCGCACCCGGACAACCGCGCCGTTGAACTCGAACTCGACGTAGCCGTTGACCGTCGAAGGCAGGTCATACTGGGTGATCTGGTAGTTTTTGGGCAGGTCCGGATAGAAGTAGTTTTTCCGGTCGAATCGGGCCAGGCGCGGGATTTCGCAGTGCAGCAGCAGACCTGCGAGCATGGTCAGGCGCAACGCTTCTTCGTTGGGGACGGGCAGCACGCCGGGCAGGCCCAGGCAAACGGGGCAGACCTGGGTGTTGGGCGGCGCGCCGAATTCGTTCGGGCAGGCGCACCACATCTTCGAGCGGGTTTTGAGCTGCACGTGCGTTTCCAGACCAATGACCGCTTCGTATTCCATAATCCCTTCGGAGTCTAATCGTCGTCGTGCGACGAGCCACGGTTTTTCGCAGCCGCGTGCGCCGCGGCCGGGTCGCGAGCGTGCCGCGCCCGGATCGCGGCGGTCGCGCGAGCTTCAGGCCAGCGGCCAGTCCGGGAGAATTTCCTCGTCCGGGTCGTCCGGGGTCGCACCCTGCAGGAGCTTGCGCTCAGCCAGCACGCCGATCATCGCGGCGTTGTCAGTGCACAAGGACTCCGGCGCGAGCCGGAGCGCCAGCCCGGCCTCCGAACACGCGGAGGCCAGAGCGGCTCGGAGTTGGCGATTTCGAGTGACACCGCCGGAGGCGGTCACGCAGGGCACGCGCAACCGGCGCGCCGCGCGAAGCGTTTTGGCGACGAGCACCTCGACCACAGCCGCCTGAACGCTTGCGCACAGGTCCTGGACCGCGCGGCGATCTTCGATCAGCGTCGGATGGTCGCGAAGATGATATCGCACGGCGGTTTTCAGGCCGCTGAAGCTGAAATCGTCACCCGGATCATCGAGCATCGGGCGCGGCAGCTCGACGGCGCGCGGATTGCCTTCGGAAGCAAGTCGTTCGATTTGCGCGCCGGCCGGATACGGCAGCCCGAGCATTTTGCCGACCTTATCGAGGCACTCGCCGGCCGCATCGTCGAGCGTGCCGCCCAGCAGGCGATGGCGCAACGGGGCTTCGACATGAACCAGCAGCGTGTGACCGCCGCTGACGATCAGCGACACGTTGGGTTCGAACGCATCGAACCTCGCCCGGGGCGGCTCGCCCTCGATCCAGGCCGAATACAGATGCGCCTCGTGGTGATGGATGCCCAGAAACGGCACCCGCAGCACAAAGGCTGCGGCCTGGGTGGCGCGCATTCCGATGAGCAGCGCGCCGGGCAAACCGGGGCCGCGGGTGGCCGCCAGTGC
>CAYXJB010000002.1:45818-48501 GCA_964465445.1 uncultured Verrucomicrobiota bacterium
TCGTCGGGGCGGACGGCTGCCCGGCGCAGAGCCAGCTCGACGACGGTCATGAGGTTGCGCAGGTGTTCGCGCGCCGCCAGCTCCGGCACCACGCCGCCGTACTCGGCGTGCAGGCGCACTTGCGAGGAAACCACGTTCGCCAGGATCTGTCCGTCGTGCACGACCGCGGCGCTGGTCTCGTCGCAGGAGGTTTCGATGGCCAAAAGACGCATCGGATGTCGCGCTTGCGAATCGGTTCAGGAACAGCATTGCCCGCGGGCACGCCGTCGGATACGGGGCGGGCTCGGGCGCGCCGTTGCGGGCGGGCGGTGAGCCGCGCAGAATGCGCCGGGAGGCCGCATGAGCTCAGCGCGCGGCCATTTTCTCCGCGCCGCGCTGCGGCCAAAGCGGTTCGGGCGCCCGCTGGGTAAAGAGGGTGATGCCGCGGAGCAGATCGCGGGCGCGCTCCAGTTGGGTGTCGGCGAGTTTGGCGAGGCGTTCGCGTTCGGCCGGATCGAGCGCCTCGAAGCCGCCGGGCGACCGCCGGGCAAAAGCGGCGCGTTCCTCCTCATCGCTCATGATGACCTCGATGTCGGGCGTGATGCCGCGCTCGTGGATGACCTTGTGGCTGGGGGTGTAGTACTTGGCGGTGGTGAGTCGGAGCGCGGCGCCCTGGGGCAGGGGTAGGATGCTCTGGACCGAGCCCTTGCCGAAGGTCGTTTCTCCCAGAATGACGGCGCGCCGGGTGTCCTGGAGACAGCCGGCAACGATCTCGGCCGCGCTGGCACTGCCGACGTTGACCAGCACGACCATCGGCATGCGGTTCAACTCGTCGCCCCGGCCGCGCGCGGTGAATTTTTGGACCGAACCGCGGCCCTCGGTCGAAACGATGAGCTGGCCGCGTGGGAGGAATTTGCTGCAAACCGCGACGGCCTGTTCGAGCAACCCGCCGGGATTCCAGCGCAGGTCCAGGATCAGTCCGGTCATGCCCTGGGCGCGGAGTTTTTGGAGTGCGTCTTCGAGTTCCTCGGCGGTGCGTTCGCCGAACTGGGTGATGCGGATGTAGCCGATTTTGTCCTGGTCCAGCGGGAATTCCTTCCGGCCGTTGATGTCGCGGACCATGTTGACGCTGATCACGGCCCGCGTGAGGGTCAATTCGCGGGTGATGCCCGTGGAGGGGCGGTGGATGGTGATGGTGACCTGGGTGCCGGGTTGGCCGCGGAGGCGTTTGACCGCTTCGGGCAAAGTCATGCGTTCGGTGCCCTGCCCGTCAATGCGCACGATGCGATCTCCGGCCATGATGCCGGCGCGCCAGCCGGGGGTGTCTTCCATGGGCGCGACGACCGTGAGCACGTTGTCCTTGATCGAGACGACGATCCCCAGCCCGCCGAATTGTCCCTGGGTGTCGTCCTGAAGGTCGCGGTATTCGTCGGGCTCGAGAAATTCGCTGTGCGGATCCAGTTGCTGCATCATCCCCTTGATGGCCGAGTGGACCAGCGTTTCGTAGGTCAGATCTTTGCCGTCCACGTAGTCCTTGCGAATCCGCTCCATGACCAGCGAGAACAGTTCCAACTGGGGATAGGGCGAATCCTTCTCCACGGCGGCGGCGGTGTTGAGGTACAACCGCGCGCCGACGGCCAGGTTCAACGCCAGCGCCAGCGCCACCAGCCCGAAGATGACGTGTCGTTTCATGGTTCGCCTGACTCCGCGTCACGATACGGACCGGGCTCGCCACGTGCAAGCGGACGTCCATGCAGCAGGCCCACAGCGGGTTGCGAGCCACCGAATCCGGGTCGCGCCGGCGGCGCGGTGCGCCTTGAGCCGATGCGCCCCGGGGCTGGTATTCGGGGCGCGGCCCTGACATGGTGGAAGCATGTGCGAGCCGCAACCGACGCAATTGCTGGACCGGACCCATGTTCGCTACCAGGGGCGAAGACTGTTGTTTTTCGGCGGGTGCGACTACCTGGGTCTGGCCTGGCATCCGGCCGTGCGAAACGCACTTGCTCGCAGCGTGCGCCGGGGCGTGCTCAACGTGGCCGCCTCACGCCTGACCACGGGCAACGATCCTCTCTACAGCCGACTGGAGCGCGAGCTGGCCGGGTTTTTCGGGATGGAGTCGGCACTGCTGGTGGGCACCGGTTACGCGACGAATCTGGTTGTGGCCCAGGCTCTGTCGGGCCACTTCACCCACGCCCTGTTGGACGAGCGTGCGCACGTGTCGCTGGTGGATGCCGCGTTGTGGCTGGGTTGCCGCGTGTTGAAATTCCGACATCGGGACGTGGACGATTTCGCGCGCGTGTTGCGGCGATGCGGTCGTCGCGCGCGGCCGATCGTGCTCACGGATGGGATGTTTGCGCACGACGGGAGCGTGGCGCCGCTGCGAGCGTACCAGGAACTGTTGCCGTCCGGTGGCTGGCTGCTGGTGGACGATGCGCATGGGGCCGGGGTGGTCGGGGACGGAGGTCGGGGCAGCGTGGCGCATTGCGGAATCGAACGCCGGCACGTGATCCAATGCATCACGTTGAGCAAGGCGTTCGGAGGTTATGGCGGCGCGGTGTTGGGGCCGGCGGCGACGCGGCGGGCCTCGAGCAGGAACGGCGCGTGGTACGCGGCGTGATGCCAGAGCACGGGCACGAACGGCGTCGCGCCGCCGGGCGGGGCCGCACGGAGCGCCGCCGCGGAGCCGAATGGCAGGGCGGCCGCC
>CAYXJB010000003.1:0-3896 GCA_964465445.1 uncultured Verrucomicrobiota bacterium
ACGTGCCGTGTGAACAGGTCCGGCATGGCCAGAACCGCATCGTGAAATCTCCGGATCTCCCGCGCCAGCGCATCCAAAACCCGCCGGCGGCGCGCGCCCTCGGCACACACGGCCAGGAATTCCGACAGCGGCACGCCCGGCGCGGCCTCGGTCAGCAGAAACGAGAACCGTTCCCGCAACAGGCCGGTTTCCTCGCCCCAGGCCACAACCCGCGGTGTCGCAAAGCCGGCTTGTTCCAGCACGCGCGCGTGCTCGGATTCGCAGCGGCTCACCGACCAGACCGCGCCGCGGCGCAGCAGCGAAGCCAGGCCGTCTTTCAGGTACGGTCGCCAGGTGCGTTTGAGAAACCAGACCCGGGGCGCGCCTCCGGCGGCCACCACAATGCGCTGCACGTCGCGTCGGCCGTGATGATCCTTGACCGCCTGCCCGCGAAACGCTTTGACGCCTTCGATCGAGTCCAGCCCCAGCCGCTGCAGCAGCTCGGTGTCGGTTTGCAGGTTCAGCCGCGGTGGCATCGTTCGAAAGACTGGCGCAGCCGGGCGCGAGCCAGGGCGGAGCTTTGCCGGTCGGGGACGCGCCGCCGGAGCAGGAGTTCGGACCAGCAGTCGCTTGTCCTCGTCCGCAAAGAGCACTCGCCGCAGATGACGTCGCCGTGCGGTCGGGCGGTCTGGGCGCGCGCCGCTTCAATGCAATCCAGGATAAACCGGCCCTGGCTCAAAACCGGGGCCACTATTGAAAATTTCACGACGACCAAGGGATAGCAATGCATCGCAGCTCTGTCCACGTTCAAGACGGGTTGCCCGAATCCTGAACGCCTTCCGATACCCGCAACCGCAGCCCGGTCGTCTCGCCCGCATTACCCGTGAATCGGTTTTTCATTTGGCCATCGGGCCAAGCAAGACGGCGCAACACCATTGGACTCCGGCCCTGCTGTGCCGGCGCGGCGGAAGCCGTCTCCGCAGGCGGGAAACTCGCCTCTTATCGGGCAAAATACGGAAACGGTTTCCGAAAATTTTTTTGTGTTTAACGATTGACGGCGTAGTATTTGCGGTCATAGTCGGTAGTAGTTGCAGAACGAAGCCCGAACGATCATTCGGCCATGAACAAACTTCGGATGAAGCCGCAGGGTGTGCTGTGTTCCGTCCGGCACACCGGTGTTGTTGCTTTTTGCGCAATCACCCTTTGGCTGGTTGCACCGCTTCAAGTCCGCGCCGTGGATGGCATCTGGATCACCAATGCCAGCAGTACCTGGGGCACGGCTGCGAACTGGCTCGGAGGCGTCATTGCCGACGGTGTGGACGCCATTGCCGACTTCAGCACGGTGGACATCACCGGCGCCCGAACCGTCACGCTCAACACTTCGCGCACCATCGGTACCTTGATCTTTGCCGACGCTGCACCGAGCCATGATTGGGCGTTGTCGCCCAGCGGCGGCAGCACTTTGACGCTACAGGTGACCTCGGGTACGCCCACGATTCAGGTTACCACCGGATGGTCACTGTGAGCGTGGTCCTCGCCGGCACGCAGGGTCTCAACAAAACCGGCACGGGCACGCTCCTGCTCAGCGGCGCCAACACCTACAGCGGCGACACGATCATTACCCAAGGTGTCCTGCGACTGGGTGCCATCGGCGGCATCCCCTCCGGCGCAGGCAAGGGCAACGTCTTCATTGATGCGGACGGCACGCTCGACATCGGCGGGACGGGCGGGTCCATCAACGGCCTGTCCGGCACCGGCACCGTGGACAAATCGCAGACCGGCGCCGACACGCTCACGGTGGGCAACAACGACGCCAGCAGCGTGTTTAGCGGCGTGATCAAGAACACCGCCGGGACCGTCAACCTTACAAAAGTTGGCGCCGGAACGCTCACGCTCAACGGCTCGGCAGCGAACACCTTCACGGGTAAGACCACCGTCAGCGGCGGCACGCTGATTTTGGCCAAAACCTCCGGAAACGCACTGGGCGGCGGTCTGACGGTCGGCGCCGGCACGGTCATCCTCAACGGCAGCAATCAAATTGCCGATACCGGCGCGGTCACCGTCAACAATGCGGCGGGCTTGCTCGACCTGAACGGCAATTCGGACACCGTCGGCGCCACGACCGTCACCGCCGGCAGCATCACCACCGGCGGCGGCACGCTGACCATTGGCACGCTGGCCATGACCGGTGGGAGCATTGCCACCGGATCGGGCGCGCTGGTTTTGGGCGGGAACGTCACCGGCAACGCCTCGGCTTCCACGGCCACGATCAGCGGCAATCTCAACCTCGGCGGGGCCACCCGCACCTTCACGATTGCCGACGGCACGGCGACAACCGACATGAGCATTACAGCGGATATTTCGAACGGCGGGTTGACCAAGGCGGGCGCCGGTGTGCTGGCTCTGAGCGGTAACAACACCTACTCGGGTGCAACGGCGGTCAATGCCGGTCTGTTGCTGCTCAACAGCAGTGGGGCGCTGGGCGGCGGCAATCTCCAGTTCGGCGGTGGTGTGTTGGGTCTGGGGACGGGCGATTTCACACGCGGCCTGGGCACGGGGGCGGGTCAGGTGCAGTTCCTGGCCGGCGCGGGCGGCGGTTGGGCCGCCTTCGGCGCCAATCGCATCGTCAACATCGGCGGCGCGGGCGCGACCATGACTTGGAACGCCGGCGGATTCGTCCTCACCGGCGACACGCTCTTTTTGGGCTTTGCGTTGGCGACGCACACGTTGGATTTTCAAAACCCGATCAATCTCAACGCCGGCACGCGCACCGTACAGGTGAATGACGGGGCGGCGGATATTGACGCGATTCTGAGCGGCGTCATCAGCGGCACGGGCGCCAGTGTTCTGTCCAAAACCGGCGCGGGCGCGCTGCTGCTTTCGGGCAACAACAGTTTTGCCGGCGGGCTGACGGTTTCAGCCGGTCGGGTGATCCTGGGCACGGACACGGCTGCCGGCACCGGTACTTTAACCTTGGCCGCGGGCATCACGCTCGAAGGCAGCGGCGGGCCGCGCACCATCACCAACAACCTGACCATCAACGGCAGCATCACCCTCGGAGGCACGGACTTGAGCTTTACCGATGCCTTTGACCAGGGCGGTGCTCGCACCTACACGGTTCTGAACGTCACCACTTTCGGGGGCAATATCACGGGGGCCAATACCCTGACCAAAGCCGGCAGCGGCACGCTGGTTCTGGGCGGCTTGAACACGCTGGGAGCTGTCACGATTAACGCAGGCGCGTTGCGGATCACCAATGGCGGCGCGCTCAACGCGACAACCTCAGGAACAACCGTCAATGCTGGCGCCGCTCTCGAGCTGGCGGGCAACATCGCCGTCGGTGCCGAGCCGCTGACGATCAGCGGCACCGGAGTCGGCGACGCCGGCGCCCTCCGCAACATCAGCGGCGACAATTCCTGGGCCGGAACGATCACCCTGGCCAACGTGACCGGACCGCACTCGATCATCTCCGACGCCGGACACTTGATCATCACCGGCGGGATCACCGAGACGGGCACCGCCGACAACAAGAACCTCAGCTTCGGCGGCGCCGGCCGCATCACCGTCACCGGCAACATCACCGCTGACCCCGGTGACATGCTCGTCACCAAGACGGGCAGCGGCACCCTGACACTCAGCGGCACCAATACCTACACCGGTGGAACGACGGTCAGCGGCGGCACGTTGCTGGTGAACAACACCGGCGGCAGCGGCCTGGGCACGGGCAGCGTCACGGTCAACAGCGGCGGCACCATTGGCGGCAGCGGCTCGTTCACCGGTGGACTGACGCTCAACGCCGGCGCGAAAGTCTCGCCCGGTAACAGTGTTGGCGCGCTGAGCACCGGCGCAGAAACCTGGGCCGGAGGGGCCGGGCTGGTGTTCGAGATCAAGGACGTGGATTTGGGAGAAGGGACGGG
>CAYXJB010000003.1:3915-40835 GCA_964465445.1 uncultured Verrucomicrobiota bacterium
CAACGGAGCGCTGAACATTACGGCGACATCCGGGAACAAGTTCACCATTGATATCCGGTCGCTGACGCTCGCAGACAACCCCGGAGCCGTGAACGATTGGAATCCGTATCAGACCTACAGTTGGCGGATTCTGACGACGACGGCCGGGATCTCGTTTGCGCCCGGTGAAAGCGAGGCGACGGTGTTTGACCTGTTGCTCGGAGATTTCACGGCGTACAACCAGGTGGCCGGCCCGGGGTCGTTCTCGGTGGTGCGACAGGGGAACGATTTGTACATCTCGTACGTGCCGGAACCCGGGACGTGGGCGTTGCTGTTGATGGGAGCGGGCGCGTTGTTGCTGCGACGGCGTCGGGTCGGTTGAGAACAGCGCTCAGGTTGAGCTTGGAGGGCCGTCGTGCGAACGACGGCCTTTTTGTTGCCCGGACGCAACACCATGCCCGGATTTCCAGTGCAATTGATCGGAGGGGCGTTTGTGCCGCTGCGAGAGCCGCGCCTGTGACGATTTCCGTGGCCCGTCGCCACCTCAGGCGGTCGCCAGATTGTTTTCCAACAGCTTCGATTTGCGGGTCGGAGGTTCGGCCTCCGTCGCACCGGGTGCGTTTTCCAGCACGCGGATGGGTTCGTAGAAGGTATTCCGTTGCACCGGGACGCGGCCGGCTTCGCGGATGGCTTTGATCATGTCCGCTTCGGTTTGCAACTGCGGCGAGCTCGCGCCGGCCATGTGGAAGATGTGTTCCTCGAGGATCGTCCCGTGCAGGTCGTCGGCGCCGTAGCTCAACGCCACCTGCGCGAGCTTCAGGCCCATGCCCACCCAGTAGGCGGTGATGTGATCGAAGTTGTCCAGATAGAGACGACTTACGGCAATGGTGCGCAGGGCATCGAATCCGGTGGGCGGGTGTTCCACGGGCAAGGCGTTGTTCTCGGGCTGATACGGCAGCGGCACAAAGCCGACGAAACCGTGCGTCTCGTCCTGCAACGCGCGCAATTGCCGCAGGTGATCCACACGGTCGGCAAACGATTCGACATGGCCGAACAACATCGTGCAGGTGCTGCGTCCACCGAGCTTGTGCCAGGTGCGGTGCACATCGAGCCATTCCTGGGCGGATTCCTTGCCCCGGGCGATCTGCTGGCGCACGGTGGGCGAAAAAATCTCGGCGCCGCCTCCAGTGAGCGAATCCAGGCCGGCGTCCTTGAGCTCGACCAGCACCTGTTCGACGGTTTTTTTTGCCAGCCACGCCAGATGAAGAATTTCGATGGCCGTAAAGCATTTCAGGTGAAGACGAGGTCCGTCCTCATCGGGCGCGCCGCCGCGAGCGCGGTCCGACTCCAGGGCGCGCAGGGCCTTGAGCATGTCCAGGTAATAGCCGTACGGAAGCGTCGGATGCAGCCCGCCGACGATGTGCAGTTCGGTGATGCCCAGGTTCAGGGCCTCGCGAGCCTTGTGCACGATTTGCTCGATGCTCAACTCGAATCCGTCGGCGTCGCGTTTCTTGCGGGCAAACGAACAAAACTGGCAGGAAAGGATGCAGTAGTTCGAGTAGTTGATGTAGCGGTTGACAATGTAGCTGGCGCGGTTGTCGTTTTTGCGGCGGTTGGCCAGATCGGCCATCGCGCCCAGCGCGTGAAGATCCCGCGTTTCATACAGTCGCAGCGCGTCGGCCTCCGAAAGACGCCGGCCGGCCGCGACCTTCTCGAACAGATCGCGCAACTCGCTCCGCTGCACAAAAAAATCCATCGCCCCGCATTCTAAGCGCGCGGCGCGCCCGGTCTCAAACGCAAATCGGCCGAGCCCGTTGATTCAGCCGAAACACCGGCCCCGTCCACACCTGTCCCAGCGCCGGGGGGCTCGCCGCGCCGCCACAGCTCGCTCTCCCCACTCATCCCGCCCTCGGCACACGGGGACTCGACCGGTCGGGGAAGCCGTGGACGGCGCGGTTCGAACGCCGAAGGCGCAACCGGTGTCCTGTGTGTGGTTTGACGTCACTTGGTTGCTGGCGCAAGTTTCGGGTGTGCAGGCTTCGTGGGAAGGACGGTTATCGCTCTGGTCACGGCTGTGGCTGGGTGTAATGGCAAGCTGGTGCGTGGTCGGCGGCGCACGGGGTGATTGCACGCTCACCAACACAGGTCGGTTGCCGCTGCCGGAGGCGGGTCATCGAACGTATCAAGGTTATCCCACCGGTCTTTATCCCAATTACGCCAACAATCCACCGCCGGGTCATCTGGCCGCCGGGCTGAGCATCGCCACCAACCTGATTCAGCCCCGGGACGCCAACGACAACGTTGACCCCGACAGCGGAAAAATCGTTCTGCTCTCCATTGGCATGTCGAACACCTCGCAGGAATGGGCCAGCAAGGGGGAGGAAAACTTCCGGGCACTGGCCAATGCCGATCCGTCCAAGAATCCCCGCGTGCTGATCGTGGATGGCGCCCAGGGCGGCCAGGCGGCAACCGACTGGACCAATTTCCCGCACCGCACCTGGAGCAACGTGATCCAGCGGCTCGCCAACGCCGGCGCCACCACCAATCAAGTGCAGGTGATCTGGATGAAGCATGCCCGCCGCGGACCCGTTGCCTCCGGCGCGTTCCCCGCACATGCCCGGGCGTTGCAAGAAGATTTGGAAAAGATCTTGCGCCTGGCTCGCAGCCAGTATCCCAACCTCAAAATCGCGTACGTCTCCAGCCGCACCCGCAGCTACGAGGACCGCGCGAATTTTTTGAATCCCGAGCCGTTTGCCTACGAAGGCGGCTTCGCGACCAAATGGATGATCGAGAAACAAATCAACGGCGATCCGGAATTGAACTTTGATCCGGCAAGGGGCGCGGTCGTGGCGCCGTATCTTTTGTGGGGGCCGTACCTGTGGGCTGACGGGACGGTGGGCCGTTCCGACGGTCTGGTCTGGCTGTGCACGGATCTGGAGGACGATTTCACCCATCCTTCGGCCACGGGCGGCGTGCCCAAGGTGGCGCGCCAGCTTCTGGCCTTTTTCAAAACCGACCCGACCGCCGCAGCGTGGTTTTTGCGACCGGGCGTCATCGGCCAACCGCCAACATGTGCTCCCGGAGCGGATGTGACCAACGGGTTTGCACCGCTGACCGTCCACTTTTCCGCCAACGCGAGCGATCCCGACGGTGCCCTCCGCGATTATCAATGGAATTTCGACGACGGCACGACGGCGTGGAACGCAAACCCGACGAAACTGTTCAAGACCCCGGGCCTTTATCTCGTGCGGTTGACGGTAACCGATGCGGACGGGAACACCGCGCGCGGTTCGGTGGCGGTGACGGTCCGCACGACGTTCGAGCAATGGCGGGCGGACAAATTCACGGCTGCAGAGCAGGCCGATGAGGCCATCAGCGGGCCGGCCGCAAATCCGGACTTCGACCCGTTTCCGAATCTGCTGGAGTACGTCATGGGCCTCGAGCCAAAGAGTGCCGATCCCGCGGCAACCGTGAGCGCCACGGTCGGCGCGGGCTTGTTCCGCCTGGAGTTTCCGCGTTTTAAATTCGCCGGTGACGCGGCGCTCGTCGCGGAAGCTTCCGCCGACCTGTCGGTCTGGCAACCTGTGCCGGACCATGTGCTCCGGAACGAGGGGACGGTCGAACGCGTGGAGGTGACCGAATCGGTGAGCGGTGAGAGCGCGCGTTACTTCCGGCTGCGGGGGCGGCGCTGAAGGCGTGTTGTTGTCCGCGGACGGCTTCAGCCGAACCGGCGGACCGGGATCGCCCGCATGCCGGGTTCGGGGATCGGAGCGGCGGCTGCCTTGCACGGTCGGATCGTTTGAAATATGGTGAGGGCGCTTGAATGGCCTGTTGTCAAAAAAAGCGCTCGTGAAGGCACGGTGTGGCGTCCGAATTCGCCCGGCGTTCACGCTCATTGAATTGCTGGTGGTGATAGCGATCATCGCGATTCTGGCGGCGTTGTTGTTGCCGGCCCTATCCAGTGCCAAGCAACGCGCTCAGACCTCCACGTGCCTGAACAATCTCAAGCAATGGGGACTGGCCACGCAGTTGTACGCCGCCGATTACGACGATTTCCTACCCAAGGACGGCAAGCCCACACCGCTGGACAGCGACCTGCTCAATCCCAATTACCACGGCTGGTACATTGATCTGCCGCCGATGATCCGCGTCGAACGGTATGTGGATGTGCCCTGGCGAATGGATCCGGCGATCGAATCGGGCCGTTCGGTGTGGATTTGTCCGGCCAACAAACGCCGCGCCAATGTCACGGCCAACAGTCACAACCTCTTTCACTATTGCCTGAACCAGAATGTCAACGGCACCGGCGGCAACAGCGCCCAGGTCAAGCTTTCCTCGATTCGCAACCCGACGGCGGTGGTGTGGCTCTTCGACACCAAAAACCTGCCTGCGGTCGGTTCGTGGACGTTCGTGCACACGAACCTGCACGGACGTGGCGCGAATTTCACATTCCTGGACGGCCACGCGCGGCGTCATGGGCTGGCAGCTTACTGGGACGCGGCCGCCAGCGCCTGGCGGACCAACAACCCCGAGCTGATGTGGATTCCCTGAGCGGACGCGGATAACCAACCACGCCAGGGGAGACTGATCGAAGGCCACAAGCCATCGCATCTGCGCAGCGCGCCGATGTGTTCGGCGCTCGGGCCGTGGGGAATGTTGTTCGCGCGCTCGAACGCCTCCTCCGGCGTGCGGAACGTCATCACGCTCAATCTCGGGTGGAAAATCGCCCCGCCAGAGGCCGCTTCATCGTCCCTTCAAACGATAAACTTTGCTTCCCTCCACCACACTGTTCGTCACGTTGAATTGATTGCCCACGACGACGGGCGTGCCGCTGGCGGCGCTCCAATTGTTCGACGGCGACAGGTTCGTCACGGATTCCAGAGCAAAGTCGCCGTAGTAAGACGGCCACGAGAGGACGACGTTGCCTTCCGGCGCGCGCTGGATGTTCAACGACGGACTGCCCAATTCAAACGCACCGATATCGCTGCCGTCGCCGCCGTCGAGGATCGTCTCGACGAGACGGCGGACGTAGCGCGATGGCCCGGGCCGCGTCATCGGCGAACGTGGGCGCGCCGCGCTGGTCGGTGCTCAGGCCGGAGCTCCGGCCTTTGTCGAGCGCCGGACTGCCGGAGAGCAATCGGTGCGTGGGTGTGCAGCCGCCGTAATCCGCCAGCGGGCCGAGCAGAGGATCGAGTGGGGTTGCCATGCTGCCGGCTAGGTCGCCGTTGACGCCGTTGGTGAAGCCGGTGTTGCCATTGGTCGTGCCGATCAGGTTGTAGCCTTGCGAAATGAAATTGCCCGAAGCGTCCGGGCCACCGCTGCCCGTGTTGCGCGCCAGTATCGAGTTCTTCAGAGCGGCCGTGCCCGAATTGTAAACGCCTCCCCCGGGGAGCAGTGTTGAGCGATTGTTCGCGATGGTGCTGCTCTCAATTGTCAGCGAGTTTGCATTGAAGATTCCGCCGCCGACTCCGCCCTGATTACCGGAAACGGTCGAATTGGTGACGCTGAGGGTGGCAAAACTTCCGTTGAAAATGCCGCCGCCGGAATTGGGGGCGGAGTTGTCGAAGACGGCGCATTCATTGACGGTCAGCGTTCCTGCGGAGGCATTGACGATTCCGCCCCCCGAGTAGGCGGTGTTTGAACGAATCACACAACGGTCCAGGTTCAGCGCTGCTTGGTTGTAAACGCCTCCGCCGTAGTTTCCGAAAGTCGCCCCGGCATTCCCATGCGCGATCGTCAGGCCGGAGATATTGACGGTGCCGGACTGGATGTTGAAGACGCGGTGGGAATTGTTGCCGCTGATGGTGAGCTGTTTGGCGCACGGGCCGAGAATTGAGAGGCTTTTCCCGATCAAAAGTTCGCCGCTGGTCAGGGTGAGGGTGCCGGTGACGCCGGTTGCGAAAATAATAACGGGATCGCCTTCGTCCGACGGCGCGTCGTTGATCGCCTGCCGCAAGGACCCCATGCCGCTGTCGTTAAGGTTGCTGACAATCAGGGGCGCGCCAATTTCCACCGCGCCGATGTCGCTGCCGTCGCCACCGGGAGCGTTGGGGACAGCCGCCTGGTCAAACGGCCGGGCGCGCCCGCGTTGGTCGGTGCCGCCGCCGGAGAATCCTTTGTCAATGGCCGGGCTGCCGGGCAATGGTCGCATCGTAGGTGTTGGCCCGCCGTTGTCTTGCAGCGGACCGAGCAGCGGGTCCAGCGGGTTGGTGTTGGAGCCCACCTGGTCTTGCGATCCCGCCAAACCAAATCCGGTGCTGCCGTTGGTGCGGCCGATGAGATTGTAGCCAATGGAAACAAACGCGCCTTTGACGTCCGGGAAATCCGTGGCTAGCAACGGGGCGTATTGGTTGGCGGCAATGATGGAGTTGCCGACGGTGGCGGCGCCGTCGTTTTGCAGCCCGCCGGCGTAGCAGGCAAAGCTGAAGCAGTAGGTGGCGGTGTTGCTGGCAATGGTGGAGGCCTGGAGGGTCAGCGCCGCGCCGCTGTTGTTGTAAATGCCGCCGCCGCCCCAGGCTTCGTTGCGGGCGAAGGTGCAATTGCTTACGGCGACCGTGCTGTTCCAGCTCGTCAGCAGGCCGCCGCCCCAGGTGGCGCTGTTGCTGGAAAAACAGGAGGCGGTCAGCGTCCCGATGCCGGCCAGCCACACGGCGCCGCCTTCCTGGGAACTGTTGTTCCCCGTGAACGCGCAGCGGGTGATGGCCGCGTTTCCAACGCTGTAAATCGCGCCTCCATGGCTTTGGATGGGCAGACAGCGGTTGCTGCTGAAACGGCAATCGCTGGCCGTCAACGCACCTTCGGCGAAGATGGCGCCGCCGCCCCACCCGCCATTGTGCCCGCCAATGGTCGTGATGATCGCATTGCTCTGAAAAGCGCAGCTTTGGGCCACCAACGGCCCCGAACTGTAAATCGCGCCGCCCATTGCAACCGTGTTGGTGTCCAAGGCCACGGTATTGCCCGCGAACACGCAATTGCTCAGGGTGAGCGTACCGGCATTGCGCAGGCCGCCGCCGCCGGACATCGAGTTCTGCGGCACGAGAAACCGCCCGTTGGCGATGGCGAGCCCGCTGATGGCGACCGTGGCGGAGGCGTTCGTGAGATTGAAAATGCGGCTGGCGTTGTTCCCGCTCACCGTGAGCGCGCTGCTCCCCGGACCGGCGATGGTCAGATTCTTGTCCACCAGCAGTTCGCCAGTGGTCAGCGTGATGGTGCCGGTGACGTTGGCCGCGAAGTTGATCGTGTCGCCGGGCGCGGCGTCGGCTATCGCCTGGCGCAGCGAGCCGGGGCCGCTGTCGGCGAGATTCTGGACGGTCAGCGTGGCAGCGTGGACGAGGCTGGGCAGCAAGAGCGCCACTGCCGCGAAAATCGGCGCTCCTGGGCGGAACAAAGCAAGAGTGCGCATTTTCATGCGGAGGGGTTATTTTTAGGATTTATCCTGCCAATCAGGGCTTTAAGCAAGCAAATTCTTGCCAGAAGTGAGTTCAGGGGTAGTGTTCGTCAATTGTCAGTTGGAGGGGATTAAGGCGGGTTGGGTTTGAGGTGAAATTGGGGTCTGGACTTCCACCACTCCGACCAGCACTTGGGCTCGGCCAGCAGCCGGTCAATGGTCGCGGGGCTGATCTGCTCCAGGAGTTTCTTTTGGCACGGCAGCAGCGGGTTGAAGTGTTTGGCGTCATGCGGCAGCCACAGGGGCAGGGCCGGCGCCAGGCGTTTGCCGCAGAGTTGTTCGGCGTGCCGCCAGACCGTTTCCAGCACCTCGCGCACCGGCAGGTATTTGGGGGTGGGACCGGGCGGGGACTGGCCCGTGGGTTTGGGCAGCGCATCGCCCAGCAGTTTGATCGCGTGCTTGCGACTGTAGCCGTGTTGCTCGCAAAACTCGTCGAGCAGCCGGGCTTTGCCCTCCTTGTTGCGCCGTCTGTAGCGCTCGCGCAGGCGTTGCAGTGTTTCGTTTCGATTCAGTGTTTTTGGCATGTTCATCCTCACAGGTTTGGGTGTCATTTTCCCGTGAGGCAACGAATGCTTTTCCCCCTCCTTTCCCCATCCCCTTCGGTGTCATTTATTTTCGCTCTTCCGGCTTCATAATGGGTAAAGGTCGAGCTTCCCGCAGAAGAACAGGATGCGGTTGCGGAAGTTTTCAAAGCTCCGAAAGCCGCGCGCATTGTATTTGATCAGTTGAATTTTCGAGTTCAGCCCCTCGGTCATCGCGTTGGTGATCGGATGGCGCAGATACGTCAGGATGTTTTCCAGGTGCCGCTTCAACATCTTCGCCACCTTGATCAGCGGCTTCAACTGACTCCGGCTCACCCAGCCATACCACTCCTTGAAGAACCGCCGTGCCGCCCCTTCATACCGATAATGCCACAACCGGCTGAACAACTCTTTGGCCGCCCACGCCCGCGCCACCTTCAGCCCGCTGTCCCGCAACGCCCGGAACTCCGCCGCCTGCTCCGCGCTGAAGTTCATCGGATTATACAGCCACAACTGCCGCGACCCCTTGAGCGTTTCATCGCCCGCCGCCATCAGTTCCTTATGCTCGGCCCGCCGCACCCGGTCCACCGCCTCGTTCAAATGCGCCGCCACATGAAACTTGTCATGCACCAGCGCCGCCTGCGGCACCTTGGCTTTCGTCGCGTTCATAAACGGCTCCCACATGTCCAGCGCCACCGCCGCCACTTCCAGCCGCTGCTTCTCCGGCAGCGTGTCCCACAACGCCTCGGCGGCCGCTTGGGTCCGTTCTGCCACCACCTCCAGCACCTGGCCTTCGTCCAAATCCGTCAACAGCGAGATATACGACTGGCCCGCCCCAAAGCTCTTCTCGTCCATGCCCAGATGCTGCAGGGTGGCAAACTCCCGGCGCGAGAGTCCGCGCGCCACCGCCCGCCGCACGAGGTGATCCACCTCGTCCCACGACAGCCCCAGCAGGTTCGCCACCTGCGTCAGACTCCGCGCGCACAACAGCACATCAATGGCAAAGCGCTCGAACAAGCGGCTGAACCGGGCGTGTGGCTCGGCCCACGGCACGGTCACGGTCTTCACCCCGTCGGTCGCGCACTCAATCCGCGGCACGCGCGCCCGGATCACGGTTTGGAACTGCATCGTGTCCAGGTGCCGCCAGGTCCGCTCCGGGGCAAAGTCATAGACGGTGCAGGCCTTGCCGCACACAGGACAGGAACCCTGCGCGCCCGCCGTCCACACCAGTTCGATCTCCACCCGCTTCTGTTCCAACTCCAGGGTCACGTTTTTCACCTGCCAGGGGGATTGAATCCCCAGCAGCAGTCCGTGGTGTCGTTGCAGTTCGTTGGCCACGTCGCTCATGCTGCCCAGCGTGCCGCAGGCCCGGAGACCTCGCCAGCTTTCCTCCGACGCGTGGCCCGGCGCAACGCAACGGAGCGGAGTGGAGTCCGGCGCGCAGCGGTGGTGCCAACTGCCGCCCACACCCTTCGCCGAAGCAAAAAGCACTCGCTCCGCTTCACCCTTAAAGCAAAATCCCCTCCAACTCACCCGCCTTTACCCACTAAAAAGTCCGAAGCGCCCCTTTATTTTGAGTCAACTCGTAGAGCGAGAAAAATTCTTCAGAAGGCTTGCCAAGTTTGGGCCGACCCGAGTAATAATGCGTTTGTTGTATTCGTATGCCGCCTGCGTGAAGCAGGGCCGTTGCGCTCTTTCACAAATCAAAATTTGCGTAGCATTGGCCGCTACACAAAGCCGCCAGAAAAACCGACCAATTTTCAAAGGCAGAATTGCAAGACGAAGGCCAAGGCGCGCCCCAACCGGGCGCCGCCTTGTGTTTTCCTTGCAAGGCTGCCTTGGTCGGTTGCCTCTGGGGGGAGCACGGGTGTGCGCTCCTCTGGTTTCTGGCGACCAATCCGGCCAAAACAGAAAGGCACTTCCATGAAAACATTCCTCACAACAAGGGCATCCCTCCTCATCGTGACGATTGTGACCGGCTTGCTTTCGCAGGTGCAACAATCACACGCCGAAACGTATTGGTTGCAGTCACAGAAAATCTCGCCGCCTTACCCGTCCGACCCGTATGGAGGTGCGATAAAGATTGAACCGCTCGACGAAAAGAACGGGCAGTTTCTCATCCTGGACACACCGGAAGATTACGCGGCGTTGCAGGCGTTACAGGCGGCGGAAAAGGAGCTGTATGAGAAAGAGAATGGTGGCGTCGCCTTGGACGGTCCGGAAGGCGGTGGCGAAGCCTACGCGTATGGCCCGGATGATTTGTGGCTGGGAATTGTTTCCAACGAACGAAACCGCATAATTCGTGATTCACACTCCCGACCCCCAAGGTATCTATGACCTTTTCATGACGACAAATCTCAGCCCGAACGTGCCGGGACTCAATCTCACGAACTGGGTTTGGCTGTTACGAACGGCTGCGGGTGAAACGAATCTTGTCGTGACCAATCTTTGGGCGGAGCAAGCATATTTCCGGCTCGGCACAATGCTCGACAGCGACAGTGATGGCTTGACCGACGCATACGAACATCTCGTCACCCATACAGGATCGAGTAGTCCTGACTCGGACAGTGATGGTCTTGCGGACCGACTTGAAGTCGAAGTCGGATCAGACCCTCTCGACGCATATTCACAGGACTCGACTCACACCTACAAAGACGGAGTCTGGTATTTGTCCGCTCGCACCGGGCAATCAGGCACACGAGCGCTGCTCACTTGGGAAGGCAGCGACTACGACCCGTTCAACGACATCACCTATTTGCTGTTCTCGGTTGCTGGAATCACCAACTCCGACAACCACCACATCTATATTCGAACCCCGTCGATTGATCCCGCTGCTACGAACCTGGTGTGGCAGGATATGTTCTTCAATCTGGGCTATAACGACCTTGGTTTTGATCCGGGCACGGCGACCCACTGGTACGAAACCGCTTGGTTTGGAAACATCACGAACGCACTATTTGCCGCCCTTGACAGCGACGACCGGGATTTCGATGGACTCCAGGATGGCTATGAAGTCCTTGCCGCGAACAAAGCTGCGGGAGCGCCGAGCTCAGACAACAGCGGCATTTCAGACGGCGACGCTGAACTCAACGGCCTTTCCATTATTCAAAGGTGGCAATACGCACTTGATCCGCTAGCCACAGTCAGCAGTACCGACAGCAACACGAACGGACTGCCGGACTGGTTCGAAAATTATGTGATGTTTTGGTTTGGCACGACGAGCGTGAACCCGTGGGATGACAACGACGGCGATCACTTGCCAAACATCGTTGAATTCGAAGTCAGCAGTGACCCGACAATTGCTGATTACTGGTCGTCTATGCCGCCTCCGCCAAGTGAAGAACACGTTTCTTTGCAACTCAGTGCTGGTTATAGCGGACAAGACGTCACGAACGAATTTTTCGTCAACTTCGGTCTGTCGGCTGGACCGCTGGGCTTGGGTGGCAGCATGGCGGTACTGCCTTCGACGAATATCGGGCCTGGAACAGCGGAATTGCAGTTGGAAATTTGGCCGCTCGATCAAGCATACACCGCGTACACTGTTTTTTCGGACGACGCTGATCCGGCACAGGGCGAATTCCAAAAACCTGATCCGGCTGACGGCGAGCTTTATCGCGACATTCTTCTTGAAGCGACTCAACTTGCGCCTGAGATTTGGGCGAAGATTGACAAACAGGTTCTTCAAGCATTGAGGTCGAAAACCATTGAGTACATCCACGCGGTTTCCCTGCTCAAAATTCACCGCGAGTGTCGCCGCATTCAGTACTGCCAATATCTCATCGCTCAGGGCGCGAATCAGCAAACGATGCTCATGCGGATTCGACGATCCGTGAGCATCGTCCACACCGAGATGACAAAAGTGAGCGCGATCCACATTGAATATGTCCACCGCTATCCAAATCTGGACTGGTTAAGCCGGGGTTTGCGAGCGGGCGGCTGGCTCGCGTGCGGGGCGTCTTGGTACTACAATTGGCCGGCGTTGATGGATGCCGTTCGCGACTACAAGATTGATGTTCGTAATCACCAGAACTTCGGTGGAGCAGACATCCTTTCGTCAACGATCCAGTCCATGCTGCAAGATCTGCCGGGCCTGCCAAACTGGCTCGTGATTGGACTCGATCCCACGATTCCAATCTTCTCGTTGAACGGCCCGCTCGGTTGGTACGACGGCTACTGAACGCATGGCGCTTAAGACGCGACAAAGCAGCAATCGTAAAACGGGGCGCATTCTCGGAATCATCTTCGGGAATGCGCTCCCGCTGACAATCGCGCTCTATGGCTTGAAATGCATCGTCACATTGAATGGACATCTGGCAGAGCCAGGCAGTCGAGAGATGTTGCATACGTTTCACCTCGTTCCGGTTCATGGGACGGCTGCGGTGATGACTGGCCTCGGGGACATCGCGCTGGCTTTCTTTGGCTATCTTTCCTGCGGGTCGCCGCCCGCGGAAGATCGCTCGCGTACTTGGCGCGTAGGGCGTGGTATTTTCCGCTGGGGAAGTCTCGCGGCAGCTTTTCTATTCTGGCATCACGCCCATATTTTGAGAGGGAACGTGTCTTGAGCAGCAGAGAAGAACATATTCGCGGATTTACATTGATTGAATTGCTGGTTGTCATCGCAATCATCGCAATTCTGGCGGCGCTCCTTTTGCCTGCCCTCAACCAAGCGAAAGAAAAAGCAAAACGCACCCTGTGCCAGAGCAATCTCCGTCAACTAGCTGTCGCGCTTCTCGCGTACGGTGATGAGCATCTCCGTTATCCGCCGTGCTCCCGGAGTTTTCGCGTGCCGAGTGGAGCTGTGAGTCTGTGGAACGCCTATCTGCTGCCCGGCATTGGCAACAACAAACAACTCTTCGATTGCCCCTCGTTCCCACAGTTCTTCCGCTGGACAAGCGCGCCGTCTCCAAACGGCTTTCTTTATCCAACGAACATTGAGGGTGTCCGGCCTTTTTGCTATGCCATCAATCAGAACGGCGTGGGGCTTGGCGGACTTGGCTTGGGTAATGGCCAGATAATTCCAGAAGCCACAAGTCGAACCCCAAGCGAAATTCTGTCGCCTTCCGATATGATCGCCATCGGCGACGATACCAGCGCCACGACGAACAGCCCGATTGAGGGCTGGTGGAAAGGCAGCGGGTGGGGAATCTTCACGTTCACGTACGCGTCGCTCACGCCTCGCCCGCCAGTCGTCGGAACAGTCCACAATAAGGGCGGTAATATGGTGTTTCTCGACGGCCATGTTGAATGGGCGCGTTGGCTCAAGTGGGTAGAATTCAGCGATGCCGCCGCGCGTCGCTGGAATTACGACAACCAGCCGCATCGGGAGAAGTGGGGGCAATGAGCGAAGACCTGAAACCGTATCTGCTGATTGCGGCTGCGTTCGGGATTTTTTTCGTGCTTTGGTTTTTGGGCGCGATGTTCCACCGCGAAGCCGTGAAGCACGATCTGAGGGAACGCGGTTGCGAGTCGCTCCACATTTGGTGGCGGCCTTTTGCATATTGGGCGACAGGCTGGTGGAGAACTCCCTTTCGAGTCATTTATCGCGACGTGGAAGGTCGCATTCACAAAGCCTATTGCTGCGTTTACAAAGACCTCATGAGCTCGCCATTTGGTCCGCGCCGGGTCGAGTGGATTCGGGACGAACTGAGAGATTTCATTGATGTTTGAACATCACGTTTCACGCGCCAAGGTCTCCGCCAACGCCACGGCTTTGAGCATGGCCTGGGCCTTGTTGACCGTTTCCTGAAATTCCGCTTCCGGCTCGGAATCGTTCACCCAGCCGCCGCCGGCTTGCACGTAGGCTTTGCCGTCTTTGAGCAGCGCGGTGCGGATGGTGATGCAGGTGTCCAGATTGCCGTTGAAACTGAAGTAGCCCACGCAGCCGGCATACGGGCCGCGCGTCGTGCCTTCGAGTTCGGAGATGATCTGCATGGCGCGAATCTTCGGCGCGCCGCTCACTGTGCCCGCCGGGAAGGTCGCGCGCATCAGGTCGTAATTGGTTTTGTCCGCCGCCAGCCGGCCCTCGACGCTCGAGACGATGTGCATGACGTGGCTGTAACGCTCGATGATCATGAGGTCCTTCACCTGCACGCTGCCGAATTCACATACGCGGCCGATGTCGTTGCGTGCCAAATCCACGAGCATGACGTGCTCGGCGCGTTCCTTTGGGTCGGCGAGCAGTTCCTTTTCCAAGGCGGCGTCTTCGTCCGGCGTCTTGCCGCGACGGCGCGTGCCGGCGATGGGGCGAATCTCGACTTTCCGGTCCTCGCAGCGCACATGAATTTCCGGCGACGCGCCGACGAGTGAAAAGCCGTCGAGTTCGAGCAGGAACATGTAGGGCGAGGGATTCACCGAGCGCGCGGCGCGGTAAACGTCCACGGGCGAGGCTTTGGTCTGGACGCTGAAGCGTTGCGAGCCGACGACCTGGATGATGTCGCCGGCGGTGATGTATTCTTTGGCTTTGCGGACGTTGGCGAGGAATTTTTCCCTGGGCTGATTGGATTCGAACGGCAGCGACGGGACATCGGCGGACACTTGCGCCGGGTGATGATCGGCGGGTTGTTCCAGCAGCGAGAGGAGGCGCTCGATTTCGTCCACCGCGTTTTCGTAGGCCTCGACGGGGGTGGCGGCTTCGTCCAGAGCCGCATTGACCAGAATGGTGATGGTCTGGCTGACGCGGTCGAAGATGAGCAATTCATCGGCGATGAAGAAATAGAGCGTGGGCGTGCCCAGTTCGTCGCGAGGCGGTCGCGGGACAACCGGCTCGATGTCGTGGACGAATTCGTAGCCGATGTAGCCGACGGCGCCGCCGGTGAAACGGGGCAGTCCGGGCACGGTGACGGGGCGATACCGCTGCATGACGCGTTGGACGACCTCCAGGCCGTCGCGGACGGTTGGGCACTCGGGTGGTGCGGCCGGAGCAGGGGCGGTGGGCGGCGAAGGCGTGACGGTGAACGTGCCGGTGGGTTTGCCCGATTCGATCACCTGGACCTGGTTTGCGATTTGCCGGATGACGATGCGCGGGTTGCAACCCACGAAGGAGTAGCGACCCAGGTGTTCACCTCCCTCGACCGATTCGAACAGGAACGCCTCGCCGGGCCCGCGGATTTTGCGGTAGGCCGAGAGCGGGGTTTCAATATCGGCCAGGATGCGGCAACTGACGGGGATGAGATTGCCGCGGGTGGCCAGTTGGAGGAATTCATTCAACGAGGGCGTGATCATGTTCGGTGGCTCGGAGACGTTCGCGGCGGCGGGCGCGCCAGAGGGCCAGCAGCGTGTAGAGCACCACCGCCAGAGCGTAGGCGATCATGCCCATTCCGATGCCCAGAGGCGCGATCTGGATTTCGGGGTAGCGAATGCTGAAAAGCAACAACGCGCCACCCACCAGCGCCATCAGAAGCGTGTTGCCCGCCAGGCACAACAGGTAAAGCGTGATGCGGGTTTCGGAGAGCCGTTCAGCGAACCAGTTCCGATACGCTTCCTCGCCCATCGAGCGCATCAGCCAGGCCGACTGGAAATTGCGCGCGGCCACCAGAACGCTGGCGGTGCTCACGACGATGGCCGCCAGTGGCCAGCGGGCCAGCACGGCCACCAGGAAGAGGTTGGTGACCAGCCCCCAGCGCCAGCCCAACCAGCGGGCAATGGGATTTCCTTCCAGCACCAGGCGCGGGGTGGCAACCCAGGTGCTCAGGAAATCAGCGCCGCGCGCAAAGCCCAGCAACAGGAGCATCGCCAGATACTCCCGGCTGCCCCCGGGCACGGCGCCGTCTATGGTTGCCAGTTCCATCGGGTTGGGGCGGGTTTGTTCGGTTGCGCCCGCGCACCGGCCGGTGGCACGGTGGCAGGCCCTCAGGTCGGCCGGCCGTACATCTGTTCGGGCGTTTTGAGCCGCGGCTCGCTCACGCGAACCGATTCGCCGCGGCCCTCGACGGTTCGGTAGAAACAGGACCGGTAGCCTTCATGACAGGCCGGGCCGAGTTGTTCGACCTGGATCAACAGCGTGTCGCCGTCGCAATCCAGCGCGACGCTTTTGACGGTCTGGGTGTTGCCGCTTTCTTCGCCTTTCATCCAGAATTTCTGGCGGGAGCGGCTCCAAAAATGGGTTTTGCCGGTTTCGAGGGTTTTTTCAAGCGCGGCGCGGTTCATCCAGGCCATCATCAGGACGCGGCCGTTGTGGTGGTCCTGGACGATGGCCGGGATCAGGCCGTTGGCGTCGAACTTCAACAGGTCGTACAAGCTCATGACTGCTCCGGTTCTGGGCCGAGCATACGGGCGCGGCGGCTCGAACGCACCGAAAAAGTGCCGGGGGCGCGGCGGGCGTGGACGGCCGGGACGGGCCTTGCCTGAGCGTGCCCGGGCCTCTAATGTGAAACCGAGCGAATATGCGAATGCGACCTTTCAAGCCGACGTGCAATTTGAACACGATCCGGGACGGTCGGGGCGCGATTTTTTCGTTCGTGCCGCCCGAGCCCATCTACGAGTGGACGCACCAGTTCATCAAATCCGGCAAAGTGCGGGGCAACCACTGTCATCCGGAGTTTGACGAGTACATTCTGCTGGTGGACGGGGTGGGCGTGGAGGTCGAGAAGGACGAGCAAACCGGCAAGGAATATTTCATCTACATGAACAAGGGCGAGTGCATCTTCATCCCGCGCGGCACGTATCACGTGTTTCTGGCGATCACCGATTGCGAATCGGTCTCGTTTCTGACCAAGCGTTGGGATGACTGCAAAGTGCCGATCATCCACCAAAACCTCGGCCTGGGCAGCGGCGACCACGGCGATCCCCAAAGCCCGTATCACCAGGAGCAGAACAAGAGCGCCGAACACATCCAGTAGCTCATGCTCCGGTTCGGCCTGATCGCCTGCTCGAGCATCGCCCGCCGGCGCTTTGTCCCTGCGCTGGGCCGGTGCCCGAACGCGCGCTTGGAACGGATCGGCAGCCGCGATCCGGCTCGCGCCGAGGCGCTGGCCCGCGAGGTCGGCTGCGCCAAATTCGGCACCAATGAGCAGGTGCTCGCCGATCCGGAGGTGGACGCCGTGTACATTTCGACGCCGATTGCGCAGCACGAGCCCTGGGCGCGGCGGGCGGCCGAAGCGGGCAAACACATTCTGTGCGAGAAGACGGCCGTTCCGAGCCATGCGGCGGCGCGCGAGCTGGTGGCCCTGTGCGCCCGGCACGGCGTGCGGCTGATGGAAGCCTTCAGCTTTCGCTATCATCCGCAACATGCGCTGGTCCGGCGTTTCCTGGAAAACGAGCGCATCGGCGCGCCGCGGATCTTTCACGGGGAGTTGACCTATCCCCGGCCGCCGGCGGGGGATTTCCGACTGGACTCCGCGCAGGGCGGCGGGGTGTTTTACGACGCGGGATGTTATCCGGTGGCGGCGGCGTTGATGGTGTTCGGTGCGACGCCGGTCGCGGTCTCGGCAGTATTGCATCTGGACACGGCCACGGGCGTGGACGATGCGGTGGCGATCACGATGGTGTTCGAGGGCGGAGCGGTGGCCCAATGCATCGCGGGGTTCGGGCTGCATTACCGGTCGCGTTATTCGGTTCTGGGCACGGCCGGGCGCATTGAACTGGAGCGGGCCTATGCGATCCCGCCTGATCGGGTCACGGCGGTGGTGGTGGAGACGGACGCGGGCACGGAACGGATCGAGTGGGCGCCGGCGGACGTGTTCGAGCTGATGATCGGGGATTTTGCGGCGGAGATCGAAAGCGGGGGTCGGCGGCAGGACTTCGAGGGGCAATTGCTGCGCCAGAGCGCGGTGATGGACGCGGCGTTGCGCTCGCATCGGGAGGGGCGCATCATTCCACTGGACGGTGGTGGCGCATGAAGGTCCTGGTCACAGGCGGCACGGGATTTCTGGGACGGCATCTGGTGCCGGACCTGCAACGGCGCGGCGCGGAGGTGACGGTCATTCATTCGCGCAACTGCGATCTGACCGAGAAGAGCAACCTGCTGCAGTTCAAGGATCAGAAATTCGATCGCATCTATCACCTGGCGGCCTGGACCAAGGCCGGCGACTTCTGTCTGTATCACAAGGGCGAGCAGTGGATCATCAACCAGCAGATCAACACCCACGTGCTGTGGTTTTGGCGCGAGTTTCAGCCCCAGGCCGTCATGATTGCCATGGGCACCGGCTGCGCCTATCCGCCGGAGCTGGATTTGCGCGAGGAGAACTATCTGGTCGGCGAGCCGGATCGGGATTTGTACACCTACGCCATGACCAAGCGGATGTTGCTGGTGGGCCTGCAGTCGCTCCATCACCAGTTCGGCCTGTCGTATCGCTACCTGATTCCCTCGACGCTTTACGGGCCGAAGTTCGACCGGGGCGATTCGCACTTCATCTTCGACCTGATCAAGAAGATCGTCGCCGGCAAACGGGAGGGTGTGCCGGTGGTGCTCTGGGGCACGGGCAACCAGATCCGGGAACTGATTTACGTCGAGGACGCCGTCAAACTGATTCATCTGGCCACCGAGCATTGCCCCAACGATCTGTTGAATTTGGGCAGCGGCGTCGGCTTCACGATCCGGCAGTACGCCGAAATGATCTGCGAGGTTGTCGGGTACGATCCGTCCAGGATCATTTACGACACCACCAAATGGTCCGGCGTGCCCAAGAAGGTCTTCAATCCGGGAAAAATCCAGCGGCTGTTCAATTTCCGCTTCACCGACATTCGCCAGGGCCTGGCCGAGACCATCCGCTATTACGAAAGTCTGCTCGCCGCGTCATGAGCATCGCAACCACACGCGTTCATTCCCGTCGGGTTGCGCGGCCCGCGGCGGTCGGCCGCCCCGGGTGGGGCGCCCGAACGCAACGACGCTTTGGCGCACCGATTGCCTGATCCCATGCCCTGCCGCGTTTGTCATGGTGAACGGCTGGAGATGTTTCTGGACCTGGGCGACCAGCCGCATTGCGACAGTTTGCTCCGGCCCGAGGACCTGCCACGACGCGAGCCCTACTACCCGTTGCAGGTCTGTTTCTGCCACGACTGCACGACGGTTCAGATCAACTACACCGTGCCCAAGGAAACGATGTTCGGCGAGTACCTGTATCTCTCCGGAACGACCGAGACGTTGCGGCGGCATTTTCAGGAGAGCACCGACCGGCTGGTGGCGCGACTGGGCCTGCGACCCGGCGATCTGGTCGTGGACATCGGCAGCAACGACGGCACGTGGCTGGCCTGTTACGGCAAGTACGGCCTGCGCACGCTGGGTGTGGACGGGGCGAAAAATCTCGCCGCCATGGCCAACGCGCGCGGGATCGAAACCTGGGCGCGGTTTTTCAACGCCCAGGTGGCCCGGGACATCATCGCTGCCAAGGGCCGCGCCAAACTCGTCACCGCCGCGGGCGTGTTTTTCCATCTCGAAGAACTCCACAGTGTCACCGAGGGCATCGCCGAATTGATCCGGGACGACGGCGTGTTTTGCGTCCAGGCCATCTCATTGGTGGCGATGCTCCAGCACAACCAGTTCGATCAGATTTATCACGAGCACCTGACCTACTGGACGGTGCACGCGCTGGACCGGCTCTTCGAGCAGTACGGGCTGGAGATTTTTCATGCCGGCAAGCTGCCCATTCACGGCGGCTCGATGGAACTTTTGGTCGCGCCGAAGGGCCGTCGGCCCGTGGATGGCTCCGTGGCGGCGATGCGCGCCGAGGAAGACCAGATGGGCTGCGGGCGCATCGAAACCTACTACGCCTTTGCCCGGCGGGTGCGGGAGATCGAACGCGAGTTGATGGCGATCCTGCGCGACTACGCGCGCCGGGGCAAAACGGTGCACGCGTTTGGCGCGCCGGCCAAGGGCGCCACGCTGCTCAACTCTTTCCACATCACCGCCGACCTGGTGCAGTGCGCCGTCGAGGTCAATCCGCTCAAGATCGGCAAGTACATCCCCGGTTGTCGGCTGCCGATTCTCGATGAGGCGCGCACGCCGCCGCCGGATGCGTATTTGCTGCTGGCGTGGAATTTCCTCAAAGAGTTCCTGCCCAAGAAACGCGATTTCATCATGGCCGGAGGTGAATTCATCGTGCCCATTCCCAGGCCGGTCATCATCAACCGGCACAACTACGAGCAGTTCGTCGCCTGAGCGCCGGGGTGGCGGGCGGGCGAGCCGCTCCAAACCGGCGGGTCGGCGCTCAGCGTGCGGCCCGGCGGCGGGCCAGCTCTTCAGCCAGACGCAACGCCGCAAGCATGCTCGAAGGATTGGCCAGGCCGCGCCCGGCGATGTCGTAGGCGGTGCCGTGGTCGGGGGAAGTGCGAATGAACGGCAGCCCGAGCGTCCAGTTGATCCCCGAATCGAACGCGACGGCCTTGAGCGGCGCCAGCCCTTGATCGTGATACATCGCCACCACCGCGTCGAACTGCCCGCCCAGAGCCTGATGAAACACCGCATCGCCGCTCAACGGGCCGACGACCTCGATCCCCCGCGCCCGAGCCTCACGCACCGCCGGAGCGATGACGGTTTGCTCTTCCTGGCCCAGGCGACCTTCCTCACCGGCGTGCGGGTTCAGGCCGCAAACGGCGACGCGCGCCCGTGGCAGCGCCAACTGCCGGCACGCCTCGGCGGCCAGTTCAATGGTCTGGAGGACGTTTTCAACCGTGATCCGATCCGGCACTGCGCGCAGCGGAAGATGCGTCGTCACCAGCGCCACGCGCAGCCAGCGGCCGCGCTCATCCGGCCCCAGAAGCATCATCGCCGTGCGGGACGCGCCGGCCAGTTCGGAGAGGAATTCGGTCTGGCCGGTAAAGCGCAGGCCTGCCCGCACGATGGCCGCCTTGTTGACCGGTGCGGTGACCAGCGCGTCGAGTTCCCCGCGCAGACACAATCGAGCGGCGGCTTCCAGCCACGAGATGGCCGCGCGCGCCGCTGTTGCATCGCCCGGCGGCAGATGTTCCGGCAGCGGATCGCCCGCGGGCTGCCAGACCAGCAGGCGTTCGGGCGCGGTCCAATTCGAAAAAAGGTTCAGCGGCAGGTGCAACCCCAGTTGGCGATCGAGCCGCTGCAACCAGCCCGAATCGCCCACGATCAGATAGCGCGCCTGGCCGGCCGGCAGGATGCGGGCCAGGGCTTTGAGCGTGACCTCCGGGCCGATGCCGGTCACGTCCCCCAGCGCGATGCCAATTCGCGGACTCATGACAAGCGGTTCGACGGGAAAGCGTGATTTGGGTCGGGCGGCGGATGGCGCTCTCGAGCCGCGCGCGCGGCGTTGGGCTCGCGCCTTCAGAAGTAGCGGACGAAGGTTTTTCTGCGAAGCCGGTCCACGTACTGCTTCTCGAGCCGTGCGTGTTCCTCGGCCAGCAGCGCGCGCTCGATTTCGTCCTGCACCTCGGGCAGGGGGCGCAGGTGCGCCGGGCGGCGGTCTTCGATGAGCATGAGGTAACAGGCCTCGGGCAGATCAATCACCTCGCTCACCTGTCCGACCGGCAGGCGGAATGCCGCTTCGCGCAATTCGGCGCGCAGCACCTTGCGCTCGACCCAGCCCCAGTCGCCGCCCTGTTGGCGCTGCGCGCCCTGCGAATAGACCGAGGCCATTTCGGAAAACGCGGCGCCTTCGAGAATCTTGCGCCGGATTTCCTCGGCCATGCGCCGGACCGCGCCGGGATCGCCGTTGCCGGCGGCCGGCTCGGCATTGCCGGGTTTGTTGAGCACGATCATCCGCAGTTTGACCTGGTCCTCGACCCGGAAACGGTCCTGATGCGCCTGATACCAGGCTTCGATCTTGTGCGGGGAAATGATGATGCTGCGGCTGATGTTCTTGCCGCGCAGGGCGCGCAGGATGATCTGCTCGCGGATCTGGCGGCGGAATTTTTCAAAGGTGATCCCCTGGGCGCGCAAGGTCTGCAGCAGGCGGGAGCGACCGCCGGCGCGCTGAATTTCCTCTTCGATGGCGTTTTCGAAATAGACCTCCGGCAACTTGTAGCCCGAGGCTTCGAAATCCCGCAGGATGAGCTGTCGCTCGATGAGCTGCTCGAGATTTTCCTCCAGCAGGCGCACCGCCCGCTGCTCGAATGCAGCCGGGTCGTTGCGGTACTGGCGGCGCAACTGTTCGAGCGCCGGCGCCGCAAGCGCTT
Source organism: uncultured Verrucomicrobiota bacterium (assembly GCA_964465445.1). Lineage (GTDB taxonomy): Bacteria > Verrucomicrobiota > Verrucomicrobiia > Limisphaerales > JAOAIM01 > JAOAIM01. The sequence goes on from CAYXJB010000003.1 coordinate 25,942, forward strand.
CGACCTCGTAGTGGGTGATCACGGCGTCGTGGACCACGGCCTTGATGCCGTCCACCAGTTGGGGTTGGCCCCACACGCCCGAGCCCGTGCAGCAGACCAGGACCAGAAGTCCGCGCCACCGTTTCATTGATGCGGCCACAGTAGCAAAGCCCACGGGCGGGTCAATATCCGAGCCCGCCCCGCCCGGGCGAACCAACAAAACGCTCGCCACCGCGGGCACGGGCGTGCTAGCGGGTGGAAAGCAAGCGACCGATGCAAACGTTGCCAACGAACCGATTCGGAAGAGCCGCCGCGTTGTGGATCGGGCTGCTGGTGCTGGGGTTGACGCTCACCGATGGGCTGGCCGAGCGTGTGCACGTGGTCAAACGGGGCGAGACGCTCAGCGGGATCGCCTGCCGATACGGCGTGACAGTTCCGGAGCTGGCGGAGGCGAACCGGTTGGGCCGGAGCGGATTCATCTATGCGGGTCAGCGGCTGGTGATTCCGGAACGGGAGGCCTTCAAGCCGCGTTTGAGCGCCGGGGTGCAGCGGGCCATCGAGCAGGCGCGCGTCCGGCCGGGGCGCTGGCGTTACATCGTCATCCATCACAGCGGCGTGAACGTGGGCAGCGTCAAAAGCATGGACCGTTACCACCGCGAGGAACGGCACATGGAACAGGGTCTGGCGTATCATTTCGTGATCGGCAACGGCAACGGCATGGGCGACGGCGAGGTGGCGGCGACGCGCCGCTGGCTCGAGCAGCTCGATGGGGGTCATCTGGCCAGCGAGGCCCAAAACCGGGTGGCGCTGGGCATTTGTCTGGTGGGCAACTTTGATCGGAGCAAACCCACCGAGCGCCAGATGGAAAGTCTTCAGGCGCTGGTGCTGGCGTTGTTGCGGCGTTGCGAGCTTTCGCCAGCCGCCGTCAAAACGCATCAGCAGATCAACGTCGTCAAAACCCGCTGCCCGGGTCGGCTCTTCCCCTTCCGAACGTTGATGCAGCAGATCGAACGTGAGACGACGCGCCCGGGGCGCTGATTCGCACCGGCTTCGGACGGTGCCCCGGCCACCGCTTCGGCGACAACGAACGTTCAGACGTGGAATTTGAACAACAGCACGTCGCCGTCCTGGACTTCGTAGTCGCGTCCTTCGTGGGAATAGTGTCCGGCTTCGCGCGCGCGGGCGACCGAGCCGGCTCGCACCAGGTCGTCCCAGCGTACCCGCTCGGCCTTGATGAAGCCGCGTTCGAAGTCGGAGTGGATCGTGCCGGCGGCGCAGGCGGCGGTTTCACCGGCCCGAACGGTCCAGGCGCGCACCTCCCGATCGTTGAACGTGAAAAAGGTGCGCAGGCCCAGCAGTTCGTAGGTGCGGCGAATGAGCGTGGCGACACCGGATTCACTCACGCCCAGTGCGGCGAGGTATTCGCGGCCCTCCTCGGGGGAGAGATCGTCCAGATCGCTTTCAAGCTGCGCGCAGAGCGCGACCGTTTCGCAGGCGTGATGGGTGCGGGCATACCCGGCCACCTGGGCAACGGCGGGTAGAGTAGCGGCCTGCGGCAGATCGCTTTCGCGGACGTTGGCCGCGTAAATGACCGGTTTGGCGGTCAACAAAAAGCAATGGCGCGCCAGCTCACGTTCTTCCCGTGACAGACGCAGCGTCACCGCCGGTTGGCCGGCCGACAGGTGCGCTTCGAGTCGATCCAGCACGTGGCTCTCGGCCACCGCGTGCGGCTCGCCACCTTTGATGTCTTTGCTGATGCGTTCGCGGCGGCGGCGCAGCGCCTCCAGGTCGGCCAGAATCAGCTCGGTGTTGACGATTTCGATGTCGCGCACGGGGTTGACGTCACCGGTGACGTGGACGATGTCCGGGTCTTCGAAGCAGCGCACCACGTGCACCAGCGCGTCGGCCTCGCGGATGTGGCTCAGGAACTGGTTGCCCAGTCCTTCACCGCGGGAGGCACCCCGAACCAGCCCGGCAATGTCCACAAACTCGATCGCCGCCGGCACACGTGTGGGCACGCCGACGACCCGGGCCAGGGCCTCCAGACGCGCATCCGGCACCTGCACCACGCCGCGGTTCGGTTCGATGGTGCAGAAGGGATAGTTTTCCGCCGGCGCCTTGTGCGAGCGGATCAGCGCGTTGAAGAGGGTGGATTTGCCGACGTTGGGCAATCCGATGATCCCGGCGCGTAACATGCGATCAGGCTACACCCGGCGCGCCGGTCCGGAACGCGAAAATCCGCCCGGCTCGCCACGGCTCGGAGACCGGCCGGGACTCAGGGCACGTACGGCTCGGCGTAGATGCGGAAGAACAGCGGCGCGTTCGGATCGAACGTCGGATCGTAGGCAAAGAGTGCGGGCAGGTTGGTGCGGAAGGTGAACCGGCTGACGGTGGCGTACAGGTTGGTGTCCAGGTAGGGCGACCAGCGCACCCACGACCAGCCGAGCGGGTTGGACAGATCGCGCGAGACCTGGATGCGGTACTTGTTGTTCATGACGGTTTCCCAGGTGAGGAGGATTTCCTGGTTGGTGCGGACGAACTCGACGATGTGATAGGGCGGCATGTCGTCGGACTGTCCCAGGGGCACGACGGCGACGTGATCGTAGAAGGCGTTTTGGTTGCGGTATTCCCAGGTTTGGGCGACCGAGGCGTTTTTGTTGTAGTGGAGTCGGATTTCGATTTCACCGTTTTCGCTGGCGGTGTTGGTGACCACGTAGCGCTGCCAGCCGGCGGGGTTGTTGTTGACGTTGCCGTACACGTTGGGTGTGCGACGCACCTGGGAGCGACCGGGCCCGCCGAGCGTTTCCATGTACACCTCGGCCTTGGTCAGATAGGCGTCGTTGCGGGTGTATTGGGCCATCCAGGCGCTGCAGACGTAGTTTGAGCCGGGCTTGAGGCCGCTGACGACCTGTTTGAAGTACGCGTGCATGAGCCAGGTGTGGTTGGGGGCGAAATGACCGCCGAACTTGCTCCAGTAATAGGGGTGGCCGTCCCAGGTGCCGGGCACCATGTCCTTGTGCGCCATGGTGGTGCGACCGGCGACCAGAAAATCGTACGGGCCGCAGTTGGTGGGCGCGTTGGCGCCGCCGCCGATCACAGCGGTGTAAACGATCGTCCAGTTGTCGGCCCCAAGCGGATCTTCGAAGTCGGGATTGCGCACGAAGTTCTGTGCCTGGAGGCCGCCGGCCAGCAGCCATCCAACCGCGATGCCGCAGGCGAGGGCGAGGTTCGTTCGAGAGCGCGAGGTCGAGTTCATGGGAGATCTCCGGGTTGGGCGTGTCAGATAAGCGCGGCGTCAGGGCGTGAGTGTGAGCGAGATGTCATCGAACCACGCGCTGCACTTGGCGTGCTTCATGTCTTCGGAGGATTCGTTGGACATGGAGCGTTTCCACATGTGCAGTTGCACTTCGATCTGGCGGGTCGGGGCGCAGGTGATGGTCAACGAGTAGGGGCCGTTGTTGGTGGCGTTGCCAAAGACCACGTTGGAGGAACTGCCGCTGACCGCGGCCATGTACACGCGCAGCGAATCGCCGTCCACATAGTTCTGAAACCCGGCGCGCATTCTCTGGATGCTGAGCGTGTAGCGGGCGCCGGAGGTGAGGTTGGTGACGACCTGACGGAAGTAGGCGTGGGCGAAGTTCCAGTTGTTGGGCCGCAGATGCGCGCCACGCCCGCCGCAACAACGGCTGGCCTCGGTCGTCTGCCCGGCGATGGCAAAGTCCGACGGCCCGCCGTCGGCATACACCAGTGCCCAGCCGGCGGTCGGGTCGGCCACCGGCAGGGGCGACTCGAAGTCGGGATTTTTGAGCAGTTCCTGGCCCCGGAGCGCGGCGGCGTCGAACCACACGCCAAGGGCCCAGCAGCATACCAGGATCGTTGTGACGTTACGCATCATCGGACGGAGGGTTGTTTTCATGGCACGAGCAGGCACGGGTTTCGCCGGGCGAGGGCGCACTCGCTTCAGGGCGTGAGGCTCAGATCGTCGAACGATCCGGCCATCGTCCAGAGTTTGTCGTAGATCGTGAAGCCGACCTTGTTGTAATGCAGGCGCACTTCGATGCGGCGGTTCGAGTCGGGAATCTGCTGCGCGTAAAACGGCCGCCAGATGATCGTCGGATACGTGTAAGGCGGGTCAATGTTCGCGTCGGGATTGCCACTCGAATCGGTCAGATTGTTCGTCGCCAGAACGCTGAAGCGCCCGTCGGGCAGCGGCGCGCCCTGACCGCCAATCAGCTCGATGTACACCAGGTACTTGTCCCGCAACGCATCGTCGGGCGCCTTCCACCAGTCCTCCTTCATGTGACCCACAAACTGGTACACGTGGCCCGGCGTCAAATTCGTCACCGTCTGCGTGAAATACGCGTGCGCCAGCTTCGAGGTCAGCGGACGAAAATACGCGCCGTACAAGGTCGAAGGCCGTCGCGCGCCGCCCCGGCTCCGGTCCTTGATCTCGAAGTCGTCCGGCCCGCCGTGCACATAGACCACCGTCCAGTTGGTCGGCCCGAGCGGTTGTTCAAAATCCGCATTTCGCAGCAGGTTCTGAGCGTGGAGAGCCGGGCCGAACACGACCGCAGCCAGGGTCAACCACACGGGAAGAACGGACCGACGGCACGAGGGGCACGAAGTCTTCATGTCGCCCCGAAATAAATTCGCCTTTGGGCGCCTGTCAAATGCAACGTGGCAAAAAAATGCAACCTGGATTGGCCCCGACAGGTCCAATCCGCGTCGAATTTCGACCCGACGCCGGCCCGGCCGCTCCGGCCTGTGATCCCGCCTCGATGGCGGCACTACCGGCACACGATTTCGTGTGTCGCTCGCCACCCTGCGGGCCGATTCAGGCGTCGTCCTCCGGCCAGGACAAATCCAGCAAACGCGCCCGGGGCAGATGCTGCGCGATGATCCAGCCGGCCAGGTTCACCCACCGTCGGCAGCGCTCCAGCACCACGCCGTCGGCGGTGGCAATGACGTGGTCGGATTCGGCCAGAACGCGGTCGGGGCAAAAACTCAACTCGGCGTCCATGTCCCAACCGTGCGCGGCCGCAAGATCCAGAATCAGCGCGCGCAGTCGTCCGCTGTTGGACACCGGTCGGTCGAGCCACCACCGACAACGTGTCACGCCCCACTGGCGAGCGGTTTCGCCGATGAGTCGCAGCGCGGGCGCGGTTTCCTGCATTTTGCGGTAGCGACGGTGAATGCCGGCGATGTCCCGGCAACAGCCGTCCCGTCCGGGAATCACAATGCCGCCGGCCAGCGCGCTTTCCAGCACGGTCAACACGTTGAATCCATCGAGCCACAATTCCTCGCCGCGCAACTGCTCGGGGCCAACCTCGCGCCGGCGGCGCTGTTCCATCTCGGTGCGGGAACAGGCGTAGCGGGCCACGGCCATGCGCTGGCGCCGGGTCAGGTTGTAGCGGTTGCCCACCAGCTCCAGCGCCGAACGCGCCGCATACCCGCGATCCAGCAACCAGCACAGGTCGCGGGCCGCCGCCCGCAACGCCGGCAGGTGTTCGGCCCCAAAGAGCCGCTCGTCCTTCGGCCCCGGACCGCGATGCTGTTGCGCTGCCACGGCACCCATCCTGCCACAGCCGCCGCGCCGATGCATTCCCGGACTCGACAATGCCCGCGTCGGGCCGGTTCAATGGCTCGCCGATGTTTCAGGTGCATCGCATCGAGACGCTGGATCTGCCCGAGCTGGAGCCCTACCGCACGCTGAAACGCCCCCTGGATCACGTGGCGCGCGGGATTTTCGTGGCCGAGAGCGTCAAGGTCGTGCGCCGTCTGTTGGAAAGTTCCTTCGGTGTGGTGTCGGTGCTGCTGCCGGAGCGCTGGCTGCCGGAGTTTGCGCCGTTGCTGGAAGCCCGGCGCGAGAACATTCCCGTGTACGTCGTGGCGCACAAGCGGGTGCTCGAGCAACTGGTCGGGTTCTCGATGTTTCAGGGCGTGATGGCGGTGGGCAAAATTCCCGAGCCGGTGACGCTCGATGCGCTCCTGGCGCGCAGCCGCTCGCCGCGGTTGTTCGTGGCCGCCGAGGCGCTGGCCAACGCCGAAAACATCGGCGGCCTGGTGCGCAACGCGGCGGCGTTCGGAGCCGACGGACTCATCGCGGGTGAAACGTGCGCCAGCCCGTTTCTGCGGCGCGCGGTGCGCAACTCGATGGGCACGGTGTTTCGCCTGCCGATCGTCGAGCCGCCCAGCCTGGTGGTGGCGCTCTGGCAGTTGCGCGACGCGGGCGTGCGGTGTGTGGCGGCGCATCCGCATGCGCCGGCCTGCACACTGACGCAGGCGGATTTGCGCGGTGACGTGTGCCTGGTTTTCGGCAGCGAGGGGGAGGGACTGTCCGAGCGCGTGCTGGCGGCCTGCGATCAGGCGGTGGCCATTCCGATGGCGCCCGGGGTGGATTCGCTCAACGTGGTCAACGCCGCCGCCGTGTTCCTCTACGAGGTGAACCGCCAGCGCGGTCGGGTCTGAGTCGCAGCGGCACGCGCTTCGAACCCGGGCGGTGCGACGCCGCCGGCGCTTGCCCCGGGCGCGGACATCCGCAAGCTTCGAGCCATGCATTCGAGTTTTCAGTTCCGGATGAATCGGCGCGCGTGGCTGGTGGTGTTGGCGGTGGGTTTGGCCGGTTGGACCGGCCGGGGCGCGCCGCTGACCAACGATAATGACCGGGCGCTTTGCGTGATGACCTACAACCTGCGGTTCGCCAGTACCAATCCGCCCAACGCCTGGCCCGAACGCCGCCCGCTGATGCGCGAGCTGTTGCGGCAGGTCGCGCCCGATCTGCTCGGCACCCAGGAGGGATTGTACGGCCAGTTGAAGGACCTGGCCGCCGACCTGCCCGGCTACGAATGGATCGGCCTGGGGCGCGATGGCGGCAGCCGGGGCGAGTTCATGGCGATTTTTTTCCGAACGAATCGCCTCGAGCCGCTGGCGTTCGATCATTTCTGGCTTTCGGACACGCCGCGACTCATGGGTTCGTCGAGCTGGGGCAACCGGCTCAATCGCATGGTCACCTGGGTGCAATTCCGGGACCGCCGCACGGGTGCGATGTTCTACTGTTTCAACACGCATTTGGATCATCAATCGCAGGAGTCGCGCGAAAAAAGCGCCGAGCTGCTCCGGCGCGAAATCGCGGCGCTGCCCTCGCCGGGGCCGGTGTTGTTGCTGGGCGATTTCAACGCCGTGGCCGGACAGAACCGCGCCTACGAAATCCTCACCGGCGATGGATTTTTTGCCGACGCATGGCTCAGGGCCCGCACGCGTCAGGGCGAGGGCCTGGGCACGTTCAACGGATTCAAACAGGTGCCGACCGACGGACGGCGGATTGACTGGGTGCTGGTTCGCGGCGGGGTCGAGGTGCAACGCGCGGCGATCCTGCCCTTCCAGCGCAACGGCCAATTCCCCAGTGATCATTTCCCGGTGGTGGCGTGGGTGCGGCTGACCGGCGGGCACTGAACGCCGGGAGTTGGCGTTCGCGGCCGGGTCGGCTCAATCGCTCGCCGATTTCCGGCCGGGCGTGGGCCCGGCGGCGCCGCTCGCGCCGGAGGCGGCCTGCGACGAAGCGTGCGCCTGCGAGCGGAACACTTTCAGATAAACCTCGCGAATCGCCGTGCGCCAGCGGGCCAGCGCCTCGCGGAACGCTTCCGGTTCGGCGAAACCACAGCGCACTGCCACGCGGTAAAACGGCGCCGGGTCATCCGGCAGGACCGTTTCGCCTTCGTAGCTCCAGCGGCGCAGGATGCCCTCGACGCGCCGCAACGCGCGGTAGTTTTCCAGCAACCGATCCGCGTCGGGCAACACGCCGGCGGCCCGGGCACGTTCCAGAGCGCGCAGCGTGTGCGCTTCCTGCCAGCCGTGCTCCAGGCAGAGCGTCTGCGCGATGAATTCCGCATCCATCAACCCGCCGCGACCGGTTTTGATCGCCAGCGCGTCCTTGCCCGCCGGGGTACGTTCCTTCTCGATCCGCATGCGCATGGCGTGAATCTGCTGTTTCCAGTCGGGACTGAAACACTCGGGCCGATCCTGCGGGGGCGCGTCGGGCGAAAAATTGGTCAGGCGCGCGGCCAGGCGCTGAAACGCCTCGCCCAGGGCGGAATCGCCCGCCACCGGCCGGGTGCGTGTCAGGGCCTGAATTTCCCACAGGCGCGCCCGATGGCGGTAGTAGTGCTCGAACGCATCGAGCGTGTTGACCAGCAGACCCTTCTCGCCGTCGGGCCGCAGGCGCGTGTCGGTGTGGAACACCAGGCCGCGCTCGGTGCGACGCGAGATCAGCTCGAGCATCTCGACGGCCAGCGGCTGGAGTCGGGGCAGGTTTTTGGTTCCGGGCGCGGCCACGAACACCACGTCCAGATCCGAGCCGTAGTTGATCTCGCGTCCGCCGAGTTTGCCCAGGCCGATGACTGCAAAGGGCGGAGCTTTGAGCCGGTGACGGCGCATGACGACCTCCAGGGCGTATTGCAGGCAGGCGTCGGCCAGCGCCGAGAGTTCGGCCAGATTTTGCTCGAAGTCCACCAGCCCCAGAATGTCCCGCAACCCCAGCCGCAGCAGTTCGGCCTGGTGATACCGGCGCAACCACACCCACTGATCGGGATCGTCGCGCCCGTGGCGCAGATCCGCCAGAATCCCCTCGGCATCCTTGGCCTGGCGCAACCGGTCGCTGAAGACCAGCTCGTCGTACAACTCCGGCGCGCGAATCATCGTCTCGGCCAGGAACTCCGACCGGTCGAACAACCACAGCAACAGATCGAACAGCGCCAGATTGCCCGTCCACATCTCGTAGAGCATCGCCCGCGCCCCGTAGGCGCTGATGAAACTTTCCAGCCGCGTGAGCACCCGATCCGGATCCGAGAGCACCGCCCCGGCGGCCACCCGCTGCTGCGCCCGCTGCCGGTCCTCGGCGGCGTTGGGGCAAAACTCGAACAACCGCCCGGCCAGTCGCCAGCCCATCTCTTCGGTCCGCGGCGACACGTGCACGAACCCCGGCCCTTCGACAAACTCCTTGAGCACCCGGTACGCCCGGTCCGGATCCCGAAACCCGCGCCCGGCCAGCCAGCTTTTCCATTCGGCCTGCGTGCCCTCGAACCGGCGGGGAAATCCCTCCGATGCAGCCGGCGCGGAGCGTTGCGGTTTGAGAAACTGCTCGTAAGCGCGCCGCACCCGCCCGGTGTGACGGCGTCGGGCCGACTCGAACGCCCGCGCCGAGCGAAAGCCCATCAGGCGCGCCAGCCGCTGCAGCGCCGCCGCCTCCTGCGGCAGCGTGTGCGTTTGCCGGTGCGCCTCCATTTGCAGGCGGTGCTCGACATCGCGCAGGAAACAGTACGCCTCGCTCAGCGCGCGGGCCGTCGGCTGGGGCAGCAGATGATATTGGGCCAGCTTGGCCAGAGCGGCCAGCGTGCCCGGCTCCTGGAGAAAGGGTTGTCGGCCGCCGTGCAACAACTGGTGCGCCTGCACGATAAACTCGATTTCCCGGATGCCGCCGCGGCCCAACTTCACATTCCGCTCCAGCTCGCCCTCGCGCACCACGTCGCGTTCGATCCGCGCCTTCATGGCGGCGATCTCCTCGAGCACGTTCGGGCTGAGCGCACGCGGGTAGCGGAACGGCTGGATCGTCTCCAGAAACTCATGCCCCAGGGCGGTGTCGCCGGCCACCGGGCGTGCCTTGATGAGCATCATGCGCTCCCAGATCTGACCGTACTGCGCGTAATAGTTCTCGTAACTGGCCAGCGAGCGGCACAGCGGGCCGGCATCGCCCTCCGGCCGCAAGCGCATGTCCACCCGGTAGAGCGCGCCTTCCGGACCGAGCCGCGTCAGCTCGGCGATGAACGTCTCGGCCAGGCGGTTGAAAAACACGTGACTGCGCATGACCGCTGCCGGAGCGCGCGCCCGACCCGCGCCGGTTGAGGCGCTCCGGGCCGGCGGCGGCGTGCGAAACACCTGGCCTTCCTCGGTGTAAACGAACAGCAGGTCCACGTCCGAGCTGTAATTGAGTTCGCGTCCGCCCAGTTTGCCCATGCCCAGCACCGCAAAAGCCGTCGGCTGCCACCGCCCGGCGGCGTCGGTGTGATAGGGATGGCCGAACCGCTCGACAAACTGGCGCTGGCAAATCCGCCACACCGCCTCCAGACACACGTCCGCCAGATCGGACAGCTCGCCGATGATCTCGGGCAGCGCGCCCAGACGCGCCAGATCCCGGGCGGCGATGCGCAGTGACTCGCGCTGCTTGAACCGCCGCACCCGCTCCAGCGCGCCGGTCGGGTCCTGTGCCGTGACATCCGCAAGCATCGTCTCCAACTCGGCGCGCAGACCCTGAGGCCGACGCGGATGCCGGATGCGATCCGGATCGAGCAGCTCGAACCAGTCCGGATGCGCCAGGAGCGTCTCGGCCAGCGCCTGCGAACCGGCCAGCAGCGTGACGACAATGGGAACCTGTTCGGCCGGGGCGCGCTCCATCAGCGGGCCGGCGTCGGTCTGCGCCAGCGCTTCGACGAACCGCCCGGCGCGCTGCGGATCGGCACAGGCGCGGATGGCTTTGGCCCAGTGAGAGAGTTTCATCGAACCGGCGCGGCGCTGAGCGGGATGCGTTCGAGCGTCACGGCTGTTTGGGCGTTTGCGACCGGAGGTTTCAATCGCGTCACCAGGCCGCGCCAGAAGCCCAGGCCGTAGAGCAGATGAGCGAGCACCAACAGCGGCAGGGCGCGCACGGCACGGCGCGGCGTGCTGCGGGCCAGCAAATCGAGCAGTTGCGCGGCCAGCAACAGGCCGTAGAGCCCGAGCGGGACCAGCGCGCCCGGGCCCAACCGCCACACCGTCAGCGGCAACGTCAGCACGTAGAGCACAAACAGCGGCGGCACGAAGTTCAGCGCCGAACGCGCGCTCGGATGCACTCGGAACTGCTCGGCCCGTCCGCGACCGTAGTTGAGCAGCATCCGGGCGAACGCTTTGAGTGTGGGCCGCGGCCGGCGGCGCGCCAGAAAGGCCGGATCGTAGATGAGTTTGCCGCCGCGCTGTTGCAACTGATCCATGAGCGCGTTTTCCTCGTTGGGATAGAGCGCCTCGTTGAAACCGCCCAGCGCCAGGATCGCGTCGCGCCGCGCGATGAGGTTGCAGAGGATCAACTCTTTTTCGCTGCTCGATCGGGTCAACCCCACCGGTCGGTAGCGCGCCCGGCTGGGGCCGAACGCCAGCCAACTGCCCAGCACCAGCGCAAACACCTGCTCGCGTTCCGGCGCATCGGTCGGACAAATGTTCGGTCCGCCGACCATCTGGACCGAGGGATCTTCGAAATGCACCAGGGCGCGCCGGAGATTTTCAGGCTCGGGCAACGAATCGTCGTCCAGAAAATAAACCAGCTCGCCCCGCGCGGCGCGCAGCGCGGCGTTGCGCTGGATCGAAGGTTGCCGACCGCGGGCGATGAGGACTTCGAGTTTGTCGGGCGGGTAATCGAGCCGGCGCACGGCGTCCAGCGCCCGAATCTCGCTCAGCTCGGGCCGGACCGGAATCACCACCGTCACGCACGGCAACGCATCGCTCACGCGCGCAGGCTAAGAACCGCCCGCCGGCCTTCAAAGCGCAAAAGCGCGCGAACGGGCCCGGGCGTTTTTTGGCTCGCGCCGGCGTTCGGCCGGCCCACCATTTCGCCGGACGCAACGCACCCGTGCCGGCACAAGCCCGCGGATGGGATTCGAGCCCGTGACGTCGGACCGGAACAGCCACGACACCGCAGGCGGCGGACTGCCCGCGGTCACGGCGCGGCAATGGCGCGCGGGCATCGCCGCGTGGCTCGGATGGATGTTCGACGGGCTGGACATGCATCTGTACACGCTGGTGGCCGCGCCGGTGGTGGCCGAGTTGCTGGGCGGTCTGGCGACGACCGACCCGCGCGTGGGTCGCTACGGCTCGGTGATTCAGGCGGCGTTTCTGGTGGGTTGGGCCGCCGGCGGCGCGCTGTTCGGTCGGGTGGCGGATCGGCTCGGCCGTGCGCGGGCGTTGTGTCTGACGATTCTCACCTACGCCGGTTTTACGGGGCTTTCGTTCTTTGCGCACACCTGGTGGCAGTTGTTGCTGTTTCGATTTTTGGCGGCGCTGGGCATCGGCGGGGAATGGGCCGTGGGCGCGTCGTTGCTGGCCGAGACCTGGCCGCGCCGGTGGCGTCCCTGGCTGGCGGCGGTGCTCCAGAGCTGCGGCAACGTGGGCGTGCTGCTGGCCGGGCTGACCAATCATCTGCTGGCGAGCGCGCCGCCGCGGTCGGTTTTTTTGGTCGGCGTGTTGCCGGCGTTGCTGGTGTTCTGGATTCGCCGGGCCGTGCCCGAGCCGGAGGAATGGCGCGCGGCCCGGGCGACGACCGGCCGTGCGGTCCCGATGGCAGAGTTGTTCCGGGGCGAAACGCGCGCGGTGACGCTGCGGGTGCTGGCGGTCTGTGCGCTGGGGTTGACGGCGCACTGGGCGTTTTTGTTCTGGCATCAGCAGCAGTTGCGCAACCTGCCGGAGGTGCTGGCCTGGACGCCGGCCGAACGGGCGCGGCTGGCCAGCACGGCGCTGTACCTGATCATCGGGGCGTCCATCCCGGGCAATTTTCTGTGCGCATGGCTGGCGCGGCACATCGGCTATCGCACCGTCATTGGCGCGGCGTTTCTGGGATATTTTCTGGCGCTGGGAGCGGCCTACGCCGTGCCGCGCGAGCCGATGCAATTGCTGGCCTGGTTTCCGATCATCGGGTTGTGTCAGGGCGTGTTTGCGCTCTTTGCGATGTATCTGCCGCCGCTGTTTCCGACGCTGTTGCGCGCCAGCGGGGCCGGGTTCTGCTTCAACATCGGCCGGCTGGCCGCCGCCGCCGGCACGGTGTTTTTCGGATCGTTTTCGCAAGTGGGCGATCATCGCCTGGCGCTGCTGTACGCGAGTCTGCTCCTGCTGCCCGCGGCGGTGATGGCGTTGCGCCTGCCGCCGGCGCGAGATTGACCGGCCGGCGTCGGCCAATGGCTCGTTGCCCCGCGGCGACAATCCGATACGATCCAGCACGGGCCGGGGCCGAACCCCGGGCCGCAACCAATCCGCGCGGATGGATTCCGAACTGGTCAATTACGCCGATCGGCTGGGCGATTGGATCGAGCAGACGCCGCCTGGTGCCGGGTCCGAAGCCGGCGATGACGGCGCGGCCGGCGCCGCCCGGGAACAGTCGTTCAACGCCCGGGCGCTGGAATTGTTCGCGCTCCAGTACGCCGCCAATCCGGCCTATCGGCGGCTGTGCGAACAGCGCGGCGTGCGCCCGGCGGACCTGACGCACTGGAGTCAAATCCCGTCCGTGCCCACGGCGGCGTTCAAGGAGCTGGATCTGACGTGTCTGCCGGCGGAGCAACGGGAGCGGGTGTTTCACTCCAGCGGCACGACCGCTCAGAAACCCAGCCGGCATTTCCACAGCGCCCGGTCGCTGGCGCTTTACGAACGCTCGGCCTGGCGTTGGTTCAGCGTGCACGTGACGCCGGAGCACCGACGCGGCGGAGCGCGCTGGCGCGGATTGTTTCTGACGCCTCCCCCGGATCAAGCGCCGCACTCTTCGCTGGTGCACATGTTCGAGGTCGTGCGGCGCGAATTGGGGCTGGGCGCGGAGGTGTTTGCGGGTCGGGCGGCGGGTGATGAAGGCTGGGGGTTGGATGCCGAAGGCGCGTTGCGCGGCCTGGAGCGGGCGTGCGAACGCGGCGAACCGGTTCTGATTCTGGCCACGGCGTTTTCGCTGGTGCATTTGCTCGAGGAACTGAGCGCACGCGGCGCGCGGCTGAATTTGCCGGCCGGCTCGCGGGTGATGGAAACCGGCGGTTACAAGGGCCGCGTGCGCGCCCTGCCGCAAGCCGAACTGCATGCGAATGTGGGCTGGTGGCTGGGCGTGCCGCCGGAAAACATCGTTTGCGAGTACGGCATGTGCGAGTTGAGTTCGCAGGCGTACGACCGCATTGCCGGCGCGGCGGTGCAGGCAAGCCCGGGTCGCGCGGTGGCAAGGCGATTTCGATTTCCGCCCTGGGCGCGCGTGCAGGTGGTCTCGCCCGAGACCGGACGCCAGGTGGCGCCGGGCCAAACGGGTTTGCTGCGCGTGTTCGATCTGGCGAATGTGTTTTCGGTGCTGGCGGTGCAGACCGAGGATCTGGCGGTGCGGGTCGCCGAGGGCTTCGAGCTGGTGGGTCGGGCGGCGGAGGCCGATCCGCGGGGCTGTTCACTGCAGGCGCTCTGACGAATCATGTTGCCCCTGCCGAATTACTTTTTGGCGGATCTGCCGCCGGAGACGAGGCTCGACGCGGCGACGGTGCGCGAGGCGTGCGCGACGCTCCGGCGCAACCGCGAGCGGTATCTGGCGGCCCGTCGCACGCCGGAGATGATTGCGCTGCTGACGGAGGTTGCCGCCGAGTGGTTGCGCCCCGAGAGCGATTTCCGCGCGATGGCGCTGGAGTTGGGGCCGGAGGCAACGGGCTTTGGCCGCGCGACGCTGGCGCGGGGACTGGACGCGTTTTTCGGCCAGCTCACGGCGGATCGGTTGCGCGCGTTGCTGGTGCAGGAACTCGGTGACGAACGGGCGCTGGACGAGTGCGTGCCCGAAACGCTGCCGGGCCAGTCGCATCGGGCGCGAATCGCCACCGGGCCGGAATTGCTGGTGCATGTGACGGCGGGCAACATTCCCAGCCCGGCGCTGATGAGCATGGTGCTGGGGCTGCTGACGCGCTCGGCGCAGTTTGTCAAATGCGCCAGCGGCGCCGCGCTGCTGCCGCGGTTGTTTGCGCATTCGATTTACCGGGCCGATGCCAAGGTGGGCGCGTGTCTGGAGGTGGCCGAATGGCCCGGAGGCAACGAACCGCTCGAGGCGGCGTTGTTCGAGCAGGCCGATTGCGTCACGGCCACCGGCCGGGATGAAACGCTGGCGGCCATTCGCGCGCGGT
>CAYXJB010000003.1:40845-42326 GCA_964465445.1 uncultured Verrucomicrobiota bacterium
CGAACGCGTTTTGTGGCGCACGGACACCGGGTCAGCTTTGCGTTTGTGACGCGCGTGGCGCTCTCAGTGGATCGGGCCGCGGGAATCGTGGCGGCGGCGGCGGCCGACGTGACGGCGTGGAATCAACTGGGTTGTCTCTCGCCGCATGTGATCTACGTGCAGAGCGGTGGGGATTGGACGGCGCGGCAATTCGCCTCCGAACTGGCCGCGGCGCTGGAGCGCTGCGAGGCCGAGCAACCGCGCGGCGCATTGCCGGTGGCCACCGCGGCGCAGATCGCCACGCGCCGCGCCGCCTACGAAGTCCGTGCGGCGCATTCGCCCGAAACGGCGCTGTGGCAAAGCGCCGGTTCGACCGCCTGGACGGTGGTTTACGAGGAAGACCCGGCGTTTGTGCTCTCGTGCCTGAACCGCTTCATCTACGTGAAGCCGGCGCGGGATCTGAGTCAGGTGCTCCAGGCGGCCATGCCGGTTCGCGGACAGGTCTCGACCGTGGGACTGGCGGCGACGGATCTGGAGTGGCCGGCGCTGGCCCTCGAGCTGGCGCGCTGGGGCGTGACGCGCGTTTGCCCGCTGGGCCGAATGCAACAGCCGCCGTTGACCTGGCGACACGACGGCCGCCCGCCCCTGGGCGAACTGGTGATCTGGACCGACGTCGAGAGCGCCTGAAGCTGGCTCTGGCGGACGGTGGGTGCGGCGCGCGTTGCGGTCGGCTCCGGACTTGCCATCCGACCTGGGCCGGGGCATAGGGACGCTGTGAAAACGGCGGCGGCCTTTGCCGGACCGAACGACGGATCGGGCTGCCGACCCTGGCCGGGCGGGAACGAGCCCGGCGGTTTGTACCATTCGCAGCGCGGCGTCTGACGATCCAACGAATCGAGCCATGAAGCCCCGTACGCCTTCGGAATGCGCCGCCCGATCCATCATCACCTGGTGCACGTGCGTGGGCATGGGGCTGTGTGTGGTGGCGGTGCTGCTTCGGATCGGATCGCAATGGTGGTCGTGGGCGCTGCAACTGCGCCTGTGGCTGGGCATGTCGCTGCACACGGCGATCTCGCTGACGCTGCTGCATGCAGGCTTGTGGGCGTGGAATCGCTGGCCGCAGCACCGGACCGGGCGGCTGGTGGGATGGTGCACGGTGGCACTGAGCGGCGCGGGGGCTCTGGTGGTGGTGGCGCGGCAGTTTGTGGTGGTGCCGATCGAGTTCGAGCAATGGTTGGTGCGACTGCTCACGCCCGCGGCCGACAAGCCCGGGCACATGTCGCTGCACACCGGCTTGACGTTTCTGGCGGCGGCCGGGTCGCTGGCGTGTTTGTTGGTGGCGGGGGGTCGGGTGGGCTGGTGGCGGCGCGCGGCTGGCTGAACCTGGACTCCAGCCCGGGGCTGCGACTGCAGCGGCTGCCGATCGTCGGCCGCCTCGTTCCGGGCGGTCCCTTCGGGCGCTTCCCCCGGGAGGTCCACTTCGGGGACATCCGGCGCGGGCT
>CAYXJB010000004.1:0-1339 GCA_964465445.1 uncultured Verrucomicrobiota bacterium
CAGATGCAGTTGAAAATCTCCGAACTCGTCCCGGGTGGTGATGTTGCCGGATTTCTTGACCACTTCCATGTACCCGTTCTCGACCTTCCAGCCCGCCGGACCGTTTTCACCCCGCCAGCGGGACAAATCCGTTCCGTCAAACAACACGATGGCGTCCGAAGGCGGCGGTGCTCCATGACTGAAGCTGGCCCCCGGCGTCACGGCGCGCGGCACCGGCCGCGTTGCATCATGCACGCGCCAGGGTTGTCCCGGCAGCAGGGACGTTTGTTTTTCTTCCTTGGCGGACGTCAGCGGCAGCCAAACCAACCCCCCACCGATCAAGACCACGCAAGGCACAAGCGATTTTTTCATGCCGGAATTCAACAGGCGGGCCCGTGAATTGCAAATGACAAAATGCCCTGCCGCGACCGAAAAAATGGATGCGCCTCCGACCCGGCCCGATACCATTCAGCGCATGCCGTCGGCCTACGAACAATTGCTCGATGCGACCATCGCGCACCTGGAAGCGCTCAAAGCGCGCGGCGTGCGCAGCGTCCTGATCTCGTCCGAAACGCTTCAAGCCCTGGCGGGCCAGCGCCCACGCGCCACCGGCCCACCGCCAACCCGCACCGTGGCTCGACCCGCTGCACCAACCAGCGTCGCAACCGCGCCACAGCCGCGGCGACCCGAACCTTCCACCAGCGTTCCGAGCCGCTCTGTCGCGCCCGCGGCCCGAGCGCCCGAACCAAGCGCCTCCTCAGCCGTTGCGCCGCCCCGTGCGGTTTCGCTCGAGCTGCCCGGCGTTGGCGAGGCCGCTGCGCCCGCGGTCGTGTTGAGCCCGGAGGCGAAGGCGGCGGCGTTTGCGGCGTTGCGCGAGCGGGTGCTCCAATGCGTCAAATGCCCGCACCTGGCCGCCTCGCGGAAAAACGTCGTCTTCGGTGTGGGCAACATCCATGCGGAGCTGATGTTCATTGGCGAGGCGCCGGGGGCGGATGAAGACGAGCAGGGCGAGCCGTTCGTGGGCAAGGCCGGACAATTGCTCACCAAAATCATCGAAGCGATGGGGCTGCGGCGCAGCGAGGTGTACATCGCCAACGTGCTCAAGTGCCGGCCCGACACGCCCGGCCAACCGGCCGGCAACCGCAAACCCACGGCCGAGGAAATGAAAACCTGCCTGCCCTATCTCCAAGAGCAAATTGATCTAATCCGGCCACGCGTTCTGGTGGCGCTGGGCGGCACGGCCATGGAAGGGTTGCTGGGCAAAAGCGGCATCACCCGTTTGCGCGGCCAGTGGCACAGCTATCGCGGCATTCCGCTCATGCCCACGTATCATCCGGCTTATTTGCTGCGCAATCCTTCG
>CAYXJB010000004.1:1349-6207 GCA_964465445.1 uncultured Verrucomicrobiota bacterium
CCCGGCCTACCTGTTGCGCAACCAGGCCCTGTCCGAAAAACGCAAGGTCTGGGAAGACATGCTCCAGGTGATGGAAAAGCTCGGCCTGCCCATCAGCGAAAAACAGCGCGGCTTTTTCCTCAAAACCTGACGCCGCGCGCCGGCGGGCGGACGTTGACACGACCCGCGGCCCGGCGCGCTGCCTTTGCGAGCCGATTGTCCGCTTGCCGGCGGTCCGCCTTCGGCTATAAAGCCGGCGCGTGAACGATCTGCTCCGGCCGCTGTTGGACTGGTATTTGCGCTCGCTGCAACGCGGGGGCTACTGGCTGGTGGCGCTGCTGATGGCGGTGGAAAGCTCGATCGTGCCGCTGCCCAGTGAGGTCGTGATTCCTCCGGCGGCGCATCTGGCCTGGACGGGCGAGGGTCTGGAATTTCTGGGATTTCGGCTGCGCGGCTGGCCGGCGCAAATCGGGCTGGTCATCGCCGGGGCGACCGGTTCATGGCTGGGGGCGAGCGTGATTTACTGGGGCGCGCGGCTGGCGGGTCGGCCTTTGGTGCTGCGCTACGGCAAATACATGTTCGTGCCGCCGCACAAGGTGCAGGCCGCCGAACGCTGGGCGGCACACTACGGGGCGTTTGGCATTTTCGGGGCTCGCTTGTTACCGGTGGTGCGCCACCTGATCGGGATTCCCGCCGGGATCGTCCGGATGAATTTTGGCGTCTATTCGCTCTATACGTTGTTGGGCTCAGCGATCTGGTCAGCCGTGCTCTGCTGGCTGGGGGTGAAGGTCGGCGCCGACATCAGCGCCGGCGAAATGCATCGGGTCACAGCCTGGGTGCTGGGCTTTGTCGCGGTGCTGGGCGCGCTTTATTACTGGTTCGTACATCGGCCCATCCGGGCCAACAGCCGCTCCGGCACGCAGAACTGACGCCCGGCAGCGAGTGCTCTGCGCAGGGCGATCCATCGAAGAGATTCTCACTCCGTCACCGCGATCAGCCGGCTCATTGTCCCACCAAAGCCCTGTCCGGTCTGTCCACAAGTTGGGCAGTTTCCCTGATTGGCCCTGTGCGCTCACAAATTCGGATCAGTCCGCCGGTTTTTTTGGCCGGCTGAGGCACTGAATTGGATTCGGCCCATTGCCGCCAAACTGGTCGCGGGGACGGCGAGGGGTGCGGCTCGGATGCGCCGCCGTCGTTGCACCGAGCCCTGTCGGGCCGGCGCATTGCTCTTCGGGAATCCCGGACGCGCGCTCTGCGGTGCGTCTGGCAAAGGTCTTGCTGAACCATGGGGTACAACATGAGCCAAGGTTTGAAAGGATGAGCGCCGGGTTTCCGGTCAAAAACCACCAGTTACCATGAAAGTGGCCGCCATACGGGTCGAGCAAGCGCGCCGCGGGCGGGAGGCTTTTTCCCTGCTGGAGGTGGTGCTCAGCGCCGCGGTGCTCTCGTTCATGCTGGTGACGCTCTATGGCGGGATCGCTTCGAGTTTCGCGATCATTCAGACGGCGCGCGAGAACCTGCGCGCCACCCAGATCATGCTCGAACGGGTCGAGGGCATCCGGCTCTACAACTGGAATCAGCTCGTTTACAGCAACATGATCCCGACCTGGTTCACCAATTACTACTACCCGCTGGCGGCGCCGGGCGAGTCCAAGGGCGTGGTGTACGTGGGCCGGATGGAGATCGAACCCGTGACGCTCGATCCGCCGGCGACCTACAGCTACAACATGCGCCGCATCAGTGTGACGATCTACTGGACCAATTATTACGGGCCGGGGCTGACCAAAAAAATCGTCCGCAGCCGGAACATGGTCACCTACACCGCGCGCTACGGAATTCAAAACTACGTCTATTACAACTGAACCGCGTTCATTTGCGCCATGAAGTCCGTCTCCAACGTTGCTGCGAGCGCCCGACAGCGCGCCGGCGCATCGTTGATCGAGACGCTGGTCGCCATCAGTGCGGGAATGATCACCCTGGGCGCGGTGGCCGGTTTCTCGCTCTTCACCGCGCGCAGCTTCGTCTCCTCGGGCAATTACGCCGATCTGGACCGGAACAGTTTCGCGGCGCTGGACCGGTTGACCCGCGACATTCGCCAGTCGCGCGAGCTGCTGGCCTACAGCACCAACAAGCTCACGCTGCGCGACAACGACAACGCCACGCTCATTTACGAGTACAACCCCGCGACGCATCAACTGGTCCGCACCAAGAACGGCATCCGCGAGGTGTTGCTGACCGAATGCGATTTTCTGCGGTTTGCCATCTACCAGCGCACGCCCTCGAACAACTGGACCTGGTATCCGGTGGCGACCAACGCGATTTCCACGACCAAACTCATTGACGTGAGCTGGAAATGCTCGCGCAAGATCCTTGGCGCCAAGCTCAACACCGAAAGCGTGCAGACCGCCAAGGTCGTCATCCGCAACTGACCCCAAACCGTATCGCGCTATGAAACTGCAATCGCACGGCAATCGAACCCGGGGCAGCGTCCTGGTGGTGAGCCTGATTCTGGCCGCGCTGCTGGGCGTGCCGCTGGCCGGTTATCTCATCATGACCCAGGCGCAGAATGCCGCCGTGGCCCGTTCCCAGATCTGGAACACGTCCATCACCGTCAGCGAAGCCGGCGTCGAAGACGCCCTGGCCCTCATCAACAAATACACCGGCAACTACGACCAGATCACCAACTGGAGCCGACCCGAGTCCATCGCCGCTGACAACTGGACCAGCCTGGGCAACAACGTTTACTACGTCCGGCGCTATCTGGGGCAAAGCTACTACGACGTGTACATCACCAACATCAACAACTCGCCGGTGATCGTTTCGCGCGGTTATGTGCCCTGGAGCTACGCCTGGAGCACCTTCTTCCAACCGCTGCTGGCCTCCGCCGGCGTGGCTTCCGGCCAGCCGCGTTTCCTGACGCGCAAACTCGAGGTCCAGACCAAATACGACGCGCTTTTCGCCGTCGCCATGGCCGCCTTCCAGGTGATTGACTTCAACGGCAACAACGTGGCCACCGACAGCTTCGACTCGGCCGATCCGAACCACAGCATCAACGGCCTGTACCCCTTCACGAACCCCGGCATGGTCAAATCCAACGGCGATGTCTGCACCTTGGCCACCATCACCAACTCGATCAACGTCGGCAACGCCAACATCAAGGGCGTCGCCCGAACCGGCCCCAACGGCACGGTCAGCATCGGACCCAGCGGCTACGTGACCGGAGGCGTGTACAACGATTTCAACGTCGTGTTCCCCAACGTGGTGCTACCCACCAGCAGTTGGCTGCCCATCGCCGTGCGGAACTACCCGATCGGCGGCAAAACCTATGCCTATGCCATCCTCACCAGCGGCGATTACTACCTGTCGAGCTTTTCGACGAGCCTTTACATCGGCAGCAACATCAACGTGCGCCTGCTGCTACTGGGTAGCGTGAACATGACCGGTCAGGACGAAATCCGCATCGCTTCCGGTTCCCAGGTGAGTTTCTACATGACCGGCAGCACGTTCAAAGCCGCCGGCAACGGCTTGATCAATGACAACGGCAACGCCGCCAGCTTCTTCTACTTCGGCCTACCCAGCAACACCTCCGTCGAACTGGGCGGCAACGGCACGTTTGTCGGGGCCATCTATGCCCCGCAGGCTGCCTTCCAGCTCAATGGCGGCGGCAGCAACCCGCGCGATTTCATCGGCGCCAGCGTCACGCTCAATGTCCGAATGAACGGGCATTTCCGGTTCCACTACGACGAAAACCTGCGTCGGGTCGGACCCGGTCGCGGATACGTTGCCACCAACTGGAAGGAATCCTGAGCCGCCGCTGTGGCTGCCCCCTCAGCCTCCTGCGCACGGGCCTCACCAGCGCGGCGGTGGCGCTTTGACAAAACGGGCCGCGCGCAAATAAATCGGCTCCAGCGCGTCAGCCCGCTCGACCGCGTTGCACTCCCGAGCCATTCGTCCCAGCACTGCTGCGCGCGGAAACAATACCCGTCCGCCATCAAACCACCGTTCTACCTCTGGTCCGATCAGTAGCGTGCCGGCCTGCGCACGCGCCCGAACCTCCTCCGCTTTCGCCAGCCGCAACGCTTCGGTCTCTCGCCAACCGCCTGACTCCAGCTCGAACCCGGCCAAATAAAACTCGCCCCGCTGCGCGTCCACTACGACGGTCACCGGCCCGCGCAAACCCGCCTCCTGCGCCGTGGCGGCCAGGCATTCGATGCTGCTGATGCCGTGGATTTTCACGCCGCTGCGAGTGTCGTTGGCCGCCCGACGTGGGGCGGCCAGTTGCCAGCCCTGCGCCAGCGCAATGGCCGCACGAATGCCCGTGTACGAACCCGGCCCCAAACCCACGGCCAGCGCTTCGATCTGCTCCCGTTCCAGACCCGCCTGCCTCAACGCCGCTCCAATCCACTCCAGCGGGCGCATCGCCGCGCGTGCGCCGGTCTCGATCACCTCGGCCAGCGCACGCACCGCGCCCTGCTGCGTCAGGTCCAGCACCGCGACGCTGCGCTGCGGCGTGGAAAATTCAAGCGCCAGAATCTTCATAGCGGATGCGCCGCTGCGTGGGCCCGAGGACCTCGATCGTCACCTTTCGCCACAGGCCGCCCGGCCACGCCGTGCCGGCGGTGGCATCTCGAATGCCGAATTCATCCAGCCGACCCGCCCATTCGATCACCGTCACGCCGTCGGTCTGCAAAAACTCTTCCAGACCGGCGGCGATGAACTGCTCGGCGGTTTCGATGCGATACAAATCCAGATGAAAGAGCGTGAGCCGTCCGCCGCCGTAGCGGTTCAGGAGCGTGAACGTGGGCGAATGCACGCGGGCGACCGAGCCCAGGCCGCGCGCCAGGCCTTCATGGCCAGGCCCTCCCCCGTCGGGCCGACT
>CAYXJB010000004.1:6217-38166 GCA_964465445.1 uncultured Verrucomicrobiota bacterium
GCCAGGCCCTTGACCAGTTGCGTTTTGCCCGAACCCAGCTCACCGCACAGGGCAAAGACCCAGCCGCTCCGGGCTTCGCGACCCCAGCGTTCGCCCAGCCCCTCGGTCTCCGCCGCGCTGTTGGTGATAAGCGTCGGCACGGCTTCAGTCCGGCGCGCCTTGAACGGCCCAGATCGAATCGGTCGTGGCCAGCATGATGACGTCCCGGGGCGGGCCGCAGGACTGGCGACCGTTGTGCGCGCTGTTGACGCCGGTGTAGAACAAATGCCATCGGCCCCGGTGGCGCACGAGCCGGTGACTGGCATAGACGCCGTAGCAATCCGGCGCGGGCGGCTCGCCGCGCGGCAACCACGCGCTCCGCAAGGGCCGTTCCCAGTGCACTCCATCCCGGGAGAAACACCACTCCAGATCCATCGTCTGGGCCGCGCACCGGTAGTGCCCCAGCAAGCCCACCCGCCCCTGGCGCGTGTGGGTCACCGCCAAATAATAAAACTGCTGGTCGCTCGGATCCGCCGCATCCCGCTGCACCACCCGCTGGCGCATCTCGAACCGCAGCCCGTCTTCGGAAGCAAACCGGTCCACCACCCGGATCAGCCCCGGCGCGTTGTCGTACGCGATGTAGGCCGGATCATCCCGGGCCACGGGCACCAACGTCGCCGCGTACAATTCAAAGTTCCCGTCGGCGAGCTGATACACGGTGACGGCGTCGTTGCAGATCAAATGCGGCGGCGCGGGCGGCTCGGCGGCCGGGCGGCGCGCGTCGGGTTCGCGATGCAACAGCACCCCGTCGGGCGAAGCGACGCCGTGGGCGGCGCGATCGTGCGGATGATAGAGCACCGGTCGGAGCGGGTCCAGAACGCGGTAGCGGCGGCCATCCCGGCTTTCGGCGGCCAGATATCGAAGAATGCCCTTGCTGTGTGCCCAGAAATAAAGCCGATGTCGTCCGTCCCGCAGCCGCAAATGCACCCCCTGCACCGCGCGCCAGCCCTCCGGCAGACCGCCAATGGCAAAGGGCGAATCGGACGGTTCACCCGGCGAACACTCGGCGCGAAACTTTTTCATCGGCCCGCCGGGCTCGCCCTCGGCAAACGCCAGCCCGCCATGACGCGAGCCCGAAACCGAGTACCAGAGCCGCCACACATCGCCGCCCAGCGGTTCGGCCGGCGAGGTGAAATTTTGAATGCCGTCGTATTCCCACGGCTCCGTGGGCTCCAAAACCACGCCGTGCTTCCGCCAGGCCGACGCGGCGCAGGGCCGTGGCGGGTCGGAGTGGCGACGGGCCTCGCGGCCCGGGCGCGCGCAGGAGACCAGCGGCGCAGCCGTCGCCAAACAGGCCGTTTGCAAAAAGGTGCGACGCGAAAAGAGCTTCATTCGATCCGGCGTTATGGCGGGTTGGAGGGTTCCGACTCGAAGTGCACGTAGCCCCGGGCGTCCAACGGCAGCGCGCCATGCCGATCGCGCAAGGTCAGTGTGTGACCCGCGACCACGCGGCCCACGCAACTGAGCCGCAGCCCGGGAAACCGTTTCTTCCAGGCATCCAGCAGCGGCACCGCATCGCGGCTGGCCACCGTGAAGAGCAGCTCGAAATCCTCCCCGTCGGTCAGGGCCGCCGCCAGCGCCGGTTTGGCCGCATCGCCCCGGCGCGCCCGTTCCCGCGCCGCGCGGCTGATGGGAATGGCGCTCTTGAGCAGCTCGGCACCCACGCCGCTGGCCCGGAGCAGATGCCGCAGATCGCTCGCCAGACCGTCGCTCAGGTCAATCATGGCGTGAACGCGAAAATGTTCGTTCAACCACCGCGCCTCGATCAGGCGCGGCTCGAACTCCAGATGCTTGCCCGCGATCGAACCGCCCAGCTCGCCGGTGACGAAAATCGCGTCGCCCGGCTGCGCGCCCGAACGCAGCAGCGCCTTGCCACGCTCGACCCAGCCCACCAGGGCCACCGAGATCCACGTTGGCCCCGGGCTGAGCGTGGTTTCGCCGCCAACCACGGCCACGGCATGCCGCTGCGCCAATGCGTTGAGCCCCGCATAGAGGCGCTCGACCCAGTCCGGATCGAATCCTCCGGGCAACCCCAGCGTGACCAGCGCGGCCGAGGGCACGCCGCCCATCGCCGCCACGTCGCTCAGGCAACGGCCCAGCGCCTTGTGCCCGACCTTTTCGGCCGGGGCCGCCTCGGTGAAATGCACCCCGCGCACGACCGCGTCGGTCTTGAACAGCAGCAGCCGATCGGCAGCGCCGCATTCCAGCACCGCGCAATCGTCCCCTGCGCCCACCACCACCTCGGCGTGGCCGGGCAGGCCGCGCGTGAGCCGTTCGATCAGTTCCAGTTCGTTCATGCCGGGCCGTTCCTCCGCCGCCCGGGGCGCGACTCAGTCGCCCGGGACGGACCGGACCAGGTAAAACATTGCAAAGTTCAGTCCGTTAAACGTCGCGTGTGCTGCCACGCACGACAAGAGATTGCCGGTGCGTTCGTACAACCAGGTCAACAGCAGCGCAAAGAGCGCCAGCGGCACAAACGTGGCCGCGTTCCAGTGAACCGCGGCAAACAACACCGCCGTGCCCCACCACGCCACCCGCCGCCATCCGGCCCGCCGCAACGCCGGAAACAGGATGCCGCGAAACAAAATCTCCTCGGCTACCGGCGCCAGACCGATCGCCACCACGCCCATCAACGCCCGGTCCAGCCACGTGCTGGTCTGCTGCAGCGCTTCGACGGCGGGCTGGGTTTGGGGCTGAATGTTCCATCGGCTCAGCAGCGCCGCCGAGGCCAGTTGCAACAGTTGCGCCGCCGGCAGAAACACCGCCGCCGTGAGCACGCCTCCAGCCAGCGCGCGCCCGACGCGCCGGTCCAGCCCGAAGGCCTGCGCCCAACCGAGCCGGTGCTCGCCCACGAACCGATGCACCAACACCAGCGCCGCGCCCTGGAAACACAACGCCGCCAGAAGAGTGCGCGTGGTCAAACTCATCTCGTCGCCGGGCGCCAATTGTTGCGCCAGCCCCGCCAGAACCATCGCCGCGTACAGGCAGCCGAACATCGCGGCCAACCGACCGCGCCGCGCCCTGTCGCCGGTCCCGCCCGCGTCCACCAGCGGGCGAATCGTTCGACGGTGCAACAGCACCAGCGTCGCCACACTGCATGCGGCCGCGCCCAGGACCGCCGCCGCGCAACCCCAGGACCGCAGCGCCGCGGGTGCGCTCGCCCAGCGCAGCCCGGCCAGTGCCGCCGCTCCGAGCAACTGGCACACAAACAGGCTCGCCAGCAGGCGCACCAGCGCGCCGACGTTCCAATCCTGCACCCACAGCACGCCGGCAGGCTAGGGCGCCACGGCACGGGCGGCGACGCAAATTTGCCCCGGGACGGAATCGTGGCGGCGAAGCTTGCGAGCCGGTGAGCGGAAATGCTATCTGGCGGACCGCGCGGCGTGTGGCGGCGCGGTTCATGAATTCGGCGGCGATCGTCTGGTTCGGACTCGATCTGCGGCTGGCTGACCAACCGGCGCTGCAGGCTGCCCTTGCCCACGGCGGCCCGGTGCTGCCGGTGTTCATCTGGTCGCCCGAAGAGGAAGCACCCTGGTCGCCCGGGGCCGCGTCGCGCTGGTGGCTGCATCATTCGCTGGCGGCACTCGAACGCCAGTTGCGCGCCCGTGGTTCGCGGCTGATCGTGCGTCGCGGCCCGGCGCTGCTCGTCTTGACGGAGTTGCTCCGTGAGAGCGGCGCGCGGGCCGTGTTCTGGAATCGGCGCTACGAACCGGCGGTCCGAAAGCGCGATGCGCTTCTGGAGCAGGCGCTGCATCAGTGCGGCTGCCGGGTCGGCTGCTTCGATGCCGCGTTGCTGCACGATCCGGAACGGATTCGCACCCGCACCGGAGAGCCGTACCGCGTTTTCACGGCGTTTTGGCGTCGTTGCATCGTGGAGTTGGCGCCGGCTGCGCCCCGGCCGGCGCCCGAACGGTTGGCCGCGCCGCAGCGCTGGCCGCGGTCGCTGCCGCTGGAGGCGCTGGAGTTGTTGCCGCAGCACGGTTGGGCGGACGGGTTCGGCGCGCTGTGGCAGCCCGGCGAGACGGGCGCGCAAGAGCGGTTGCAACAATTCCTGCGCGATGGTTTCGAGCTGTACGCCCGGCGTCGTGATCGGCCCGACTGCGCCGGCACGTCGCGGCTCTCGCCGCATCTGCACTTTGGCGAAATCAGCCCCGCTCAGATCTGGCATGCGGTCGTGCGGCATGCGGCGCGCCGGGGCCGGACCGGGGCGCACTGGCGCGGGTCGGCGTTCTTGCGGGAGATGGTTTGGCGCGAGTTTGCGCATCATTTGCTCTACCACTACCCACACAGCAGCGAGGCGCCGCTGCGCCCGGAGTTTGCCGATTTTGGCTGGCGGAGCGATCCGGAGCTGTTGCGCGCCTGGCAACGGGGTCGAACCGGTTATCCGATTGTGGATGCGGGAATGCGCGAGCTGTGGGCCAGCGGCTGGATGCACAACCGGGTGCGCATGATCGTGGCGTCGTTTCTGGTGAAGGACCTGCTCATCCACTGGCAGGAGGGCGCGCGCTGGTTCTGGGACACGCTGGTGGATGCCGATCTGGCCAACAACACCCTCGGCTGGCAATGGAGCGCCGGCTGCGGAGCGGATGCGGCCCCGTACTTCCGGATCTTCAATCCGGCGCTGCAGGGGATGAAATTCGATCCGCAGGGCGGGTACGTGCGGCGCTGGTGTCCGGAACTGGCGGCGCTGCCCGACCGGTGGATTCACCAGCCCGAACGCGCGCCCAAAACGGTGCTCGAAGCCGCCGGCCTGCAACCGGGTGTGTCGTACCCGCGCCCGATCGTGAACCACCTGGTGGCGCGCGCCGTGGCGCTGGAAACGTTCGCAAAACCTCGTTCATCGCGGTCGGGGCATTCGCCCTCGCGCGCCACAGCCAGGATCGAGCGCTTGTGACCGTCTGCGTGCAAGTTTGGATCTGGCTTTCGGCCTGGGCCAGCGCCAGCGGCTGGGTGCTCTCGGCTCTGGGGCAGCTCAACCGCCCCGGCTATCTGGCGGCGGCTGCGGCAGCTCTGGCGCTGTGGGCATGGATGCGAGCCCGCGGCAATGGCCGTTGGCGCGTCGCAGCGCAGGCCGGCGGGGTGGGCCGGTGTCGGCTGCGTGTGCGCCGATTTCGTCGGTTGTTGCCGCTGAGTTTTCTGGTTTTGGCGTTGCTGGTGCTGGTGAGCGGGCTGCTGTACGCGCCGTCGAATCACACCGGATTGAGCTATCGGATTCCGCGCGTGCTCAACTGGCTGGCCGAGGAGGGTTGGCACTGGATTCACACGCCCAATTACCGGATGAACAATCGCGCCTGCGGCATGGAATGGCTCAGTGCGCCGTTGCTGTTGTTTGGACGATCGGATCGCGCGCTGTTGTTGTTGAACTACGTGCCGTTTTTGCTGTTGCCCGGGTTGTGGTTTCAGCGTGTGGCGCCGGCTGGGCGTGTCCGGGCGCGTGGCGTGGCGCTGGATGTGGTTGTTGCCGAGCGGATACGCGTTTCTGCTGCACGCCGGGAGCATCGGCAACGACGCGTTTCCCACCGTTTACGCGCTGGCGGCGGTGGATTTTGCGTTGCGGGCGCGGGCTTCGGGCCGGTTCGGCGACGCGGCGCTTTCGGTGCTGGCGGCGGCGTTGCGTGCCGGTGGACTGCGATTCCGCCGCGGCGTGGCTGCGGGACGTTCGCACGCCCCGGGGCCGCTTGCGCCGGCGGTGGGTGCGATGGGGTGTGATGGCCGGGGCGTGGGCGGCGCTGTTGGCCTATGCGCTGAACTCGGGCATGGTCACGCCCGCGCGGCTCATCACACCCTACTATCCGCTGCTGCTGGCCCCGCTGCTGGCGCTGGCCAGGCAGGCCGTGGTGATACGCCGCCGCTGGTGGCGTGCGACCGAGACGCTGGTGTTGGTGGTGGCGCGGGTGTTTTGGTTGTCACGCCGCCGCGTCCGCTCTGGCCCGCGCAGACGATTCTTTCCCGACTGCTGGCGACCCGGCCCGGCGCGGTGCTGCTGGAGCGGGCGCTGACGGTGTATCGGGCCTATGCGGTGCGGTTGGATTGTCTGGCGGCGGTGCGGGCGCAACTGCCACCGGGCTTGCGCGTGGTGGGATTCATCGGCACGGGCGATGATCTGGACATTTCATTGTGGCGACCGTACGGCAGCCGCCGGGTGCGGCATTATTTTTTGGACGATCCGGTCGAGCGGTTGCAGCGCGAGGGCGTCGCGTGGGTGGTGGTGGGCGGGCTGCATCTGGCTCTGGAGCGACGCACGCTGGAGGGCTGGCTGGCGCAAACCGGCGGCGAGCACATGGGCACGCTCACGCTCACGGTCAAGGCCAGCGAAGGTCCGCAGCCCTGGCACGTGGTGCGGTTGCCCGAGCCACGTTGAGGCCCGGTGCGCCTGCGTCGCCGGTGAAGCGCCGGGTTATTCGCCGATGATTTTGACCAGGACGCGTTTGCGGCGGCGACCGTCGAATTCGCCGTAGAAAATCTGTTCCCACGGTCCCAGATCGAGCCGGCCCCTGGTGATGGCCACGACGACTTCACGCCCCATGATCTGGCGGTTGAGGTGTGCGTCGGCGTTGTCTTCGCTGGTGCGGTTGTGGTGGTACTGGCTGACGGGTTCGTGCGGGGCGAGCTTTTCCAGCCACACGTCGTAATCATGGAGCAGTCCTTCCTCGGCGTCGTTGATGTAAACGCTGGCGGTGATGTGCATGGCGTTGACCAGGCAGAGGCCCTCCTGCACGCCGCTTTTGCCCACCAGTTGCTCGACCGTGTCGGTGATGTTGATGTAGTCCCGGCGGTGCGGGGTCTCGAACCAGAGGTATTCGGTGAGGCTCTTCATGCGCCCGGTATGCCACAGCCGACGGCGGAAGCGCAACGGCGCGCGCCGCCACCGCGGCGACACGGCGGCGCGATCAAACCCCGACCGACGCGTTCACCGTAGCGCGGCCTCAGCGCGCGAAAATCTGGCGGATGACGTCCTCGATGGGCACTTCCTCGATGTCAATGTCGCGCACGGGCAACTGGTCCAGGAGCGCTTTGCAGGCCGGGATGACGCGTTCGCGTTTGATTTTCAGACGCACGTATCCGGGGGCGCGTTCGACGACTTCGCCCTGGGCGCTGAGCCGTGGGTCGTCGCAGGCCGGCGCGTCGTCGCAATGGATCGTCACCAGTTTGAAATCGGCGAACCGGTCCACGATGTCGTCGAGCCGGCCGTCGAAGAAGATCCGTCCCCGGTCAATGATGATGACGCGCCGGCAGAGGGCCTGGATGTCGGCCATGTAATGGCTGGTCAGCAGGATCGTGGTCTGGCGGACGCGATTGTACTGGCGAAGGAATTCGTGAACGGTTTTCTGCGAGACGACGTCCAGTCCCAGCGTGGGCTCGTCCAGAAACAGCACGCGCGGTTGATGCAGGAGCGAGGCGATGAGTTCCATCTTCATGCGCTCGCCCAGCGAGAGTTCGCGCACGCTGATGTTGAGCTTGTCGCGCACGGCGAGCATCTCGCTCATTTCGGCCACGGTGCGTTCGAAGCGCGGGCGCGGGATGCCGTAAATGCGGGCGTTGAGTTCGAGCGATTCGCGCGCGGGCAGATCCCACCAGAGCTGGTTTTTCTGGCCCAGGACCAGGGCGAACTGACGGCGATACTCCTCGTGCCGTTCCCAGGGCACGAATCCGAGCACCCGGGCGCTGCCGCTGGTCGGATAGAGCAGTCCGGCGAGCATTTTGAGCGTGGTGGTCTTGCCGGCGCCGTTGGGGCCGAGGAAACCCACCAGCTCGCCGGCCTCGATGCTGAAGCTGATCTGATCCACCGCCAGGACGGTTTCGTAGGTGCGATGAAACAGGCCCTTGATCGCTCCCGCCAGCCCGGGCGGTTTGCGGTACACGCGGAAGGTTTTGGTCAGGCCGTTGACTTGAATGACCGGCATGCGCGCAGCGCCAAGGGTCGGCGCACCGCCGCGCTTGTCAATGCAGCAGCCGCTGCAGCGCGCTCTTCAGCAGCAGGCCCGAACACCCCTGAGCGTCGGGCCGTACCCGCCTCAACGCATCAGTTGCTTCTCGAGGTACTGCACCAGTTGGCGCACGTGCGGGTCCACCTCCATCCGGTCTTTGACCAGCCGGCAGGCGTGCAGGACCGTGCCGTGGTCGCGCCCGCCAAAGGCCTCGCCGATGGCGCTGAGCGAATTTTCGGTCATCCGCCGGGTCAGATACATCGCGATCTGACGCGGGAACGCAATGTTCTCGGGCCGCCGGCGGCTGGTCATGTCGGCCAGGCGGATGTCGAAATGCTCGGCGACCTTTTTTTGGATCATTTCGACGCTGATGGTGTGGCGGCCTTCTTCGTGGAGGATTTCGCGCAACAGACCCTCGACGACCTCGAGCGTGAGTTTGCGACCGGTCAGCGACGCGTAGGAGGCCACGCGGATCAGCGCACCCTCGAGTCGGCGGACGTTGGTGCGGATGCGGTTGGCCAAGAACTGCAGGATGTCCTCCGGCAGGCTGATGCTCATGAGCTGGGCTTTCTTGCGCAGGATCGCCAGGCGCACCTCGACGTCCGGTGGCTGCAGGTCGGTAACCAGCCCCCACTCGAAGCGCGAGACCAACCGCTGTTCGAGGTTCTGAATCTCGCTGGCCGGCCGGTCGCAGGTCAGCACGATCTGTTTGCGGTTCTCGTGCAGTGCATTGAAGGTGTGGAAAAATTCCTCCTGAATCCGCTCCTTGCCGGCCAGAAATTGCACGTCGTCAATCAACAGCACGTCGGTCTGCCGGTATTTGCGGCGGAAGCGCACCAACTGGTTGTTCTGGATCGCGTCAATGTATTCGTTGGTGAATTTCTCGGAGGTCACGTAGGCCACACGCGCGGCGCGCCGATGGCTCACGACGTACTGACCGATGGCGTGGAGCAAATGCGTTTTGCCCAGCCCCACCCCGCCGTAGAGAAACAACGGGTTGTAGGCTTTGCCGGGCGATTGCGCCACGGCCAGCGCCGCTGCGTGCGCGAAGTTGTTGTTGTTCCCGACGACGAACGTCTCGAAGGTGTTCTTCGGATTGAACACGAAATCCGGCTCCGTGCCCCGTTCGCCGGCGTTCGCGCGGCGCGTGCCACCGGAAGCCGGGCGGGGCTTGTCGGCGGTCGCACCGCCGCCCGGCGCATCGGCTTTCTCGGTCGCCACCTTGAATTTGACCTGCATCGGATGACCGGCGACCGCGCCGACGGCTTCCTGCAGCAGGCCCAGATAATTGTCCTTGAGCCAGACCTCGCAAAAGTCGTTGCTCACCTCCAGCACCAGCGTCTGGCCCTCCAATTGCCTCGCCCGCAACGGCGCAAACCACAGCTTGTACGTGTCGGGCGAAAGCATGGCGCGCAGTTTTTCCTGCGCCGCAGACCAAATTCTTTCACCAGAACTATGCATGAACTCAAAGCCGCGTGGCCGCGTTTTTGACCACTTTATTCACCTGGTTCAATTTCCCGGCCGGCGCACGCCAAAAAACGCCCGCCAGCCAAGCATTCCCGCAACACCTCCGACCCGCAACGGGCCCCCACCCGCCGGGCCAAAGGCGCGCCAGAAAACTCAATCCAGCACAAGTCTTTGGTTACCAAAGACTTGCGACAGATCGAAAAACCATTTGCCGCCTGTTGTCTCATGTGTTTTCGGTTCGCGTCTGATTTGAACCTCGAACGCCGTCGCCCTTTTAGTCAAACCCTCGGCGTCTGCCTAGGACAACATATTAACTTTTATCCACGACTTGTTCACAGGCCGGCTGAGCCTCGATTTCTGGCCTGTTTTGCGGTCCGGCAGCGCATCTGGCCGGCGCCGGGGTTCGGTTCTCAAACAGCTTGTTCACCGGTTTCTTCGGTGCGGATGCGGATTGCGTTTTCGATCGGGCTGACGAAGACTTTTCCGTCGCCGATCTTGCCGGTCTTGGCCGCCTTGATGATCGCCTCGATGGCGGCCGGCACCCGCGCGTCCGGCAGTACAACTTCGATTTTGATCTTGGGCAAAAAATCCACCGTGTATTCGCTGCCGCGATAAATTTCGGTGTGTCCCTTCTGGCGGCCGAATCCTTTGACTTCCGAAACCGTCATGCCCTCGACGCCCAGGCTCGAGAGGGCCTCTTTGACGTCTTCGAGTTTGAAGGGTTTGATGATGGCCTCGATTTTTTTCATGCGCTGGCGAAATCGCTGCCGGCATCTTAACAGCCGCCCCGGGCGTGTAAACATGAAACCGCGCAGCGCAGCGACAGCGGACCTGCACGCCGCATCCGAGCACACGGGACGGCGCATTTGCGGGAGCAGATTTTTTGTTTCGGCGCGCGCGTCGTGCCGGCTAGGTTGCGGGCCGATGAAAACCTCGGGCGCAGTTTCGCGACGCAGATTTCTGAAGACCAGCGGTTGGATCACGTCGCTCGCGCTGGTCGGGCCGGGAATGCCGAGTTGGGGCGCCGCGGCGGCCGGACCGGCGCGGCGGCCGGCCCGCAGCCGGGTGCGCGAGCTGGAAGCCGATCTGGTGATTGTGGGCGGCGGGCTGGGCGGTTGCGCCGCAGCGCTGGCTGCGGCGCGCAACGGATTGCGGGTGATTCTGACCGAGCCAACCGACTGGATCGGCGGGCAATTGACGGCGCAGGCCGTGCCGCCGGACGAAAATCCCTGGATCGAAACCTTCGGCGGCACGCGGAGCTACCAGGAGTTGCGCACGCGCATCCGGGACTATTACCGGCGCAACTATCCGCTCACGGCCGCAGCGCGGGCCAATCCGCACCTCAACCCCGGTGGCGGCAACGTGTCACGATTGTGTCACGAACCGCGCGTGGCGCTGGCGGCGCTCACCGAAATGCTCGCTCCCCACCTGGCCGGCGGCCGGGTGCGTCTTTTGCTCCATCACCGGCCCGTGGCGGCTGAGGTCGAGGGCGATCGGGTCCGCGCCGTTTGCGTGCGGAGTGCTGAATCGGGCCACGAAACGGTCCTGCGCGCGCCGTACTTTGCCGATGCCACCGAGACGGGCGAGTTGCTGCCGCTGACGCGGACCGAGTACGTCACCGGCGCCGAATCGCAAAAGGAAACCGGCGAACTGCACGCCAAACCCCGGCCCGAGCCGCACAATCATCAGGCCTTCACGGTGTGTTTTCCGATGGAATACGTGCACGGGGAGGATCACACCATCGGGCCGCCGCGCGAATGGCGGTTCTGGCGGGATTTCGTGCCGCGGCTGACGCCGCCCTGGCCGGGCCGGTTGTTGAACCTGGAGTATTCGCATCCGATCACGCTCCGGCCGCACAACATCGGTTTCGACCCGGTCCGGCGCGGGGGACTGTTTCGTTACCGGCAGATCGTGGATCGGACGAATTTTGTCGAGGGCACCTACGCCGGGGACGTGACACTGGTGAACTGGCCGCAGAACGATTATCTGCTGGGCAACCTTTACGAGGTCAGTGCCGCCGAGGCGGCGCGGCATCTGGAACGGGCCCGACAACTGAGCCTGTCACTGCTCTACTGGCTGCAAACCGAAGCCCCGCGCCCGGACGGCGGCCGGGGTTGGAAAGGCCTGCGCCTGCGTCCGGACCTGGTGGGCACCGAGGACGGCCTGGCCAAATCCCCCTATATCCGCGAAAGCCGCCGCATCCGCGCCGAGTTCACCGTACTCGAACAGCACGTGGGCGTGGAGGCTCGCGCCGCCTGGCTGGGCAAACCCAAGTCCGACCTGCGCGCGGAGGTTTTTCCCGACTCGGTCGGCATCGGCTACTATCGGATCGATCTGCACCCGAGCACCGGCGGGGACAATTACATTGACGTCGCCTCGCTGCCGTTCCAGATCCCGCTGGGGGCGCTGTTGCCCCGGCGCGTCGAAAACCTGCTGCCCGCCTGCAAAAACATCGGCACGACCCACATTACCAACGGCTGCTATCGCCTCCACCCAATCGAGTGGAACATTGGCGAGGCGGTCGGCGCGCTGGCGGCCTTTTGCAAGCTCCGCTCCTGTGCACCGCGTCAGGTCCGCGCCCAGCCCCAACTGCTGGAGGCGTTTCAGGCGCTGCTCCGGAATCAGGGTGTGCGGCTGAGCTGGCCCGAGGATCTGAAATTTTCCCCGGGCTGAGACAGGGCAACCGCCGGCGTTGCGAACCATGAAAACCGCGAGCGATTTTTTTCTGGTCGTTGTAACCGCGCCGAATCTTCGCACGGCGCGGCAACTCGCCCTGGCCGCCCTGCGGGCCAGGCTGGTCGCCTGCGCCAACCTGCTGCCCGGCGTCGAATCCCGCTACTGGTGGCGAGGCAAACTGGAGCGCTCCGGCGAAGTGCTCCTGCTCCTCAAGACCCCGCGACAGGCACTGCGCGAACTGGAGCGGCTCATTCTGGAACGGCATCCGTACCAGACGCCCGAGTGCATCGCCCTGCGGTTGGACCGCGGCAATGCCGCGTTTCTGGCCTGGTGGCAGCAGGCCTGCCGGCCGCCGGCACGTCGGGCCGCCCGGCGCTCGCGCTGAAGGCTCTGCCCGCCGGCGGGTTCGCTCCGGGATTGAGTCTTGCACGCCGCGGCGCGATTCGGCACTGTGCACTCAATTCAACCGGGATGCATTATGTCGCTGGAACTTGAACTCCAAAAGTTTCCCAAGGAAATCACACTCAAGGACGGCAGCCGGGTCACGCTCCGGCCCCTGCAACGCGACGACGAGCAGAAGCTGCTGGAGTTTTTCCAGGCCGTGCCCGAGCTGGAGCGCATGTTCATCAAACACCGCGTCACCGACCCGGCCGTCATCCGCGACTGGTGTCAGAACATAGACCTGGGCCGCAACCTGCCCCTGCTGGCACTGGCCGGCAACAAAATCGTTGGCGACGCCACGCTCCACCAGCAGCTCGGCGGTTGGAAACGCCACATCGGCCGCGTCAGCGTGCTGGTTCATCCCGATTTCCGCGGTCGCGGCCTGGCCCGCACGCTGGTCCACGAGATCGTCGAAATCGCCCGCAACATCGGCCTGGAAAAGGTCGAAGCCGAATTCATCGCCGAACAAAAAGCCGCGATCCATCTGTTCGCGATGATGGGCTTCAGCGAGCTGCTGCGGCTGGAAAACTACGTCAAGGACATGCAGGCCGTCCCGCACGATTACGTGCTGATGGGATTGAACCTCACCACCGATGAAGAATACGCCGGCGTCGGCGGCTGAGCCCCCGGCCGGCGCGGCCGCAACCCGACCCGCCGCCGCTCGGAAACCGGCGCGGACCGACGGCGCCTGAGCCGGACGACCCTGCCGCGTGCCTCCGGAATTCTGTCCCCACTGCGGCGCCGAGGTGCCACCCCACGCCAAAGCCTGCCCGCAATGCGGTTCAGACGAGCACACTGGCTGGTCCGAACAGGCGCGTTACGACGCGCTCGATCTCCCCGAGAGCGAGTTCGACCATGCGGAGTTCGTCGCCCGGGAGTTTGGCAAACCCTCGCCCGTGCCCTGGGGCGTGCACTGGTCCTGGTGGCTGGTGGCCGCCGCGCTGGCCGCCGGCCTGCTGGCCGCGTGGCTGAGCTGAACGCGACGTCCCGGCACGCCCGGCGCGCCGCCTGGCGCGGTCTTGCGGTCGCAATCCAGCCCGCGTATTCGCCGTCCGAGGAAAAAAGTTCGCGCCCGCGGCGCTGCCATTTAAGATGCCTCCTGTGAACGAGCGTGGCGAAAGCCCTCATCCGGGCATGAGCGATGGCGAGCCGGCCGAGGCGCTGGCGCGCCGGCTGGAACGCGAACAGCGCGCCGCCCGGCGCGAACGCGAGCTGGACCTGGAACAACCCCTGGCCGTTTTCCGCGTCGGCTCGGTCCGGGCGCTTAACACCGTGCCGCTGACCCGCGGGCTGGAGGATCAGATCCTTTATGCCACGCCGGCCCAACTGGCCGAAATGCTCCGGCGCGACGAACTGGATGCCGGGCTGGTCAGCATCGTCGAACCGCTGTTCCACGATCGCTACGACATTCTCGACGGTGTGGCGGTGGCCTCGCTGGGCGAGATCAAGAGCGTGTTCTTGGCCCATCAACGTCCGCTCGAAGAGGTGCGCGAGGTGTTTTGCGATCCGGCCTCGCTCAGCAGCGTGGCGCTCTTGAAAGTGCTCCTGGCCGAGCGCGGCCTGCGTCCGGAGTTCAAGCCGCTGGAGGACTACGACCGGGCCGTGGAAAAAGATTTCGTGCTGTTGATCGGCGACGTGGCGCTGGATTTTCTCTTCGCGCCGCATCCGCACGAGATTCTGGACCTGGGCGCGGCGTGGTACGAGCTGACGAAACTGCCGTTTGTGTTCGCCGTCTGGGCGCTGCGGCGGGGCGTGGACAACCGCGAGTTGCGCCGTCGCCTGCTCGAAGCCCGCGATTTCGGCCTCGAAACCCTCGATTACATCGTCCGCGAACGCACCGAGTACACCGAGGATTTCCGCAAAGATTATCTGGGCTGGCACGTCCACTACCATTTGGGCAGCGACGAAAAGCGCGGCATCGCCCGGTTCATCGAGCTGTTGCGCAAGCACGGCTTCGGCCCGGTGTACGAACCGCGCTTTGTTTCCTGAAGACCGCGCCGCCCGGCGCGCCGCGCTCACCCTGCCGGGCGAACCGGCTCAGCAAATCCGCGGCAGTTGCTCGCCGCTGGGCATGTCCAGAATTCGGCTCACGCCCAGCGCACCCCGCAAGGTCACCCGCGCCCGACCGCGTTCGTCCACCCGACCGATCCGCACCGCGCCGGCGCTGACCGGATGCGCCCGCAGCAGCGCCAGCGCCGCCTCGGCCTGTGCTTCGGGCACAAACGCCACAAACCGCCCTTCGTTGGCGACGTACAGCGCGTCGAGCCCGAGCAGTTCGCACGCGGCGTGGACGTCCGGGCGCACCGGGATGGCGCTCTGCTCGACGGTGATGTGCACGCCGGCGACCTGCGCGATCTCGTTGAGCGCCGCCGCCAGACCGCCCCGTGTCAGATCCCGCAGGCAATGCACGCTCAGCCCGGCGCGCAACACCGCCAGGACAGGTTCGTGCACCGGCGCCGAATCGCTCTCGATGGCGCTCTCGAACTGCAATCCCTCCCGCGCGCCCAGGATCGCCATGCCGTGCCGGCCCACATCCCCGCTCAGGAGCAGCGCGTCGCCGGGTTGCACCTGCGCCGGAGCGATGCGCGCCCCGGATTCGATCACGCCCACGCCGGTGGTGTTGATGAACAGGCCGTCGCCCTTGCCCTTGTCCACGACCTTGGTGTCGCCGGTCACGATCGGCACGCCGCAGCGATCCGCCGCCGCGCGCATCGAACAGACCACCCGCCAGAGCGTGTCCATGGGCAGACCCTCCTCGATGATGAACGCCGCGCTGAGCCCCAGCGCGCGCGCTCCGGCCATGGCCAGATCGTTCACCGTCCCGTGCACCGCCAGCGAACCGATGTCGCCTCCCGGGAAAAACAGCGGTCGCACCACGTACGAGTCGGTGCTCAGGGCCAGCGCGCCGCCCGGCCCGCTCAGCACCGCCGCATCATGACGCGCCTCGAGCACCGGATTGGCGAACGCGCGGGCGAAGAGCCGCTCGATCAAATCGTGCATCAGCCGTCCGCCCCCTCCATGCGCCAGAAGCACGTGCGGGTACTGCGAAATCGGAATGGGACACTCGATCATGATTCGGTGCGGCGTCCGAAGACGGTCGCAACCCGGGCGGCCGCAGCGGGCCGCCGATCGCCTCGTTCACCTGCCGCCGGGTCGCTTCGGTTCAAGCGTCTCATGCATCGGTGCAGGGCTCGCGGCGGTAGCGGTAGTAGGCCGCACAGGCGCCTTCGCTCGAGACCATCGTGGCCCCGAGGGGATGTTCGGGCGTGCAGCGGTTGGCAAACATCGGGCATTCGTAGGGTTTTTTGAGGCCCTGCAACACCAGCCCGCTGATGCATTCGGCGGGTTCTTCGACCCGGTGTTGTGCGGCTTCGAATTTTCGTTCCGCATCGAACGCCGCAAATTCCGGACGCAATCCCAAACCGCTTTGGGGAATCTCGCCCAGGCCGCGCCATTTGCGGGGCACGACGCAGAACACGCGCCGGATCAGTTCCTGAGCGGGACGATTGCCCTCCCGGCGCACCGAGCGGGCGTACTGGTTTTGGACCTCGGCCCGACCGGATTCGAGTTGCTGCACGCACAGGAGCACGCCCTGGAGAATGTCCAGCGGCTCGAACCCCGTCACCACGATCGGCACGCGATACCTCGCGGCCAGCGGCAGGTATTCCTCGTAACCCATGACCGTGCACACATGTCCGGCCGCCAGAAATCCCTGCACGCGGCAGTTGGGCGAGCGCAGCAGGGTCTCGATCGCCGGCGGCACCAGCACGTGCGAGACGAGCATTGAAAAATTCTTCAGGCCCTTTTGCGCCGCCTGCACCACCGCCATCGCCGTCGCCGGCGCGGTCGTTTCAAAACCCACCGCAAAGAAGACGACTTCCCGATCCGGATGGCTCTCGGCCAGCCGCACCGCGTCGAGCGGCGAATAGACAATGCGCACATCGGCGCCGGCGGCTTTGACCGAGAGCAGATCGCCGCGGCTGCCCGGCACCCGGAGCATGTCGCCAAACGAGGCAAAGATCACCCCCGGCTGCGCCGCAATGGCCAACGCCCGGTCAATCATCTCCAGCGGCGTGACGCACACCGGGCAACCCGGGCCGTGGATGAGCGTGATGC
Source organism: uncultured Verrucomicrobiota bacterium (assembly GCA_964465445.1). Taxonomy (GTDB): domain Bacteria; phylum Verrucomicrobiota; class Verrucomicrobiia; order Limisphaerales; family JAOAIM01; genus JAOAIM01. The sequence continues at coordinate 22,885 of CAYXJB010000004.1, forward strand.
TCCGGGGTAGGAGCGCGTCCAGTCCGAACCGGACGATGGCGTGGGTCTGGCCGCCGCAGACTTCCATGATCGTCCAGGGCCGGGTGGTGATGCGATGAATCCGGCGCGCGAGCCGTTGCGCCAGCGCCGCATCGCGGTATTCGTCCAGAAACTGCATCGGTGTTCCGCTCCGGCCGTGTGCCCTGCCAGCTCCGGGCGCGCCCTCGAGCCGTCGCCTCAGTGCGTTTTCGCCCGAAGGCCGCCCCGCGTTTCACGGGGCGGGCGGTTGTGCGCTTTCGTTCTGCCACTCCGCCAGTTCGTCGCTCTGGCGCAGGTACTCGAAGATTTTCTGCGCTTCAGCCTCGTCCAGTTTGCTGATGGCCAGCCCCACGTGCACGATGACGTAATCGCCCACCTGCGCCTCGGGCACGCAGGCCAGGCTGGCCTCCCGCACCACGCCGCCAAAGTCCACCCGGGCCATGCGCGTGAGCGGGTCATCGCCGCGAATGCTGATGACTTTTCCCGGAACGGCCAGACACATATGCCCTTTCTAACGGCATCGGCGACGCGCCGCAACGATTTGTCCCAGCGCGATGCCTCCGTCGTTGGGCGGCACGCGCTGATGCCAGTAGGGTTGAAACCCGGCCCGCCGCAGCGCCTCGACGGCGCGCTCGGTCAGGTAACGGTTCTGAAAACACCCGCCCGAAAGCGCCACGCGTTCGACGCCCAACCGCCGCGCCACCGCCACAACCGCCGCCGCCAGCGCGTTGTGAAATTTGGCCGAGATCTCGCCCAACCGCTCGCCCCGCGCCGCGTCCGCCAAAATCGCTTCGATCATCGGTCCCCAGTCCAAAACCAGCGCCGTGTCACCGGATCGCGGCGCTGCCGGCGTTTGTGCCCCTGCCGACGCCGTCCCGGGGCGCAGCGCCACCTCGTAGGCGGCCTGCGTTTCCACTCCCTCGAGCGCGAACTCCAGTTCCATCGCCGCCTGGCCCTCGAACCGCATTCGTTGGCGCAGGCCGATCAGCGACGCCACCGCGTCAAAAATCCGACCGACACTGCAACAGCGCGGGCAGTTGATCCGGCGCACCAGCACGCGTTGCAGGGTGGCCAGCTCCGCCTCCGAAAAAGCGGCCCGCGTCGGCGCCGGCAAACGTTCGAACGCCGCCTCGCCAAACTGCTCGAACAACAAACCCATTGCCGCGCGACGCGGCTCGCGCACGGCCGCTTCACCGCCGGGCAGCAGGAAGGACCGCCAGCAGGCCACCCGTTGGACGGTTTCTTGCCCGACCAGAAAAAATTCCCCGCCCCAGATCAGCCCGTCCCAGCCGTAGCCGGTGCCGTCCCAAGCCACCCCCAGCACCGGCGGCGACAATTCGTTTTCAGCCATGCAGGCCAGCACATGCGCCAGATGATGCTGCACCTGGACAACCTCCCGCGGCCGATCCGCTGGTGGCTCGCCCTGGGCCCGCTCGGAAGCCCATTCGTGTGCAAAACGCGTCGAGAGATAATCCGGATGCAAATCGGCGGCGACGAGCCCGGGCGCGGCCCTGTAGAGCCGTTGCAGGTCGTCAATCACGCGCCGGAAAGCGCGGTGCGCCGGCTCGGTTTCCAGATCGCCGATGTGCTGGCTCATAAACACCTGAGCGCCCACGGCCAGCGCGACGGTGTTTTTTAGGTGCGCGCCCACCGCCATCACGACGTCGGGCGAGGCTTCGCCCCGGATTCGAACCGGCACGGGCAAGGGCGCGTAGCCGCGCGCCCGGCGCAATACCAGCTCCCGGCCCAGTACCACCCGCACGATCGAATCATCCACATGCCGCGCGATGGGTCGGTCGTGCCACAAAAACGCGTCGGCGATCCCGCCGAGCCGTTCCCACGCCTGTTGCTCGTCGGTGCAAATCGGCTCGTCGCTCAGGTTGCCGCTGGTGGCCACCACCGGAAAACCCAGCTCGGCCATCAAGAGGTGATGCAGCGGGTTGGACGGCAACATCACACCCAGATTCGGATTGCCGGGTGCAACAGCCCCTGCGACCGCACTGGTCGGCTCGCGCGCCGGCTCGTCGGTTTGCGGCAGGCGGTGCACCGAAGCCGGCGCGGCGTCCGGACGCCGGCGCAGCAGCACAATCGGTGCTTCGGGCGAGCGCAACAGCCGTTCCTCCAGCGGCGAGACCTCGCACAGGGCTTTGACGCTCTCCAAGCCGGGGAAGAGCAACGCGAAGGGCTTTTCCTCGCGGTGTTTGCGCCGGCGCAATCGCTGCACCGCCGCTTCGTTGCGCGCGTCCACCATCAGATGAAAGCCACCGATGCCTTTGACCGCGACGATGCATCCCTGCCGGATTGCCCCGGCGGCTGCCCGCAGCGCCGCATCGCCGCGGAGTCGGACTTGCGCTCGCGCGACGCCGCTCCGTTTGGCCTGCGGGTTGAGTTCGAACTCCAGTTGCGGACCGCAAGCCGGGCAGGCGTTGGGTTGGGCGTGAAACCGGCGGTCGCGCGGATCGTCGTACTCGGCCTGGCATTCAGGGCACATGCGAAAGCGCCGCATGGTGGTGTTGGCGCGGTCGTACGGCAGCGCTTCGATGATGCTGAATCGCGGGCCGCAGTGGGTGCAGTTGATGAACGGGTAGCGGTAACGGCGGTTGGCCGGATCGAACAGCTCACGCAAACACGCCGCACAGGTGGCAATGTCCGGCAACACCAGTGCGCCCGGTTCGCCACCGGAATCGCTGGGGCGAATCTCGAATTCGCGGTAACCAACCGGATCGAGCCAGCAGGTTTCGAGGCTTTGAATGAAACTGTGCGGGGGTTTTTCGGCCTCCAGCCGCAGAAGGAAACGCTCCAGCGCCGGGCGCGGCCCTTCGAGCTCGATGCGCACGCCCTGAGCGCAGTTGCAAACCCAGCCGTTCAATGCCAGCCCGGTGGCCAGCCGGTGCACGAACGGTCGAAAACCCACGCCCTGCACCACGCCGCGTATCACCGCGCGCAGCCGCGCTGTTTCCCCGCCGTCGGATCGGCTCACAGCCGGGATTCTGCCCGCCGGCCGCCACGGCGCAATTGCTGCCGCCGGGGCGTTTCCGGTCGCCGGGTTCTAGCTGACATGCAACGCGCTTTCGCGGGCCAGCAGCGCCTCGACCGCCTCGGGCAACGGCTCGCACATCGCATCGAATAGCGCGCGACATTCGGCCTCGGTGACCTGCAGCGACCGCGCGGCGGCGTGGATGAACCCGCGCGTGATCTGATGGGCGTAACCGAGAAGGCCCTGGCGCAGCGGCAGCGAGTACACCACCAGCGTCAGTCCGTAAACCAGCGTGTGCCAGCCCTCGGCCCGCCCGGTTTCGACCGCCTGAAGATAACGCTGCACGGTGCGTTCATCGCGCAGCGGACGCAGCCGCTGGAGCTGACTGCGGCCCACGCGCCGGCTCGGATCGGCCAATTCCTGCAGCGCGGCCCGTCCGGCGAGCTGACGATCCAGCGCGATGAGTTCGCGATGATGCCGGCGGGCGGCCAGATGATACGCGTCGCGGATGGCGGGTAATTCGTGCGGCAGCAACAGCGTTTCGTAGTACCGTTCCAGAAATCCCCGCAACGCGAACAGGTTGGTGATCGGCCGCGCCAGCAGCACCGGGGCCAGGGCATGAAGCGAGACCAATCCCTCGGCCAGGCCCAACTGCGCCACCAACGGGTGCGCGTCGCCGAGCCACTCGGCCGGGTCAAATGTCAGCTCCGGTTGCGGCCAGAGTGTCATGTCCTTTGCGCCGGGCGTGTGCGGCCCGATTGGCGTTATTTTTGCCCGCGTCGGCGGGCGTTGCCAGTGATAAAAACAGCCGGCGCGCACTTAAATCCCTTGCGAAGGCCGGTGGCGACACCTATAGTTTTTCGACCCCGTGGACGGGCCAGGGATGTGGGCGAATCGCACCGCGTCCCGACGCAACATGAAAGGCGCGCGACCCAACACGATTTGCGGCCAGGCCTGCGGCGCGAGTTGCGACCGCGCCGCGACCGCCGTGCCGCCGCCGGCCCGACCCGGCGAAGATTTGCACCCATGAGCAGCTCCTCCGGTCCGTTCCCCTACCCGGGCATTCCGACCACCGGCGACGGCGCCGCCGGCGTGGTGTGGGTCGAAACGCACATTACCCAGGGCGCCTGTGCCTATCCGATCACCTCCTCGACGACGATGGGCACGGGTTATGAAACCGAGGTGGCCAACGGCAAAAAAAATCTCTGGGGCGATCCGTTGGTGTTCATCCAGCCCGAATCCGAGCACAGCGCGGCGAGCACCTGCGAGGGGTTTGCCTTGGCGGGCGGGCGCGTGACCAACTTCACCAGCGGCCAGGGCCTGGTGCTGATGAAAGAGGTCCTCTACACCATCTCGGGCAAGCGCCTGCCGGTGGTCTTCCACATCGGCGCGCGGGCGCTCACCTCCCATTCGCTCAATGTCCATTGCGGCCATGACGATGTGATGAGCGTGGCCGATTGCGGCTGGGGGATTTTGTTCGCGCGCAACGCCCAGGAGGCGTGCGATCTGGCGCTGATCGCCCGGCGCGCCGCCGAAGCCAGCGAAACGCCCTTTCTCAACGTTCAGGACGGCTTTCTGACCACCCACACCATCGAGAACCTGCGCCTGCCCGAGCCGGAGTTCATGAAGGAATACGTGGGCGATCCCAACGAAAAGCTCCGCTGCCTTTTCGATCCCAAGTTCCCGATCATGAGCGGCGTGGTCCAGAACCAGGACTCCTACATGAAGGGCAAGATCGCCCAGCGCTTTTATTACGACAAAGTGCCCGCCGCGGTGCAGGAAGCCATGGACGAATTCTATGCCAAAACTGGTCGCCGCTACCGCATGGTGGACACCTACCGGATGGACGACGCCGAATACGCGCTGGTGGGTCTGGGCGGGATGATGGAAACGGCGCAGGCCGCGGCCGATTACCTGCGCGAAACCATGGACCTGAAGGTCGGCGTGGTGCATGTGACCTGTTTTGCGCCCTTCCCGGCCACCCAGATCGTCGAGGCCTTCCGAGACGTTCGGGCGCTGACGGTCATCGAGCGCATGGACAATCCGCTGGCCCAGTCCAATCCCCTGGCCCAGGCCATCAAAGCCAGCTTCGCGGACGCCCTGACCGGGCTGAGCTACGGCTCCAACGGCGAGTACAAGTACCCCCGAATCACGCGCATCCCCAAAATCTACGCCTGCTCGGCCGGGCTGGGCTCGCGCGATGTGCGCGGCGGCCATTTCATCGCCATCGTCAAAAACATGCTCGCCGCCAAGCCGCGGGAGTTTTCGGTCGTGGGCATCAAACACCCGCTGGCGCTGCCCGAATGCGAAGACCCGGATCTGCGGCCCGAGGGCGCTTTTTCAATGCGCGGCCACTCGGTCGGCGGTTTTGGCTCGGTCACCACCAACAAGCTTATCGCCTCGTTCGTCGGCGAACTGTTCAACCTCCACGTGCAGGCCTATCCCAAATACGGCTCCGAGAAAAAAGGCCTGCCCACGACCTATTACCTCACCGTCGCCAACAAACACATCCGCACCCACAGCGAATTGAGCCACGTCGAGTTCATCCCGCTCAACGACGTCAACGCCTTCAACCTGGGCAATCCCCTGGAAGGCATCGCCGACGAGGGCAGTGTCTTCATCCAGAGCCCCGAAACCGATCCCCAGAAGGTCTGGGACCACATCCCGCCCTACGGCCAGAAAATCATCCGCAACAAACGCCTCAAGGTTTTCTACCTCGACACGGTCAAAATCGCCCGTGAAATCGCCACCGATCCGGACCTGCAACAGCGCATGCAGGGCGTGGTGCTGGTGGGCATTTTCATCCGCGTGACCCCCTTTGCCGCCCGCGCCGGCATGAGCGACGAACAGGTCCTGGCCGCCGTCGAAAAATACATCCGCAAATACTTCGGCAAACGCGGCGAACACGTCGTCCAACAAAACCTCCGCTGCGTCCAGGAAGGGCTGCGCAACCTCAAGGAAATCCCCTGGAGCATCATCAGCGCCCCGCCTGCGCCCAAACCCCGCGCCGAGTCCGAAACGGTCTTCGCCCAGTAAAACCCCGCGGCTCGCCGCGGCGCGCCCGTTGCCGGCGCGTTTCCGACGTTGCATTTCCGTGCGCCCCGTTTCATTCTTCAACCGTGACTCAAGTCACGTTCCCCGGCCCGCACGTCGGAGAACGGAGGTGACCATATGACTTTCAATCCGGAAACGGATCTGGACTTGGACAAATTGTTTCTGCCCGCGTGGGCGCAACAGCCCGCGTCGGTCCACCCGGTCCGCGTCCGCGAGGACGAGCGCGCCCCGGCCGAACGACCGCGCCAGCCGGCCCGCGCGCCCCGACGCCCGAAAGAACCGTCCGCCGGTGCGCCGGCGGGTCGCACCCGCGAAGCGCCCCCGCCCAAAACCCGCAAACCGCAACCGCGGCCCGGGCCCGCACCGCGCCCGCCCGAACCGCTGCCGGAGGTCAAACTCAGCATCGTTCCAGAGGAAGCGGGTGTCGAATCCCTGGTGCGTCAGATCAAAACCACCGGGCGTGCCTACCCGCTGTTCGAGATCGCCAAACTCATCCTCCAGAAACCCGAACGCTACGCGCTGCAATTCGACGTGCGCAAAGACAAGGACGGGCGGGTGCTCCAGCCGCTCTTTGTCTGCGCGCTCGATGAGAGCCTCTGGCTGAGCGAGGAGGAGGCGGTGGCGCACGTGCTGCGGGAGCACTTCGACACCTTCTACCAGACCGAGCGCACGCCCACCGACCCGCCCAAGGGCAGGTACACCTTCGTGGCCCAATGCGGCTTGAGCGGCATCATCCTCGGCCCGCCCAATTACCACGATTACCAGAACCGGCTGCACCGGCTGCACGCCGAGCGCTTCGCCCACATGCCCTTCGAGGCCTACAAGGCCAAGGTCAAAATCATTCGCGACGAAGCCGTCGTCAAACAGTGGATCGAAGAGCAAAGTTGGAAAACCGAGTACATCTGCCTCAACGTACCCGAGCCGTTGCGGCTGCCCAACCGCCAGGCTGTCGAGGAGCATTTCCGCGCCACCCACAAGGACAACATCATCAAATCCGTCGAATCTCACCGGCTGCCCGGTACCGCCGCACGCCAGCTCCAGGGCGGCCTGGCCCGACTGTTCCATCGGCTGCTCAACGAACAGCGCCGATTCCCGATCCTGGTGGCCTCGGCGTTGAGCGAGCAGTTCTCGCGTCGCGGCCTGCAGTTCTTCAAGGTCAACCGCATCACCCATGTCGCCGTGGCCCGGCCGCATTACCTGGATCTGGAAAACATGCCCGTGTCCGAAGGCGTGCGCCGGATCGTCGAATACATCCGCGCTCATCCAGGCTGCACCCTGCGCGATCTGATCGAGGCTCTGGCCCCGCCCCCGCCCATTCCCGTGGCGCCTCCGGACGCCCAGCAACCCGCACCGCCGCCCCCGAGCGAGCGCACGCCCGAACAAACCGCCGTCATCGCCGACCTGCACTGGCTCATCCATCAGGGCCACGTCATCGAATTCGCCAACGGCATTCTCGAAACGGCCAAAAAACCCGCTCCCAAACCGGCCAGAGCCACCCCGGCGACTCCCAAAGCCGCACCGTCGCCCGACGACAAATCTGCCCCTTCGGGCGAGGCCGGCACCGCCGCGCTGGCGGCTGCCGAGGCGGCCGCCGAAGCAGCCGAAAGCGATGCGCTGGTGGAAACCTCGGCGCCCCTCGCCCAAGCGTTCAGCGAATCCTCGCCCGCACCGGAACAATCGGCTGAAGAACCTCCCGCAGCCGCCGGGGCTTCGCGCACCGGCGCGCCGCCCGGTGACGAGCAACCGGCCAGCGATCAAACCGATCCGGCCTCAGTCCCCGAGAGCGGCGCCGAGACGTCGCTTTCGCCGGCGCAGACCGCTCCGCGCTGAGCGGACCGGCTCAGGCCGCATCCTCCGCGACGATTTCGATCGGGCAGGGCGGCAACGCCTCCAGAAACGCCCGACCGTACTGCCTGGCCAGAATCCGGTTGTCCAACACAACCACAATGCCCGTGTCGGTTTTGGTCCGGATCAACCGGCCCACACCCTGACGGAACTTCAGGATCGCCTCCGGCAGCGAATACTCGGTGAAGGAATTGCCGCCGCGCGCCTCGATCGCTTCGATCCGCGCCTCGATCAGCGGATGATCCGGCACCGCAAACGGCAGCCGCGTGATGATCACATTGCTGAGCGCCTCTCCCGGCACATCCACCCCCTGCCAGAAACTGTCCGTGCCAAACAGCACCGAATCCACATCGGCTTTGAACTTTTCCAGCAGCGTCGAACGCGGCGTGCCGGTGCCCTGCACCAGCAGCGTCAACCCCAGCTTTTCGAAAGACGGGCGCATCCGCTCCGCCAGCCCCAGCATGAGCTGGTAACTGGTGAAGAGCACGAACGCCTTGCCGTGCGTCTTGCGCACAAAGTGTCCGATCCAGTACTCCAGCGCCTCTGGATACGCCGGCTCGCGCGGATCGGGCATTGTCTTGACGATGTAAACCCGCATCTGCCGCTGGTAATCGAAGGGCGTGCCCACCTGCAGTTGCACGGCGCTCTCGGCACCCACACGCCGGACAAAATACTCCAGCCCCTCGACCGCCAGCGCCGCTGCGGCGGCCTTGTGACCGGGCGGCTTGAGCGGCGCACCGGCGGGCCGCCGCTCGCCAACCACGCCGCGCATGGCCAGCGTGGCGCTGGTCATGATGACGCTCGTGCCGCTCTCGAACAGCAGCCGACGCAGGTAACCGGATACATCCACCGGCGCGGCGTTGAGCGTGAGGTTTTTCTGCGCCTTGCCGCCGCGCTCGACCCAATAGACGTGATCCGCAGCACTCTGCTCCAGAAACACCTGAATCGCTTCGGCCAGCTCCTCCAGCCGCCGGTTGCAATCCATCAGCTCCAAACCGATTTCCTTGTCGTCGCTGATCTGGATCAGTCCGCTGAGCGCCTCGCGCAGCCGCCGCAACGGGCCCGTGACGACGTCGCTTACCAGCCCGGCCTGCCGCACCCGCACCTCGGTCCAGGCGCGCCCCGGTCGCTCGGCCGGCTCGCCCGGCTCGGCGGTCCGTCGCCTCCGGGCCGACCCCGGAGCAGGTTCGGCGTCACGGTCGGCATTCCGGAGCGAGCGCGCATGGATTTGGTCGCACGCGGCCTCGACCGCCTCGAAGAACTGATCGGCGGCGCGCAGCGCCTCGGCGACCAGACGCACCTCGGCGCCGCGCCGCAACGTTGCCAGCAGGCCCTTTTCGGTGCGCGGATTCCAGAGCCGTTGCAGCGCGAATCGCACCTGCCCGCTGGAGACGCTCAACCCGATGTGGCGCGACGCGACCGATTCGACCTGATGCGCCTCGTCGAAGATGACGAAATCGTTTTTGAACAGCAGACCGCCGTCGGTCTCCTCCTCCGCAGCACCCAGCAACGTGAAAAACAACGTGTGATTGAGCACCAGCACGTCGGACGAAACCATCCGGGCCCGCGCCCGCTGGTAGAAACAAACCTCGCGCTCCCGCGCAAAGTCGGATTGATGCCCGCAAAGCCGCGGCGCACACAGGCCGCGCTCCGAACAGACCTGCGCCCAAACCTTCGGGTCGGGCTCGACGTCGAAATCCGACAGGCTGCCGTCGCTGGTGTGCTGCGCCCACCGGGCGATGCGCCGCAGCTCGGCCTCTTCGGACGAGCTGAACAGATGCTGGCTCTGCTGGAGCGCTTTGCGCAGCCGGCGCGTGCACAGGTAGTTGGCGCGGCCCTTGAGCATCGAGAAGCTGAAGCGCACCGGCGGCTGCAGCGTCCCGAGCACCTGCTGCAACAGCGGCAGGTCCTTCTCGGTCAACTGCTCCTGCAGATTGATGGTATGGGTCGAAACCAGCGCCTTCTTGCGCTGTGTCACAGCAAAAAGAATCGCCGGCACCAGATACGCCAGCGACTTGCCCACGCCCGTGCCGGCCTCCACCACCAGATGCTCGCCGGCCTGCAGGGCGCGCGCCACCGCCACGGCCATCTGCTGCTGCTGCGGCCGGTACTCGAAATTCCTGGCCCGGGCCAGAACACCGCGCGGCGAGAAAAATTCCTCCACCTGCGCGATCAAATCCGCCCCGGCCGGTTGCGGTTCGACCACCGAAATCATTCCCGCAGACTATGCCCGCATCCGCCGATCCGATTCCATTTCAAAACGCCGAGGCCGGAAAGTGCATCTCCCGGGCGAAAGCCTCCTCGAAGGCCGGGTCTTCGTTCAACGGCACGTGCTCGATGCGCCGGGCCAGCTCGTCCCAACGGGCTGCCTCCTCGAAAAGCGCGTGCTTGGCCCCCAACAACGCCGTGTTGCCCGCCGGCCGAATCCGCTCCGCCGGCAGCGGCAAAAGACCGATCCGACGCGCGCTGGCCCGGTTGACGTAATTGCCGAAGGCGCCGGCCAGGTGCAACACCTCCAGCGCCGCCGGCTCGACGCCCAACCGGGCGCAAAGCAGGCGCAACCCCGCCGCGATGGCCGCCTTGGCCAGTTGCAACTCCCGCACGTCGGCCGCCCGCAACACCACCGGACCGGCCAGCGGCAACTCGCGCCGATTCGCCAGCCGTCCGCTCGGATGAATCCACTCCAGTTCCAGCCCGGCGGCAACCGCATCCACCAGCCCGCTCCCGCACAGTCCGCGCGGCTCACTCCCCCCGATGACACGACAGTGCAGGAAATTGTCCTGGACCTCGACGCCGCAAATCGCACCGGTGGCCGCGCGCATGCCCGATGAAATCCGCGCCCCTTCGAACGCCGGCCCCGCCGCTGTGGAAGCGCACACCAGCCGCTCCCGGTTACCCACGACCACTTCGCCGTTGGTGCCCAGATCCATCAGCGCGCACAGCGCCTCGCTCCGATCCAGCCCGGTGGCCACCACACCGGCCAGAATGTCCGATCCCACAAAGCCGCCGATGCAGGGCAGGAACACCACCTCGGTTTGTTCCGGCAGTTCCCAGCCCAGTTGGCCCGGCGCAAATCGCATCCGACCGATTTGTTTGGACTCGAACGGGAACGCGGCCAACGGCTCGACCGGCAGCCCGCAAAAAAGGTGATGCATCACCGTGTTGCCCACCAGCACCACCTGCCGCAGCAACCCGGTCGCGGCAGCGGCGCGGCCCTGACGCGCCTGAGCCGCGCCCAGCAGCCGGCGAATCATCGCACCCAACTGCTCCCGAATCAGCCGTTCCAGTTCGCCCTGACCGCGCCGCAGCGCGAATTCCAGCCGGCTCATGATGTCGGCCCCGTGCCGCGCCTGGGCGTTGAGCGCCGTTTCCACCGCCAGCACGTGACCGGTTTGCAGGTCCAGCAATTGCGCCGCCAGCGTCGTCGTGCCCAGATCAATGGCGATGCCCCAGCCCTCGCGCGGTTGGAAACTGAACCGGCTCTCGTCGCTCAGGATCGCCATCTCCCACTGCGCCAGCTCCAGTTCCAGGTCGCCCTGGAGCGTGTGCCGACACGCCAGCCGCCAGCCCTCGCTCAATTCGCGGTCCGTGAGCAGTCGCTCCTCTTCGGCGGTCACGCGCAGCTCGCCCCGCAACACCCGAACGCGACAGCCCTTGCAGCGCCCGCGCCCGCCACAGGGAAACTCGACGCCCTGCTCGAAAAGCAGGTCCTGCAAACGCGTTCCGACCGGCGCGCTCAGTTGCACACCGGCCGGCGTCAGCCGCAAACAACAATTCGGTGCGTCCATGCCCTGCGTGGGTTTGGCTGCGTCGTCTCAGCCGGTCTGCAAACGCGCCGCGCTCACGAGCCGGCCCGGGCGTCCTGAGGCGAGGCGACGCCGGCCGTGCCCGGCCCGACCGGTTCGGCGCGAATCAACCGCTCGTCATAGCTGGCCGTCACGCAGTGGAACGGCGGCACGCGCAAAAATTCGCGTTCATCCCATTGTCCGTCCACCAGCCGCTTGAGCCAGCCCAGATCCCCCTCCAGGCGCTCGAATTTCCAGCCCTGCTGGCGTGCGATCTCGGCGGCGGTCCGCTCGCGCGCCTCGACGCCGGCGACCGGCGTGGCGATGAACGCCAAGCGTTTGTAGTGTTGCGTCAGCCGCGCGTATTCCTCGAGCAGATATTGCGCCGCTTCCTCGCCGTAGCGCGCCGCCAACCGCTCGCGATCCGCCGCCAGCGCCAGGCCCGGGCCGCCGGCCAGCGGCCGAAGCGTCCGGTCCGCGGGCAGATGTTCGATCCAACCGCTGCTCTGGAAGTACGTGCCCGGTTCGAGTTGTGTCTGCTCCAGATACCGGCGCGTGCTGCCCAGCAAAACGCCCAGACAATCGTGCGCCCGCGGGATCACCACCGGCAGGCCGCGCGCCCGCAGCCCGATCAGCCCGCGGTTGCACAGTCCGTAGGCCAGCCCGATTGCGTCGAAATCCTCTTCCGGCGCGGCGTTGATTTCTTCCTGGAGCACGGTCCGCAGCGCGGCGCCGGGTCGCTCGTGCATGGCGATCTCGACGAAATGGATCGTCAGCTCGCTGCGGGCCGAGCGCGCGAGCACCTGCAGCTCGCGTTCGAACACGCGGCAGGCCACCAGCAACAGCCGCAGATGCCCCTCGCCCATGGTCAAAAACTCAGCAACAGTTGCCAGATGTAGGTGTTGCCCAGCGCGTCCACATTCTCCCACACCCGCCGCAGCAAATCCACATCCCCGCTCAACGGGGGCAGCTCCCCGAGCTTTTCCTCCCAGGGCACACAAACCCCCGGCCGCACGCGCGGCGACGGACGTCCCGAAAGCCCCCTCAGACCCGAGACATCGGCTCCGTCGCACGGACGCAACACCGGCGCGTCGGTGGGCGCACCCGAATACACTCCGTATTCCCGCGTCGCCTCGGTGAGCGCGCGGAGGTTTTCGACGCGGGTGTCGTCCTGCATGATCGCGCCGGCATCCATGATGTAGCCGCCCTCGCGCGCGACGCCCTCGATCACCTTGCGGCAGTAGGCGCGCACCTCCTCGGGCGTGCCGTAGCTCAACAGGACATTGGGAATGCCACCGCTGAGTGCGAATTTGTGGTGCAACTTGCGATGCGCCAGAAACAGGTCGCCCTGATCCACGTGAAACACGATGCTCCGTTCCGGCAGCGTCGCGAAGTCGTCCAGATGCGCATCCCATTTGCCCTCGGCGTAAAAGAGCGCTTGATGTCCGTGCCGCCAGAATTCCTCGATGCAGGGCTTGAGCGTGGGCCAGTAATGCGAGCGGAATTGCGAGGGGTTGACGAACGGCACGCAGCCGCGGTGCATCCACAGGCCGATGGGCACCTGCTTGTCCGGATCGGCCGTCGTCAGCCCCACGTGCACCAGATGCGGCATGAGCGCTTCGCAGGCGCGGAGCACCTGTTGCGGCTGGCGCGCCATGTCGAGCGTCAATCCAACGTAGCCGCGCAGCTTGTCGGCCAGGATGTCGAACGGCGCCTTGAAAATGCCCGCGATGGCCGAGACCGTGCCGCATTCCTCCCGCAAGCGGCGAATGTGCGGCCCGAACGCGTTGAAGTACACCATCATCGCCATGGCGCTTTTGACCAGCGCCAGATGGCTGCGGTAGGTCGCCGGCGCGCCCGGCCGCACGATCTCGGTCGAAACCCGCGGTAACCAGACCTCGTAGAGAAACGCCGTCGGATCGGCGATCAGCGCGTCGTATTCGTCGGCCCGCATGAACGCCTCCTCCTCCGGCGGCTCGATGTAGTTGAAGCCGCACTCGGGCGGAATGTGGATGCCCGGGATGCCGTAGTAGCGCAATCCGGCGGCCTGGGTCAGGCCCGTCCAGACGTACACCATGTTCGGCACAACGGCGTCCCAGTCGAAATCCCGCGCGCAGCGGAGGACGGCCTCGAACGCAAGCTGGTAATCATGCGCCACCTGCTGGCAGGTGAACCCGGCGTAGCGCGCGGTGAACTCGGCAACGAAGGGCCGAATCGGGATTTTGTCGGGCCGCTCGTTGCGCAGCGCCGTCAAATAGCGGCGCAGCCGTTGCTGGTAAAGTTGCTCGGTCTGCATCGCCGTCTCCACACACCGCCCGGCCGCCCGACGTCGGCCCGGCCGCTTCAGGCTGCAAGTTTGCGTGCCAGCGGCACCGCGCCCGCCGCCGTCTCGGCGTAGCCATCGGCCCCGATCTCATCGGCATACCGCTGGGTGATCGGTGCGCCGCCGATCATGATTTTGACGCGATCCCGCAGACCCGCCGCCTTGAACGCCTCGATCGTCGTGCGCATCGAAGGCATCGTCGTGGTCAGGAGCGCCGACATTGCCACCAGATTCGCGTTTCTGTCGCGGGCGACCTCGACAAATTTTTCGGGCGGGACGTTGACCCCCAGGTCAATGACCTCGTAGCCGCCGCCTTCGAGCATCGCGGCGACGAGGTTTTTGCCAATGTCATGCAGGTCGCCGCGCACGGTGCCGATGACCACGCGACCGACCGGCTGCGCGCCGCTGGAGGCCAGCAGCGGTCGGATGAGTTCCAGCGCGGCTTTCATCGCGCGGGCCGAGAGGAGCAGCTCGGGCACGAAATACTCGTTGCACTCGAAGCGCCGGCCCACCTCGCCCATCGCCGGCACCATGTACTCCTGCACCAGTCGCAACGGCTCGATGCCCGCCGCAAGCGCCTCTTCGGTGACACGGCGCGCCGTGGCCGCGTCGCCGTTCAATACCGCATCATGGAGTTGTTTCAGATCTGGCGTGCTCATACCTGACCGGGTCTGAGGTTGTCGGACTTACAAACCATATTCTGAAGGAATCCACCGGCTGGTGTCCACCAGCGGGAGCATCTGCTCGACAAACGTCGCCTCGCTCTCGGGCACCGATTCCAGCGCCGCTTCGATTCGATCCAGCCAGGGCAATTCGCGCGGCGCAATTTTGAGGCGGCCTTCGCGATGGCCCTCTCGAATCTGGCGCAGCGCCAGCAGGCCCGCCTGCCGCCCGGCGGCCAGCGGTGTGGCAGCCTGCACGATGGCACGGGCAATCGCCACCGCGTGCTCGGGCGTCAGAATCCACGCCTGCGGGTCCAGGGGCGCGTCGGATTCGACCAACCACTGGCGCAACAACAACGCCGACGCCGGCCCGCCGGCCAGCGCGCGGTTGAAGAGCCGACAATCGTACACCAGTTGTTCGAGCGAACAGGTCGGCGCCATGCCGCCCAGCAGCTTGATGTTCTGAACGGATTCGTTGCTCCAGGTGTCGCAGGTCGCCGCGGCGATGTTGCCCAGCGGCGAGAGATGGGCCACCGCCGCCATCCGACCTTCCATGGCCATGGGCCGACCCGTGATGGCCTTGAGAATCGGGTTCTCATAGGCGCAGTCCTTGCCGGG
>CAYXJB010000005.1:0-3094 GCA_964465445.1 uncultured Verrucomicrobiota bacterium
GGTGACGACGACCGAGAAGCTGATCGCGTTCAAATATGACACGGCGCTGGCGCAACTGCTCGGGCGGGTGTTGCCGCAGGGGGTCGGGGCCGTCGGGTTCGTTTTGGCGGCACTGCTCGGCGCGGTGGTCAGTTCCCTGGCGGCGATGCTCAACGCCGCTTCGACGATATTCGCGATGGACGTTTACCGGAAATACCTCGCACCCCGGGCCGGGCCGGGCAGTGTGGTGACGGCCGGGCGCGTGGCGGTGGTGGCCTTCAGCATCGTGGCGGTGCTGCTGGCCCCGCGACTGGGCAATCCGAAGATCAGCCACAGCATCTTCACCATCATTCAGGAGAGCCAGGGATTCATTTCGCCGGGAATTCTGGCCGTGTTCGTGTTCGGGTTGCTGGTGCGACGCGCTCCGCCGATCTGCGGCGTGGCCGGGCTGCTCACCAACCTGCTGGCCTACGGGGCGCTGAAGCTGGCGCTGCCGCAACTGCAATTCCTCAATCGCATGGCGGTGTGCTTTGGGTTGTGTCTGCTGGTGATGGCGCTCATCACCGCGGCCCGGCCGCTGCCCGAGCCGGTGACTTTCCGGCAGAACACGACCATCGCCCTGGAAAGCTCGCGCCCGGCCAGGCTCGCCGGGCTGTTGGTGGTGCTGCTCACACTCTCGCTGTACGTGATCTTCAGCCCCCTGGGCCTGGCCCGCTGAGTACAGCCATCGTCCCGGCGCGCATCCGCTGCCGCCGCGATGGGCCGCAGACGCGGGCGTTCGCGCCGGTTCGCAAAAAATCCATTGTTCAACGCGCCGACCGCCGGTTAAACCATCGGCGCTGTGAGTGACGCTGCCGCTCGATCGCCCTCGGACCAGCTCGCGGATCGCTCTGTTGCGCCGACCACCGCCGGCCCGGTGCTGCTGCAGATGCGCGGCATTTGCAAGCGTTTCCCGGGCGTGGTCGCGCTGGACAAGGTGAATCTGGAAGTGCGCCGGGCCGAGGTGCTCGGACTGGTCGGCGAGAACGGCGCCGGCAAATCCACGCTGATGAACATTTTGGGGGGCGTGTTGTCGCCGGATGCGGGTGAGATCCTTTTCGATGGGCGGCCGGTGCGCATCGGCGGTGTGAGCGATGCCCGGCGCCTGGGCATTGCGTTCATTCATCAGGAACTCAATCTGGTCGAGAATCTGGACGTGGCGGGCAACGTGTTTCTGGGTCGCGAGCCGGTGTTCGGCCCGTTGCGCCTGCTGCGGCATCGGCAGCTTTACGCCGAGACCGAGCCGTGGTTGCGGCGGCTGGGGCTGGAGGTCTCGCCGCGCACGCGTCTGAGCGAGCTGTCGCTGGCGCAAAAACAGATGGTCGAAATTGCCCGCGCGCTCTCCCTGCGCGCCCGGCTCATCATCATGGACGAGCCAACGTCGAGCCTGACGATGGCCGAGACGCAGCGCTTGCTCGAGCTGGTCCGCGAACTGCGCGAGAGCGGGGTGAGTGTCATTTACATCTCGCATCGGCTCGCGGAGCTGGACGCGTGTGCTGACCGGGTGGTGGTGCTGCGCGACGGACGCAATGCGGGCGAACTGTCGCGCGCCGAGATGTCGCACGACCGCATCGTGAGCCTGATGATCGGGCGGGAAGTCCGCGCTGCCGAAGCGCCGTCGGTGCGCGCGACCCGACCGGGCTTTTTCCGGGTGCGGGATGCCCGTTCGCGACGCTATCCGGCGCAGCGGGTTTCGTTCGACGCGGCGGCGGGCGAGATTCTGGGCTTTGCCGGGCTGGTCGGGGCCGGGCGCAGCGAGCTGGCGCGGTCGATCCTCGGGGTCGAAGCGGTCGAGCCGGCCAGATTGTGGCTCGACGGACAAGAGATCGAGGTGCGCCATCCGCGTCAGGCCCTGGAACACGGCATCGTGCTGGTGCCGGAGGATCGGCGCGGGGAGGGATTGATCGCGGCGATGTCGGTGGGCGAGAACATCACGCTGCCGTCGTTGCCGCGGCTGGCGCGATGGGGCTGGATTCGTCGTCGCGCCGAGGAGCGCCTTGCGTCCGGGCAGGTGAGGGCGTTGAACATCCGCCCGCCGGAGCTGCGCACCGCGGCGCTGCATCTGAGCGGGGGCAACCAGCAAAAGGTCGTGCTCGCCAAATGGCTGGCGTTGCAACCGCGGGTGATGATCCTGGACGAGCCGACTCGCGGCATTGACGTGGGTGCAAAGGCCGAAATCTACCGGTTGATGCGCGAACTGGCGGCGCGCGGCACCGTCATTTTGATGATCAGCAGCGACATGGAAGAAATCCTCCACATCAGCGATCGGGTGGCGGTGATGTACCAGGGCGCGATCACCGGCGTGCTGGAGCGGGCCGATTGCACCGAGGAGAACATCCTGCAACTGGCCATGGGCCGGCCGGTGGCAGCGGCCAAACCCCCGGTCCAGGACACCGCGGGGCTTTGATCGCGCCGGCCCACCCGCGCCCCGCGGCCTTTTTCCAAATCCTGCCGCCGCAAAATCCGGCTGACTTGTGCGTCGCATTTGCGAGACTGACCCTGCGATGAACGCACCGGATGAGGCGGTTTGCGACCCGGCAGTGGCCGCCGGACGGCTGCGACGGTTTTCGAGACTTCGACCGCGGCTGGCCATTGTGCTGGGTAGCGGTTTTCAGCCTGTATTGGGTGAGCTGCAGAACGGACGACACATTCGGTATTCGCAATTGCCGGGTTTTCCGCCCACCGGCGTGAGCGGGCATGCCGGCGAGTTGTGGGAGGGCCGGCTGGGCGGCACGCCGGTGCTGGTGCTCAGCGGGCGGGCGCATTTTTACGAGGGACACTCGATGGCGCAGGTGACGTTTGCGGTGCGGGCGCTGGCGGCGTTCGGGGTGCGGGATCTGCTGTTGACCAACGCCGCCGGCGGTGTGCATCCGCGCTTTCGGCCGGGCGATTTGATGGTGCTGCGCGACCATATCAATTTCATGGGCACCAATCCGTTGCGCGGCCCGGCGCCGCGCGATCTGCCGCAGTTTGTGGATTTGACCCGGGCCTACGATCCGGAGCTGAGCGGGTTGTTGCTGGAGGCCGGGCGGCGGTGCGGTGTGCGGCTGCGTCAGGGCGTGTATCTGGCCGTCTG
>CAYXJB010000005.1:3104-23783 GCA_964465445.1 uncultured Verrucomicrobiota bacterium
AAACACCGGCTGAAATCCGCGCCTTTCGTCGGCTCGGGGCCGATGCGGTGGGCATGAGCACGGTGCCGGAGGTGATTGTGGCGCGTCAGTGTGGATTGCGCGTGGCGGCGCTGTCCTGCATCACCAACCTGGCCGCCGGGCTGGCCAAACGCCCGCTCTCGCATGAGGAGGTGCTCGAAACCGGCCAGCGAGTCCAGGCGCTGGCAGCGCGTTTGCTCCGAACCTTTGCCGAGCTGTATGGCCAGAAGCAATAATTCCGCCGGCAGCCCGGGCCCGCGGGCACGAGCCCGGCTGGTTCGAGCGGCCGCCCGCGCACGCCGCAATGCCGTGGCGCCGTACTCGAAGTTTCGCGTCGGCGCGGCGCTGTTGACCCGCAGCGGCCGGGTCGTGTGCGGGGTGAACGTGGAGAGCGCCAGCTACGGGCTGACCTGTTGCGCCGAGCGGGTGGCGCTGTTCAACGCGCTGGCGGCGGGGCAGCGTGCGTTTGTGGCCGTTGCCGTGGTGGCCCGGGTGCGCGGCGGGCCGATGCCCTGCGGCGCGTGTCGGCAGTTGCTGGCCGAATACGCGCCGGAGGCGGTCGTCTGGGTGGCCGATAGCGCCAACCTGCGGCGGGTGCGGCGGTTCAGCGTCAAGGAGTTGCTGCCGGAGGCCTTCGGATTGCCGCGGCGCTTTTGAACGCGAGTTTTTGAATTGAGAAGCCGCGGTGCTGTCGTAGGTTGCAAATGCAAGGGATGGGCATGGAGCAAAGCGTTCATTGGGACTGGGAACACGCGCCCTGGCCCGTGCTGTTGATCAGCGGGGGCGAGGCCACCGTGCTGCGCGCCAATGCCGCGGCGCGACGGGTCTTCGGCCCGGCGCTGGAGAGCCCCGGGGCGGATCTGAACGCGTTCTGGGCCGAAGGCGGCGCGGCACAGGCGCAGGCGTTTCTGGCCGGGTTGGACAACGCCGCGCCCCGATTGACGCCGATCAAGTTGCGGACGGGTAACGAGGGGGCACGAATCTTTTGCGCGCTGGCCGCCCGCCAGGGCGATCCACCCCGCGCGCCGGTGCTGATGCAACTGCTGCCCGAATCGCTCGGATGCGACAGCAACCTGGCGCTGCAGCAGAAGCTCGATTGCGCGTTGCAACTGGCCCGTTCGGTGGCGCTGGAATTCAACAACGCCCTCACCAGCGTGCTCGGCTACACGTCGTTGCTGTTGAGCAAGGCTGAGCCGGGCCATCCGTGGCGGCGCACGCTCCTGGAGGTCGAAAAGTCCGCCGCCAAAGCCGCCGAGGTCGCGGCCGATCTGGCGGCCTTCAGCCTTCGGGAAAAAGAATTGCGCCAGCAGTCGGCCGGCAACCTCAACACGCTGGTCCAACGCTGCGTCGAGTTCTTCCAGCATGCGCGCAAGGAAGCGGTCCAGTGGGATTTGCGCCTGGAACGACAGATTTTCGCCGCACGGTTCGATGAGGCCAAACTCCAGCAGGCCATCACCAAGGTGCTCGAAAACGCCGTCGAAGCCCTTGGCAACAACGGGCGGCTTGCGGTGCAGACGCGCAACATCGAGTTGAGCGAGCCGGCTCAGGATCGCAACGCGCGGCTGGCGCCGGGCTTGTACGTGTGCATCGAAATCTCCGACAACGGATGCGGGATCGAACCGGACGTTTTGCCGCGGATTTTCGAGCCGTTCTTCACGACCAAAAAAGGCGCGCATCGCGGCCTGGGGCTGGCCTGGGTTTACGGCATCCTCACCAACCACGGCGGCGCGGTGGCCGTGTCCAGCCAGCCGGGCGCGGGCACGTCGGTCCGGCTCTATCTGCCCGCCGAACGGTCCATCTTGCGCGAGCCGGTGGAGAGCGACAGCGACCTGACCGGAAACCAGACGATTCTGATGGTGGACGACGAGGATCTGTTGTTGACGATGGGTGAGACGATCCTCTCGGCCTACGGATACCAGGTCCTGACCGCCAATAGCGGTCCCAAGGCGCTGGAGATCCTTTCGAAAGCCGAGCGGCCCGTGGATCTGCTCATCACTGATCTGGTCATGCCGATCATGAGCGGGCGCGAGTTGGTCGAACAGGTCCGACGCCTTTCGCCCGAGACGCGCATCATCCTGACCAGCGGTTACATCTGGCAGGGGGAGCAGCCCGAACACGCCGCCTACCTGCAGAAACCTTTCACCACGCAGGAATTGCTGATGAAGGTCAAGCAGGTGCTCGGCTCCGGCTAGAGGCGCGACTGCCGAGGACCGATTTTGCAACACGCAGCCCGGGTTGCGCAAATCAAGGAGGGCGAATCAGGTTGCGCAAAGGTGGGCGAAGGGATAAGTTTGTTTGTAGCAAGGCTCGCAGGGGCGGGTCCAAACAGCCCGTCAATGCGGAGAGTTCGAACACAACCAAAAAGGAACAGGCTTATGGAGACTCATTTCGCAACTCTCGAAGGAGCGCACACCGCCGAGGCCAAGGAACGCGTGCTGGAAGATCTGCGGCAACTGGCTCGCGACTCCGAGGCGCTGTTGCAAGCCACAGCCAGTGACGTGTCCGAAAAAGCCCGGCAAGCCAGGGAACGGCTGGCCGCGGCACTGGAACGCGCCAAAGCCACTTGCGCGGAACTGGAGGAAGGCCTCCTGAGCCGGGCCAAGGAAGCTGCGCGCAAGGCCGACACCGCCATCCGCGAACATCCGTACGAATCCATCGGTTTGGCCTTCGGCCTGGGCCTGCTGATCGGGGTCCTGGTCGCACGCCGATAAATCCGTGCATGAATCCGGACGCGGATTCGACGAGCGGCGGGCGAAGCGGGCTGCGCCAGGTCGGGGAGGCATTTTGCGGGTTGGTCCGGTGTCGTCTGGAGCTCTTCGCCCTGGAGCTGCAGGAGGAAAAGGAGCGGCTTCTCTGGCTGGTTGTGCGGCTGGCGGTGTTTGTCGCCGTGGGCGCGGGCGGGCTGCTGCTTGTGCTGGGCCTGGTGGCATGGCTGGCATATCGTTGGCTGGGTGTTTGGGGTATCGCCGCGGTGGCCGCCTTCTGCCTGGGCACGGCCGCCTGGGGCGTTCGCAAACTGATCCGTGACATTCGGCGTGCGCCAGCGCCCTTCCATCAGACCGTCACCGAGTTCAAAAAGGATCGTGCATGGCTGAGACCGGCCGACTAAGCGAACGCGAACAGCTCAAACGCCTGCTGGTGGCCGAGTCGGAGCTGCATCGCGCGGTGTTGCGCGCCCAATGCCAGCGAGTCCTGTCTCTCGGTAAAGCCGCGCTCCCGGGCAAGGGTGGACAGGGCTTACTGTCCTCCGCCTCGACATGGTGGACCTTGGGCAGCGCCCTTGCCGGGTGGCTCGTGGCGCGGCGGTGGAAACCTGTTCTCAAATTGGCGCCGGCCGCCTGGGCACTCTGGCGGTGGTGGCGACGTTACCGACGCGGCTGAGCCCGGGCAGTTTCGGCATGCGTTTTCTTGGCGGCGCGTCCGGGCGCACTTCTGTCCGATTGGACGCAATCATCTCACGGCGGAACAGGTAAAAGCGACGCGCTCAGAGCGCGACCGCGAGGCTCAAACACCCCGCCCGAGCCACCGTGTCAAAAAACTCCAACAGGCCGTGCAACCCCTTAAAACAGGTCGGCGCGAGCGACTGAGGCGTGTCCAATCACAAAGGTTTTTCGTCGGTTCTTTGGTGAAGAGCTGCATCGGCGGACTGTGAACGATGCTCAACCGTCCTCCGCAGGAGATCGAACACCGCCGCCAAGCAAATCGGCTTGGAAAAGACTGTCGTGGCCGACGCACACGCAGGAGCGGGCACGCTTTGCAGGCTGAGTTCGTCCCCGTCCCCGCTGATCCAACCCCGGTGGGTCCGGTGTCACGGCGAGTCAGGCTGACTGCCGGAAAATGATAGTTGTTGGCAGTGTCAAATAGTGTGCTGTGTTTGGCCCTGATGACTGCGGGTGCTGATCAAACGACGTTGAGCTTGGGGCAGCTTGCCGAAACGACCGGCTATCCGCCCGGACGATACTACATTGCGCGGGAATTGCTTCCTCCGCCTCGCAAAGCCGGTCCGGGGGCACACTATAGGCCGGAGCATGTCGAGCGGCTGCACCGGATCCCAGCCTGGCAGGCAGGGGCTCACGTTGGCGGAGATTGGCCACCGGCTGGCGGCGACGGAATCTGCCGCGCCGGCGGAATTGGAAAAGACGGCCTGGTGGTCGTACAGGGTCGCGCCCGAGGTTCTGGTGTACGTGCGAGCGGAAACAGCCCCTGGCGTCTGCGGATCATCCAGCGGGCGGTGCAGGACCTGGCCGAGCGCATCGCGCCCAACCCCAGCAGAAAGGAGTCGAAGCATGCAGCCGAATCTTGAAACCCTGCCGTTCGAAGTCGTGGATACCGCCACCCAAGAACCGCTGCAGCTCGTGATGCAGGAGTTGTGGCTTGCGCGTCGCATTTTGCCCGTGGGTGCGGATTTGCGGGTGCGTCATTTGTTCCGTTGCGCCGGCACGCGTCCGGTCGAGGCGATCTATACCTTCGAACTTCCGCGCGATGCGGCGTTGGGACGCTTTCAAATCTGCGGGGCGGACTTTTCGGTCAATTTGGACCTGCGCGCCACGCGTGCAGATCGGGCTGAGTCGGGGCGAGAAGGACGAACTCCGAATCGAGGAGCCGGACGGTTGGATTCGACGTCTCCGCAAGGGCCACCCGATCGCCCCGAAGAAGTTCTGGGCCATGTTCTGACGCATCCCGTCGGGATGTCCCGACCCGAATCGTGGTGGCGGCAGGTGTTTGCCAAAAACAAGCCTTGACCGGCATGTCAGCGGCCTTTATGCTCGAAGCCGATTCGGGCGATTGCGGCGCTGATGCAGTTGAGACGCTTCCGAAGAGGCCCCGGAGCGTGTCTGAAGTGGCGGGTATCGGCGAGTCCCCGTCCGAAGGCAAACCTATGGCCAGCGGCAAAGTCAAATGGTTCGACAACAAACGGGGCTTTGGGTTCATCGCGCAGGAATCCGGTCAGGACGTGTTCGTTCATTATTCGAACATTGTCGGTTCGGGTTTCAAAACCCTCAACGAAGGCGAGGAGGTTTCGTTCGAGGTGGTGGCCGGTGAAAAGGGGCTCAAAGCGGTAAACGTCGAGCGCATTCGCGCGCGTTAGCCGGGGCGATTGCGGCGTTGGGGGTGGCCCGCGTGCCGCCTTTGCGATGGCGTTGGAGGCGCGAACCGGGCAATCTGGCTTCGCGATGGAGAGGGCAGATTTGCGCGTCGGCGCGCTCTACATCCATGTTCCGTTCTGCGCGCAGAAATGCGCGTACTGTGCGTTTTATTCGGAGGCTCTGCGCGGATCGCTGGTCGAGCGATACGTCCGCGCGTTGATCCTGGAAATGGAGCGAGTCGCGCCGCTGCTGTCGCCGCAGACGATTTTTTTCGGTGGCGGCACGCCCTCGCTGCTTTCGTGCCGGCAGTGGGAACGAATTTTCGAGGCGATGCAGCGGTTGGGCTGGCTGGGAGCGCGGGAGTGGACGATCGAGTGCAATCCGGCGACCGTTTCACCGGACAAGGCGCGGCTGTGGCGGCAGGCGGGCGTCAACCGCGTTTCGCTGGGTGTCCAATCGCTGGATGCGGCGTTGCTGGATCGGCTCGGCCGCGTGCACACCCGCGAGGCGGTGTTTCGGTCCTTCGAGACGTTGCGTCGAGCCGGATTCGACAATCTCAATGTGGACCTGATGTTTGCGATTCCGGGTCAGACCATCGAGGTGTGGCGGCGCACGCTGCAGGAAGCGCTGGCGCTGGGCAGCGAACATCTCTCCTGTTACGAGGTCATGTACGAGGAGGATACGCCCCTGTTCGCCCAGCTCAAGGCCGGTCGCTTCGACGTGGACGAGGAGCTGGCCTGCGCGATGTACGAAGAGCTGCTCGAACGCGCTGCGGCGGCGGGTTTGCGGCAGTACGAAATCGCCAACTTCGCCCGCGACGACCGCCGCGCCGCGCCGGGGACGGGCGGTGCAGCGAACAGCCACGCCGCCTCGACCGAGGCCGGCGGGTGCAACGGCCTGCCCCGCTTTGCCTGCCGGCACAACGTCAACTACTGGCGCGGCGGGGAATATTTCGGGCTGGGGCCGAGCGCCGTCTCGTACGTTGGGGGCGTTCGCACGCAGAACGTCAGCGACACGAGGCGCTATTGTGAAGCGCTCGAACAAGGCCAGCGGGCGATCGGTTTTCGCGAAGCGCTTCCGCCGCTGGCTCGCGCGGGCGAAACGGCGGCGTTCGGACTGCGCATGACGCAGGGCTGGGCGTTCGACGAGTTCGAACGCATCACCGGGTTCGATCTGCGCGGTGAATGGGCGGCTGACATGGAGACGCTCTGCCAGCGCGGGTGGGGCATCATCGAGCCGGCCCGGTTTCGGCTCACCTCGAGCGGATTGCGTTTCGCCGACGCGGCGGCGGAATTGTTCCTGCGGTAAACGTCGGCGGGCTGATCGCCCCGGCCGGCATCCGCGGCGTGGCGTCGAGTTACCGCTCCAGCAACGCGGCGGCGCGGGCCGAGAGAATCCGGCGCGAGGGCACATAGCCGGCGACGAATTCCCGGCGAAACTCGGCGAACCGTCCCTGGGCGATGGCGGTGCGCACGTCGGCCATGAGCTTCAGGTACATGTGGGTGTTGTGGACGCTCAACATGCGCAGGCCCAGGATTTCCTTCACGTTGAGCAAGTGCCGCAGGTAGGCGCGTGTGAAATGCGTGCAGGCGAAACACTCGCAACCCTCCTCGATGGGGCGGAAGTCGGCCTTGTAGGCGGCGCTTTTGATCGGCAGCGCGCCGCGCCGGGTATAGGCCGTGCCGTTGCGCGCCACGCGGGTGGGCAACACGCAATCGAACAGATCCACGCCGCGGGCGACCAGCTCGACCATTTGCGCCGGCGTGCCCAGGCCCATGGCGTAACGCGGTTTGTCGGTCGGTAAATGCGGCTCGGTCAATTCCACCGCGCGCATCATTTCCGGTTCGGGTTCGCCCACACTCACCCCGCCGATGGCGTAACCGTCGAAGTCCAGCGCCACCAGGGCGCGGGCGCATTCCTCGCGCAGGGCCGGGTTGCAACCGCCCTGCACGATGCCGAAGACCAACTGACCCGGTGCGCGCGGTTGTTCGCGGCATTCGCGCGCCCAGCGGATGGTGCGTTCGACCGCCAGGCGTTGTTCGCGGGGCGGGGCGTCAAACGGCGGGCATTCGTCAAAGGTCATGGCAATGTCCGAGCCCAGCTCGCGCTGGATGGCCATGGCTTCACGCGGCCCGAGGAACAGGCGCGAGCCGTCCAGATGCGATCGGAATTCGACGCCGTGGGGCAGGATTTTGCGAATTTTGGCGAGGCTGAAGACCTGGAAACCGCCGCTGTCGGTGAGAATCGGTCCGGGCCAGTTCATGAACCGATGCAGGCCGCCGGCGGCGCGGATGATGTCCACGCCCGGGCGAATGTTCAGGTGGTAGGTGTTACCCAGGATGATCTGCGCGCCCATCTCGCGCAGCTCGCGCGGATCGAGCGCTTTGACGCTGCCCTGCGTGCCCACCGGCATGTACGCGGGTGTCTCGACCACGCCATGAGCCGTGCTCAGTCGGCCCAGGCGCGCTCGCGTGGCCGTGTCGGTCTTGAGCACCGTGAACATGCCCGGGCGTTTTAGCGGAAAGGGCCGGTCGGGCAAAGCGTCAAACCGCGCCCGCCCGTTCGAGCACTACCGGAAACAGCCAAACCGGCTCGGCATTCGGGCGGCTTGGGGCTTGGAGCGAGCTGCCGGTGGGGCTAGCTTCGGCTCATGCATCGGTGGCGGCTGGTGGCGACCTTGGGCCTGGTGGCGCTGGCGCTGGCGTTGGGCGCGTGGCTCGGCGCGCTGGTCCGGCGGGCGACGTCGCCAGGCGGCGGTCCGCGTTTTTACGACACGCCCACGGTGTTGCGACAGGTTCAGTCGCTGGCGCAACTGGTCACCGTCAAATACGTCCTGGAAAAAGTTGTCGTGGTCGAGGACGTCAAATGGTTCGGGGAGAACCGCGTGTTGCTGGTCGCCCACGGCGTGGTCAAGGCCGGCGTGGACCTGCAGCGGCTCAAGCCCGAGGACGTGCGGATTTCAGATCGCACCGTGGCAGTGCGGTTGCCCCCGCCCGAGATCACCGATGCATATCTGGACGATCGGCAAACGCGCGTCATCGAGCGCACCACCGGTCTGCTGCGGGTTTTCGACAAGGACCTCGAGCAAAAAGCGCGGCAACATGCCGCCGAAGAAATCCGTCGCGCCGCGCGCCAGGCCGGGATTCTGGCCGAGGCCGAGGAACGCGCCCGGGTGCAAATCGAACGGCTCCTGCGCGATCTGGGGTTCGATCGGGTTGAATTCCTCAACCCCTGAGCGATCCGGAGCGTCCGGGAAAAAGGCACACCGGCGGCGCGTTGCCCTGATTTGAGCCAGGCCGGGCGAAACCCGGATTTGCGGCAAGGCGGCCGGAAGGTCTTCCCGGGAAGTTTGCCTGCCGCGGCAAAGGTTCGGCCGGGTCAACCGACGGCGACGGGAGTGTCCTCGGGCCGGGCCGGGCGAATGGGCGCGGACCAGGCGGTGTCGGCGTCGCTCTGCCATTCGGTCACGATGCGCGCACACGCGCCGGGCCGGAACGGGCGCATGGCCCGAGCGCGCAGTTCCATCAGGTACAGGCCGATGGGTTGAGCTGCGGGCCGGCGGTTGGTGACCTGCGCGAGCCCTTCGGCGGCTTCGAGCACTTTTGCGAGCATGGCTTTGGTGGCCATAAACGTTTCCTGCCCCGGGGCGTTGCAGGAGACATGCCAGCCCGCAGCCCGCGGGCGCTCGCGCCGCCGGCGACCAAATCCCGCTTGGCAGTCAGGAGGGCATTTGTTTACTTGGCCGCGCGCCGCATGACGAACCCGCGCCAGATTCTGATCCTCTTTGGGCTGGTGTGTTGTGTCTTCAGTGCGGCGGCGGAGGCGACCAACGAATCGGAATGGATCATCGAGGCGTTGTCGCCGGAGGGTTGGTTCGATTACGACCCGGCCACCGGGATCGCCCGCGGCACCAACGGGCTGGTGGTCAAATACGGCGGGGCGGTGCTGATCGCCGAGCGGGTGAGCGTCAACCAGCAGATCGGCGAGGCGCAGGCCGAGGGTCGCGTGCGGGTGTTGCGGGAGGATCAGGTCTGGGTTTCGGAGCATCTGCGATACAACTTCAAGACCCGCCAGATGCAGGCCGAGCAGTTCCGCACGGGG
Organism: uncultured Verrucomicrobiota bacterium; assembly: GCA_964465445.1. Taxonomy (GTDB): domain Bacteria; phylum Verrucomicrobiota; class Verrucomicrobiia; order Limisphaerales; family JAOAIM01; genus JAOAIM01. The sequence continues at coordinate 12,311 of CAYXJB010000005.1, forward strand.
CGCTCGCCGGTGTTTGCGCAGGGAGAGGCGTTGCAGGGCGATGTGAGCAATCGGGTCTTCACCGCCCGCAATGCGTATGTGACCAGCGACGATGTGGCCGAGCCGTTTGTGAAGATTCGCGCCTCGCACATCCGCATTGTGCCGGGCGAATCGGTCCAGGCGCGCGGGGCGGTGATGTACGTGGGCGGCGTGCCGGTGTTTTATTTTCCGTACTACCAGCGCAAGCTGGGGCCGCGGGCGAATCATTTCACCTTCATTCCGGGCTACCGCAGTCGGTTCGGACCGTATTTGCTGGGCCGCTACAACTGGTTTTGGGGACCGGCGCTCGACGGGGCGCTGCATCTGGATTACCGGCTCAAACGCGGTCCGGGTGGCGGGCCGGATGTGAACCTGCATCTGGGCCGGTGGGGCGAATTGATCCTCAAGTACTACTATTTGCGCGACGAGCAGCCCGAAAGCCGCGACGGCATCCGGGCGCCGCATCATCGGCAGCGCTTCTACCTGGGCTACGACGCCACGCCCTGGACCAATCTCAACCTCAAAGCCGCCGTGGCGTATCAGAGCGATTCGACGTTGTTGCGCGAGTTTTTTGAAAGCGACCACCGGCGCAATCCGCAGCCGCGCACCTTTGCTGAGGCGCACCGGCTCTGGGACAATTTCAGTCTGGATCTGCTCGTCGAGCCGCGGGTCAACGACTTTTACGAGACCGTCGAGCGCCTGCCCGAGGTCAGGCTCACCGCATTCCGGCAGCAACTGGGGCGCACGCCGCTCTTTTACGAGAGCGAAAGCACCGCCGGCTGGTACGAACGCAAATTCGCCGAGCTGACCAACAGCTTTCCGGCCACCAACAATTTCGCCGCCGCCCGGGCCGACACCTACCATCAGATCACCCTGCCGCAGACGCTTTTTGGCTGGCTCAACGTCGCTCCCCGGGTGGGCGGGCGCTTCACCTGGTACGGCGAAGCCAGCGGTCCGGGCGGCTTCACGCGCGAGGCGTATCGGGGCGTGTTCAACACCGGCGTCGAGCTCAACTTCAAGGCGTCGCGGCTCTGGCCGCAGGCGCGCAGCCGATGGCTCGATCTGGACGGCCTGCGCCACATCGTCGAGCCCTCGGTCAACTACGTCTTCGTGCCGCGACCGCATCCGGGGCCGCCGCGATTGCCGCAATTCGACACCGAGTGGCCCAGCCTGCGCCTGCTGCCGATCGAGTATCCGGATTTCAACGCGATTGACGCCATTGACAGCCAGAACGTGCTGCGGTTGGGGTTGCACCAGCGGCTGCAGACGAAGCGCAACGGTCGGGTGGAAAATTTCCTGAGCTGGGACCTCTACACCGATTGGCGGTTGGACCCGCGTCCGGGCCAGAACACCTTTTCGGATTTGTACTCGGACCTGATCGTTCGTCCGCGCCGGTGGTTGACGCTCGAATCCCAGACGCGCTACGACCCGGACCGCGGGCAGTTCAACCTGGCCTTCCATCATCTGACGCTCCAGCCGCAATCGAGCTGGAGTCTGGGCGTGGGCCACTGGTATTTGCGCGATGACTTCAGCCCCGGGCCGACCGCACTGGGCCAGGGCAACAACCGGTTTGTGACAACGTTCTATTACCGGCTGAACGAGAACTGGGCGTTCCGGACCAGCCAGCATTTCGAGGCGCGGGACGGACGCTGGGAAGAACAGTTCTACACCATCTATCGCGACTTCCGCAGTTGGACCGGGGCGCTGACCTTCCGGGTGCGCGACAGCCGCACCGGCGCGGCCGATTACACCATCGCCTTCACCGTCTCGCTCAAGGCGCATCCGCGCTTTGGCGTTGGCGAAGACGTCGTCCGACCCGAGCGGCTGCTCGGAGACTGAGTCCGAACGGCCGACCGGGTCCGAAGCACCGTTCGCTGCCGGGCCGCGCCGCCGCTCAACGCGGCAGCGGATGAAAATCGAACTCCGCTGCGCGTCCAGACTCCGGCCAGAGTCGGATCGTCAAGAACCCGCCGTCCTTGAGCAGCTCGATGCCCGCCAGCGAGGGACAGAGCCGCACGCGAAACGCCCGCCAGCATCCCGCCTGATTCAACGCCGTGCTCATCCGTCGCACCGTGTTGCCCAAAAACCCGATCACCGGCATGCCCGCCAACAGCCGACTCGGCCACAGGTACAGCTGCGAATGCAGGTGGCCGATGATCGTGGCCTCGATCCGGTCCGCATGCGCCCGCACCGCTGGCTGTTCCCACAAAAACGGCAGGGCCGTGGGATCGTGACAGAACAGCAGCACGCGCGCCTGCGTCGGCAGGGCGGCGAATGCGTCGGCAATGGCGGCCAGATGCTCGGCGCGCAACCGTTCCCAATCGGGGCGTTCCCCGGGCAACACATCCGGCGCGAACACCGGCAACGCCAGCAGCGATGAGGTCACGCCCAGCAACACGTACCGGCCCAGCTCGAGCCGCCAGAACGGTTGCAGCCCCAGCTCCTGGACGCACCGCCGCCAGCTTTCCAGCCGCAGGCCGCCGCTGGTGCCGGCCACATTGAGCTTGCCCAGCTCGTGATCGCCCAGGTTCAGACGCAACCGCTCGCCGAAGCGCTGGCGCAACCGCGTCACCACCTCGCGGGCGCTTTGCATGGCCGCATCGTCGCTCACGCCCACGTAACCGGTGCCGCAGGTGTAATCGCCGTTGGCCACCACCAGGTCCGGTTCGCCCACCGCGGCCAGAAACCGGTCCAGTTGGGCGTTGTGCCGCAGCGGATGGCGCATCCAGATGGCGTGTCGGTAGAGCCGAAACGCCGCGCGCAAGAACGCCGGGCGAATGTCGCGAAATTCGTAATCGTCCCCGCGCGCCTGCTCGGCAGCCGCGGCGTAGTGAATGTCGCTGAGCACCGCGATGCGGAACGGCTCGGACATGGCGCAACGCAGCAAACCGCCCGGACGCGAGCCGGTCAAGCCGCCTTGCGCGCGGGCCGGGTCGCGGCGCGCGCCGGCGGGCCGGCCAGCGGCAGCGCCACGCGAAACGTCGTGCCCTTGTTCGGCTCCGAGTGGACGGTGATGTCTCCGCCGTGCTCGCGTGCAATCCGCCGGGCGATCGCGAGACCCAGACCCGTGCCGCCGGGTTTGGTGGTGAAGAACGGATCGAACACGCGTTCCAAATCCCCGGCCGCAATGCCCACACCGGTGTCACTGATGCTCACGCACAACCGCGTCGCCGTGCCGGTCGCCGCGCCCAATGCCCCGGCGCGACGCGCCCGCCCGCGCCCGGCCGTGGTCGGGACACGTTCGACCGTCGTGGCCACGGTCAACACGCCGTTGGCGCTCATGGCATCCAGCGCATTGAGCAGCAGATTCAAAAACGTCTGCTGCAATTGAACCGCGTCGCCCCGGATCAGATCGGTTTCGGCCTCGAAGTGTCGCCGGAGCGTCACGAGTCGTTCCTCGATGCGGCGTTGCACCAGCCGCAGCGCTTCATCCAGCACCTGGTGCACGTGCACCGGGCCGATCGGATGCCGACCCGTGCGCGAGAATCGCAACACCTGCTCGACCAGCGAGTTGATGCGCTGGAGCTCGCGCCGGGCGTCCTCGGCCAGGGCGGCGTCGGGGTTCTTTTCGAGCACCAGGTCCACGAACGTTTTGACGGGCACAAGTGCGTTCTTGAGTTCGTGAACCAGGCCGGCGGTGAGCCACCCCAGACAGGACAGACGCTGCAGCTCGCCGAGGCTCGTTTCGGCGCGTTGGAGGAGTTCGCGGTCCTGCAGCAGGATCAACACGGCGCGTGCGCCGGCGGTCAGCGGCACGCTCAGCGCCATGGCCTGCAACCGCCCCCCGCGCCGCCCGCCTGCGCTGAGCTCGGCCTGCCGGGGTGGAGTTCCCGGAGCGGATTTGAGCGCCGCGCGCGCCAGCGAACGCAACGCGGCGGGCAGTGCGGCAGCGGTCTGGCGACGGCCCGGGCGCAGTTGCAACCAATCCCGGGCGCGCGCCGTGGTCTCGATCACGCGCAGCTTCGCATCCAGCACCAGGACTTCCGGCGGGAGGGACGGCGTCAACAGGAGCGTCGGATCCGAAGGCTGTTCGGGGCCGCGGTCGGAGCTTGAAGGTGCCGATGCCATGGGTTTTGAACGCCGGTTACGCCAACAAAATTCGGCCGGTGAACACGAGTGCACAAGGCTTCACCGCCGGTCGAATTGCCCCGAGCCAAAACGGTTTTTGCCCCGGATGCAAGTGAATTTCTCGCAACGGGTTGCCGTTGCCCGCGGGCCGGTTGCGGCAACCAGGTTGCGGAGCGGCCCAGCAATGGTTTCGACTTTTTGGGCCGGGCGGGCTAGGCTTGAGGTGGAATGATGACAGAGCCGGTCAAGGTCCTGGAACGCAAGGCCGGCGCGCCACAGGCCGAAGCGCGCGCTGCGGCGGGCCGCGTCGCCGGTTACCGCGGCGAAGTGGTGTACATGTACGCCTTCGACGTGGCCTACGACGTGAGCCGGGAACGGGTCGAAACGTTGCTGGGTCAGCCGGTCGAAGAGTTCGTAGTGGGAGCGGATCGGCGCACGCCGCGGGAGCCGTTTTTCTATCGCCCGCAGATGGCCCGGCTGCCGCCGGTGGAACGGGTCGGACCGTTCGGTCCGGTACGGTTGCAGCGGGCGGTCAAGTTGCTGCCGGTCGGCGCCATCAGCATTACGGTGCGGGTGTCCTTTGCGGTGCGGGAGCTGGGCGAGCTGGTGGGCTATCACGATTTGCAGTTCGCGCACGGCTCGTTGCACGACGAGATTCGCCAGTTGGCCGAAACGGTCGTGGCCGAGTTGCGCTCGCACTACATCCGCCCGCATCCGCAACTGCTCGAAGAGGAGGCCTACACGGTCTTCTGCATCGCCGGACCGCTGCGGAGCGAGGCGGGCGAACCGATCGGGGCCGAGCCCTGGTTTCACGCGCACCGGCGAGAAATCGCGGCGTTGTTGACCCAGGAGACCGACAGCGGTCGGCTCTCGCGGCAGGAGGCCGATGAGTCCACGGCCCGTTACCTGAGCTATTACGAGGACGACCTGGTGGTGGTGGACTGGGACGCGGCGTTGATCGTGGACGAGCCCCAGGACATGGAGGAACCGCTCTACATCATGGAACTGGCCAACCTGCAGTTGGCCGAGCTGGAGGCCTACGATCGCATTCTGGATGCCGCGCTCGACGGGGCGTATCGCGACCTGGCCACCGCCGGGCTGCGCTCGCGGGCCAAAATCCTGCGTGAACTGCGCGAGCTGCGGATTGATCTGGCCCGGTTCAGCGACGAGCTCTCGAACGTGACCAAGTTCTTCGGCGACTGGCATCTGGCGCGGATCTACGAGAAAATCGCCTCGCGCTTTCATTTGGGCGACTGGCATCGCACCCTGGACGGCAAGCTCAAAACGCTCGACGACCTGTACCAGTTGCTCAAGCACGACCAGACCAACCGCTGGATGCTGGTGCTGGAGGCGACGATCGTGCTGTTGTTCATCATTGACCTGGTCGTGCTGGTGGTCGGCTTCAAAGGCGGTTGAGCCCGGTCGCGCGGCCCGGTCGGCCTGCGCCAGACGCGTTCCAAACCCGCGCCCGCGCCGTGCAGCCCCGGCTGCGGGGCAGCCGCGGCGATTGAACCGGGGCGCGGCATTCGATATTGTGGATTTGTTTATGACGTTGACTGAGAAAATTCTGGCGCGAGCCGCCGGCAAAGCGCGCGTGCAGGCCGGCGAGAACGTCTGGGTGCGCGCCGACATCCTCATGACGCACGACGTTTGCGGTCCGGGCACGATCGGCGTGTTCAAACGCGAGTTCGGTCCGCAGGCCCGTGTCTGGGATCCGGAGCGCATCGTCATCATTCCGGATCATTACATTTTCACCGCGGATTCGCGCTCCAACCGCAACGTGGACATCCTGCGCGAGTTCGTCAAAGAGCAGGGCATCCGTTACTTCTACGATGTGATTGACGATCCGAACGGTCGCTGGGTGTTCGATCCCACCCGCGGTCCGTTGCGCCGGCAATACGGCTCGCGCTACGCCGGCGTGTGCCACACCGCGCTGCCCCAAAAGGGCCACACCCGACCGGGCGAAATTCTCTTCGGCACCGATTCGCACACCTGCATGGCCGGGGCGTTCAACCAGTTCGCCTCCGGCATTGGAAACACCGACGCGGGCTTTGTCATGGGCACGGGCAAACTGCTGCTCAAGGTGCCCGAAACAATGCATTTCCGGCTGGAGGGCCGCCTGCAGCCGGGCGTCATGGCCAAGGACGTGATCCTGCACATCATCGGCGAAATCGGCTTCGACGGGGCGACCTACCGGGCGATGCAGTTCGACGGCGAGGGCGCGCGGGCGCTTTCGATGGACGATCGAATGACCATCGCCAACATGGCCATCGAGGCCGGCGCCAAAAACGGCATCTTCGAGTTCGATGAAAAGACGCGCGAGTACGTGGAGTATCGCACCCGGCTCAACGGCACGCCCGGCCACTACGAGCCGGTCGAACGTGATCGTGACGAAAAATTCATCTACGAACTGGTGGTGGATCTGTCGAAGCTCGAGCCCATCGTGGCGTGTCATCCCGACCCGGCGCAGCGCCGCCTGGCCAGGGAACTGGGCCACATCCGGCTGGACCGGGCCTACATCGGCTCGTGCACCGGCGGCAAGACCAGCGATTTTCTGGCGTTCGCGCAGGTGCTGCGCGGCCGACGCGTGAGCGTGGACACCTTCGGCGTGCCGGCCACGCCCGAGATCGTGCACGATCTGCAAACCACCCTCTGGGATGGCAAAAGCGTCTGGGACATTCTGGTCGAAGCCGGCGTGCAGATGACCGAAAACGCCAGTTGCGCCGCCTGCCTGGGCGGGCCGGTGGACACTTTCGGGCGACTGAACACGCCCATGAAATGCATCAGCGCCACCAACCGGAATTTCCCCGGCCGCATGGGCCATCGTGAATCGCAGGTGTTCCTGGCCTCACCGATGACGGTGGCCGCCAGCGCCATCACCGGGCGCATCACCGATCCGCGCGAGTTCCTCAGTTGAACCGGAGCACCGGGGCCGGGCCGGATCGAATCTGCAGCGCGCCGCAATCCGCCGGGCAAATGGCCATTGACGGCCCGGCGGGCGTTTCTAGCCTGCAGCTCGCCATGAGCGCCAATCCGGGCCAGAGTGCCGACCGCCCGCAGCCGGACATTCACCGCGGCGAGATCGCGATCCTTTGCGGCACGCGCGGCCGACCCGAGATGTTCGCCGAAAGCCTTGCCTCGCTCCGGGCCACCGTCGCCGACAAGGCGCGCACGCATCTGTGGGTGTACGTGGACGAGGACGACGCGCTCACCCGCCAGGCGATCGAACGCGGCACAATGCCCGATCCGGGTCTGCCGGTGCACTGGCACATCGGTCCGCGCACTGCCGGGCTGGGCCAGATGCACCAGGCGCTCTGGAACGCCTCCGGTCGCACCGCCGAGGTGTACATGCTTTCGACCGACAAATCGCACTTCGCCACGCCGGGCTGGGACGAAGTGGTGCGCGCCAAGTTCGCCGAATATCCCGATGGCATCCTGTTGGCGTTCCCACACGATCCGAACACGGCCGATCAGGCGACCTACACGATCCTGGGCTGGGGCTGGGTGCGCACGCTGGGATATTTTTATCCGGGCTATTTTCCGTTCTGGTTCGACGATCTGTGGGTGGACCAGATCGGGCGGATGATCGGCCGGTATCAGAAACTGCCCATCGTGATTGCGCCGATTCGCGGTCGCGGTCGCACCCAGCGGATGCGCAACGTGCCGTTCTGGGTGCGTTTTTTCCAGCTCATGCTCCCGGAACGGCGGGAGGCGGCGCAACGGCTCATCGAGGCGATGCACCCGTCCGATTCCGGCGCGCGCGCCGCGGCCCTGCAGGCCATGGAGGCGGAGGCGGCGCGCCTGGCGCAGCAACAGGAAAGCTTTTCCGACCTGTACGCGCTCTTTCAGGAGGAACGCCACACGGCCATGAGCCCGGAGGAACGCGCGCGGTTCGATCCGCTGCATTTTCGGCTCGAGACGCAGGCGGTGGCGCGGTTGCTGAGCTTTGCCGAGCAATTCGCCCGGCAGGGCCAACACGCCGAAGCGCTCAAGTATCTGGATGCCACGCTGCTTTCGGATCTGCGGCTGCGCTGGGTCGAGCAACTGCGGATCGAATGCCTGCGGGCGCTGGGCCGCCACCGGGAGGCCTCCGAGCTGGAGCGGGCGGTGCTGGCGGCCTGGCCCGAGCGCAGCCTGGTGCGCGGACTGTTCCGGCTGCTGGGCATGGTCGCCAACGAAGCCAAACGCCTCTACGTCATCGCCGTTCACCGCACCGGGCCCAAATAGGCGGGCCGGCGGGCTGTGGGGCGGGGGGCAGCGCGTCCGGCAATTGCCGTTGCACCGGCGCAAGCGGGCGTTAGCCTGATCGCGTGCGGATCGGCCTGCTCCAACTCAACGCCACGATTGGCGACTTTGACGGCAACCGGCGCAAGTTGCTGGCCGCCTACGCGAAGGCGTGCGGGGCCGGTGCCGAGCTGGTCATCGCGCCGGAATTATTCCTGTGCGGTTACCCGCCCCGCGATCTGCTGCTGCGCAACGACTTCATCGAGGCCGGACTCCGCTCGCTGATCGAGACGGCCCGGCACGTGGGCCCGGTGCCGTTGTGCGTCGGCTATGTGGATCGCAACCCGGCGCGTCCGGGTCGGCCGCTGACCAATTCAGCCGCCCTGATGCAGTCCGGGCGCATTGTGTGGCGGACGGACAAATCGCTGCTGCCAACCTACGACGTGTTCGATGAAGACCGTTACTTCGAGCCAGCGCGCAGTGTCGTGCCGTTCCAGATCGCGGGTCGCAAACTGGGCATCACCATTTGCGAGGACATCTGGAACGACGAGGATTTCTGGCCCGAGCGGCTCTACCGGCGCGATCCGGTTCGGGAACTGATCAGCCAGGGGGCCGAGCTGATTTTGAATCTTTCGGCCTCGCCCTGGCACGCGGGCAAGGAACAGACGCGCCTGGCCATGCTCCAGCGCGTGGCCCGGGACGAACGCGTGCCGCTGGCGCAGGTCAACATGGTCGGCGGCAACGACGAGCTGATCTTCGACGGGCACAGCGTGGTGGTGAACCGGCGGGGCGAGTTGCTCGGCCTGGGCGGCGGTTTTGCCGAGGACCTATTGGTGGTGGACCTGGATGCCGAGGGGCCGACATTGGAGGCGCGCTGGCCGGTGCGCGAGGAACTGCTCTTTCGCGGTCTGGCGCTGGGCGTGCGCGATTACGTGCGCAAGTGCGGTTTCAGCACGGTGGTGCTGGGACTCTCCGGCGGCATTGATTCGGCGCTCACGGCCGTGATCGCCGTCGAGGCGCTGGGCGCCGAACGGGTCACTGGCGTGGCGATGCCCTCGCGGTATTCGAGCGCCGGCAGTCTGGGCGATGCCGAGGCGCTGGCGCGGCATCTGGGCATCCGATTCGAGGTGCTGCCCATCGAACCGGTGTTCCAGGCCGTCGAACGTCAGTTGGCCGGTGTGTTTGCGGGCCGGCCGCCCGATGTGACCGAGGAAAACATTCAGTCGCGCCTGCGGGGGCTGACGCTCATGGCGTTGTCGAACAAGTTCGGCTCGCTGGTGCTGACCACCGGCAACAAATCCGAAATGGCCGTGGGCTATTGCACGCTCTATGGCGACATGTGCGGCGCGCTGGCCGTGATCGCCGATCTGTTCAAGACCGAGGTGTACCGGATCGCCCGCTGGGTCAATCGCGAGCGGGAGATCATTCCCGCCTCCTCGCTGGCCAAACCGCCCAGCGCCGAGTTGCGTCCCAACCAGACCGATCAGGATTCGTTGCCGCCCTATGAAACGCTGGACGCCATCCTGCAGCTCTACGTCGTCGAAGAGCGCAGCAAGGAAGACATCATCCAGCGCGGCTTCGACCCGGCCGTGGTCAACGACGTCATCAACAAGGTCACCTTCAGCGAGTACAAGCGACGGCAGGCCGCTCCGGGACTCAAAGTTTCCCCGCGCGCTTTTGGCATGGGCCGGCGCGTGCCGATTGCGCAGCGATTCCGGCCGGAACGATAGCCACGCGCTCGCGGCCCGGGCCGACAACTCGCCCCGGGTTGTTGAACGAACGAGCGCACTGCGAAGATACGTCGGCGGCCGATCCGTGGCGCCGCCATTGGAAAAACGATGAAACCGCTCGAAGAGTGCAAGCTCTACGCGTTTGTGGACACGGCTTATTTGCGGGGCCGCGCGCCCGAGCAGGTGGCCCGGCAACTGTGCGAGGGCGGGGCGGATCTGATCCAACTGCGCGCCAAGGGCGCGTCGCTGGAGGCGATCCGCCGCATGGCCGAGGCGATCCTGCCGGTGACGCGCCAGGCCGGCGTGGGCCTGGTCATCAATGATCATCCGGCCCTGGCCCTGGAGCTGGGCGCCGAGTTTTGTCACCTGGGCCAGGAGGATTTTTTCGACGCGGGCCATCGCTCGGTCGAGGAATTGCGTCCGCCGGGCAGCCGGCTGGGGATCGGTTTGAGCACGCACGCGCCGGTGCAGGCCCAACGTGCACTGGCCGCCGGGCCCGATTACATCGCCATCGGACCGGTGTTTGCGACGCCGACCAAGCCCTCGGCCCGACCGGTGACGCTCGAATACGTGCGCTGGGCGGCTCAGCATGTGCCCATCCCCTGGTTCGCCATCGGCGGGATCAATTTGGAGAATCTCGACGCCGTGCTCGCGGCGGGGGCGCGGCGGGTCTGCGTGGTCTCGGCGATTCTCAACGCCGGGGATGTGACGGCGGCCTGCCGGGAGTTTCGGCGGCGACTCGGTTGAGCGACCGGCAGAGCGCGCGGCTCAGGCCGACTCGCGCCGGCGCAGGGCGCTCTGGATCATGAGAAACTCGCCGAGGTTTTCGGCGTTGAGCAGACCCACGACGCGGCCCTCATGAACCACCGGCAGGGAATGGCAGTTGCATTCCTGCAGCCGGGCGAGGATGTTCTCGGCCACGTCGAAAGGCGTGGCAATCTCGAACTCCCGCTGCATGACGCTGTCCACGCGCGCCAGCCGGCCCAGCTCGCTCAAACCGCGGATCAGATCGTTGCGCGTGAGCATGCCCACCAGTCGTCCCTGGGCATCCACGACCGGAAAATCCTGCTGGAAGCCGGCCAGGATGTGTTCGACGGCCTGCGCCAGTGTGTCCTCGGGCGAGAGCGTGCGAAAGTCGGTGATCATCACCGCTTGCAGCGGCGTGTTGACCAGCGCCGATTTCATCTGGACCAGGCCGGCCTCCTGTTCAGCCCCGATCCAGACAAACAGCGCGATGAACAGCAGCAGCGGATTCCAGAACAGGCCCACGAACCCGAACACGAACGCCATGAACTGGCCCAGTCGCGCGGCAATGCGCGTGGCCCGTGCGTAATCCAGGCGGGTGGCCAGCAACGCGCGCACCACCCGCCCGCCATCCATCGGAAAAGCCGGCAGCAGGTTGAACAACACCAGGAACATGTTCACCGCCGCCA
>CAYXJB010000005.1:23827-32355 GCA_964465445.1 uncultured Verrucomicrobiota bacterium
CGACCGGCACGACGATCGCCGCCGCGGCCAGATAGCCCACCAGCACCAGCGCAATGAGTACGTTGACCGCCGGGCCGGCCAGCGCGACCCACAGCTCCTGCCAGGGTTTGTCCGGCATCCGCTCCAGCCGCGCCAGCCCGCCAATGGGCAGGAGCGTGATGTCCCGGGTGCGAATGCCAAAGCGCCGCGCCGTGAGCGCATGGCCAAATTCGTGCAACAGCACGCATCCAAACAGCGCCACAAAAAACGCCACCCCGCTCAGCGCCGCCGCCCAGTGCCGGAACTGAATCCAGTGCGTGATGCCGATAAAGCCCAGCAGCAGCAGGAACGTGAAATGCACGAACACGTCAATGCCGAAAAACCGGCCCAGTCGAAATGACCAGTGCATGAGAGCGGTGTCTTTTGCAGTCGTCGCCCCGGGCGCGTGGGGCTGCCGGCCGCGGCGGATCGCACGCCGCACCGCGGTTCAACAGCGCGCCTCGCCTCCGGCGCGGGTTTCCTTCCATTTCTGGCGCAGCAACTGATGCAGCCGTTCGTGAAACTCCGGCGGCATTTCGTAGGGCTCGCCGGCCTTGTAGAGCGTGATCGTTTTGCGGATGTTGTCCACCACGATCTGGCAGGGGTTGCACCCGGCCAGATGTTTCTCAAACTCGGCGCACAGGCCCGGGTCCACCGTGCCGTCCACGTACTCGTTCAACCAACGCAGCAGTTCTTCGCATTTCATGTGCGCCTGATGGTATTGAGCCGCGTCACGCCCAAGAGTTACAAAACCCCGTCCGCAAGGAAAGCCGCTAAAACCAACCACTGGCGCAACCGGGGGGGCGGACAACGGCCCGCCTGCCGGAGCGGCGGCTTCCGGCTTGGTTGCAGGCCCGCGGGTTGGCCCGCCGGAGCGGAGCGCTCACGGCCCGCGGCGCGGCGGATTTGAATAAAGGACTTTGCTAATCGGTCGGGCTTGCTAGGCTCGACGCCGAGTTCGGATGAACACAGTTGTGCCTATGAAATCAGCCTCCAATTCGGATGGGATGGCCCGGGAAAATCGGCGCGCGTTTCTGCGCAAAGCCGCCACGCTGGCAGCGGCGGTGTCCACGCCCGGCCTGCTCAAGACGCCCGTTTACGGGCAGAACCAGGCCCCGTCGGTCAATGTACTGGGCGCCAACAATCGCATCGCCGTCGGCTACATCGGCACCGGCAAGCAGGGCATGAACCATCTGCGCACCCAGAAGGACATCGCTGCCGAGGCCAACATCGTGCAGGCGGCGGTGTGCGATCTGTACGAGAAACATTTGCAGGCGGCCAGGGCGTTTCTCGGGCTCAAGCAGAGCGACGCCTTTCGCGATCATCGGCGACTGCTGGAGCGCAAGGACATTGACGCGGTGGTGATCGCCACGGTGGACAACTGGCACGCGCAGTGTTCGATTGACGCGCTGGAGGCGGGCAAGCACGTCTATTGCGAGAAACCCATGACCCGCTATCTGGGCGAGGCCTGGGAGGTGTACGACACGGTCAAAAAGACCGGCAAGGTGTACGTCATCGGCTCGCAGGGGTGCATGGACAGCAAATGGCACAAGGCCGCCGAATGGGTGCGCGCGGGCAGGATCGGTCACCTGGTCTGGGGTCAGGGTTCGTATTGCCGCAAGTTCAAGTCCACCGGCGAGTGGAAATTTCCGGTGGACCCGGACGCCAACGAGCAGAACCTCGACTGGTATCGCTGGCTGGGCCGCGCGCCGAAGATCCCCTTCAACCCCGAGCACTTCTTCAGTTGGCATCTGTACTATGCCTACAACTCGGGCATCATCGGCAACCTCCTGCCCCACCGTTTCCACCCGCTGATGCTGGCCACCGGCAATCCGGAATTTCCGCGGCGCGTCGTGGCCACTGGCACGCGCAAGGTGCAAACCGATCGCGAGATCACCGACACGACGCATCTGCTGGCCGAATTCCCCAGCGGTCTGACGCTGGTCGTGGCCGGCAGCACTGTCAACGAACAGGGCCTGCCCGACATCCTGCGCGGTCATCAGGCCACGCTGTATTTCTCCTCCAGCCAGAACCGCGTCGAACTCAAACCCGAAGCCGGTTTCGCCGACACGCTCGATGCGGAGGAATTCAACGATCCGACGCCGGTCGAGCGCATCGCCAACCTGGCGAAGAACTTCTTCGACTGCATCCGCTCGGGCAAAACGCCCGTCGCCAACGTCGAGCTGGCCATCCGGGTCCAAACCGTCCTGTGCCTGGCCGAAATGTCCGAACGGATGGGGCTGACGCTGTTCTTCGACGAAAAAGCGCGGGCGATCAAGACCGCCGACGGCAAGGTGATTCCGCCGATCAGCTACGACACGGTCATCCCGCCGCTGCCGGTCTGAACCGGCGCGCCGGACCGCTTTCGACCGGCACTTGCGACATCGCGCCCGGCGATTGGCTTCGGGCGCGACGACCTCCGGGCGCGGCAGCCAAGGCGCCGTGTTCCATTGGGTGGCTTTACAGGGCGGTCGGCTTGTTGCAAGCTGCGCACACGCTATGGACAAGTTTTGGAGCATCATAACCATGCCGCTGGGCGTGCTGCTGTGTTTCGGCCCGGCGATGCTTGTCTGGTGGCTGACGCGGGAGCGCTCGAGCGAGCCACCGCGATCCGCTCCAATGCCCGGTCGCCCGGCCGAACCGGCGCGCGCCGGCAGCGATTCCGCCCATCCGAGTCCTCACGCCGGTTGAACCGGTTGACCGATTATCCCGAAAAACACGTTTGAGCTGCCGGAACGCCCGGTTGCCGGGGCCCGATGCCGCTTGCCGTGAATGAAGCCCGGGGCCACTTCCGCTGCAATGAGCCGGGAAGTTCGCGCCGCCGGCGAAGCGCGGGTGCGATTGACCGTGTTCAGGTCCGGCGTTTGAACACGCTGCGAGTGTCGGCCAGGTTGAGCACCGAGAGATCCAGCGTCGCATCCGGGTCGCGCTGCTGGGCCACCTGCAACTGGTGCGCGAGCCGCTCGCGGGTCGGGCCGACGAAGTACTTGACCACGCCCACGCCGACCTGGGCGCGGAAGACCACCGCCAGCAGGCAGTGTTCGTTGACGTGGGTGATGAAGAGGCTTTGTTGGCGGCCGGCCTGGTACACGCTTTCGAAGGCGTCCTCCTGCAGCAATTGGGCGAGTGTTTGGGTGGCCATGAACGCTCCGGCCGCCAGCGCCCCCAGCGTGGTCACGTCCAGACGACGCGTGTCACCCTGAACGGTGATCAGAAAGCCGCCCTGATCCACCACCAGTGCCGCGGTGGCCTCGGTGCGGGCGAGAAACTCGCGCAGGACCTCGTCGAGCTGACGAACGTCGTCCTCGAGCAATTGTGGCAGGCCGGCCATGTCATGCGTACTGCGGTTCGCGCTGGTTGATGAACTTGTTCAACAGCAGGCGCGTGATCATGTTGAGGGTCTCGAACACACCTTCGCACCGGTGCGCCACCGAAGGGAAGGCGGGCACCTGCACCTCGCGATTGTTGAGCAGAAATTCCATGTATTCGATCGGCGCAGCGTTGGGCAGATCCCGCTTGTTGTACTGCAACACGTAGGGAATGTCGTCGAGATTGAGTTTGAGGCTGCGCAGATTGTCCACCAGGTTCTGGAAGCTCTCGACGTTCTCGGCCATTTTTTCGTATTGCGAATCGGCCACGAACACGATGCCGTCCACGCCGCGCAGGACCAGTTGGCGCGTGGTGTTGTAGATGACCTGCCCGGGCACGGTGTAGAGCTGGAACTTGGTGCGGAAGCCCTTGATCGAGACGGCTTCGATCGGCAGAAAATCGAAAAACAGCGTCCGGTCCGAACTCGTCGCCAGCGACACGAGCTTGCCCTTTTGACCGGCGGCGGTCTGCACGTGGTCGTGTACCTGCACCAGGTTGGTCGTCTTGCCGCCCATTGCCGGGCCGTAATAGACGATTTTGACCTGCAATTCGCGAGTGGCTTGGTTGATGATGGCCATGGCGTTTCAGCGTTGTCGTCGGTCCAGTTCCGCCGCCAGGGCGGCCAGCGGCGCGGTGGGTAGCGCTTCGCCCTGTCGCCCGAACGCGGCGAAGAAGATCGCGTTCACGCGGAAGATCTTCCAGGGCACGTTGCCCACGGTGAAAGCCAGGTTGTTCAACTCGCCCATCCGCAGTTCCTTGGTGCACTGGCTCACCCGGGCGAAAATCTGCGGCAGAAACGCCGCCAGCGTGTCGCCGTTGAACTCGGGCGGAATCCGGCTCGCGACCATCAGCCCGTCGGGCAGGGCGATCAGCGCGCCGGCCACCCCGTCCAGCGCCGCGGCTCGCGAGACGATCTCGTTGGGTGTGGCGTATTTGACGATGAAATCAGTCCCCGAAGAGGCCGGACGGCGTTTGAACTCGGTCTCGTCCACCCGGGCCGTCTCCTGCACGTCGTCCCAGACGTAGTAGTTGGTGTCCACCACCTTGTTTTCGCGCGGTCCGGGCGGTGTCGTCAGAGCGGATGCGGGCGACGTGAAACTGACTGCATCCGGAGCGGGCGTCTCGACGCGGGGCACTGCCGGTGGCGGGGCGAGCTCGGCCGGGGCGACGCTCGAAAAGAGATTCGGGATGGAATCGTCCACCGTGAGCCGGCGTTTCGGCGTTGCTGCGGCTTTCCGATGAGCGATGAACAACGGCGCCAGCACGCTCAAGGGCAGTTCCAGCTCCGCCGCGTCGAAGGGCGAGACGGCCGTCGGCGGCCCCGGCTCAAGATACGCGCGCAGCGCTTTCCAACGGAACACCGCGCGACCCTGGCGCAGACTCGATTCGAGGAGCGAAACCGGCAGCGCCAATCGCGCCGTTGCCAGATTTTGCTGCACGATCTCCTGGCGCAACCCTTCGGGCCATTGACCCAGCACGGCCGACAGCTCGACGCTCACGGTCGGTTCGTCTTGCGTCGGGGCGGGTGCGCTCGTTGCCGCGGGGGCAGCCGGTCGAGATCCGTTTTGCGCCACGGTGGCCGTTCGCTCTGCCGGCAGGGCGGCGACCGGTGTGGCGGGGCGCTCGTGGGTGTGCGGCTGACGATGCGCCAGCGTCTCGTGCGAGCGTTGAAGCGTCTCGGGCCGTGTCGTTGGAGGTGCGGTCGGAACGCTCGTGCTGCCGGGCAGTTTGGGGAAGGCCGGCGTGGCAGGCGGGGCAGGGGAAGCGGGCTGAGCCGGGCCGGGTGCGCGACGGAAAATTTCTGCCGGTACATCGTTCGGCGGCTGGACAACGGGTCGCGTTCCGGCTGCGGGCCTTTGAGCCGGGCCGGTTGCGCTGTGCACGGTGGACGGCGGCGTGGGCGGAATGACCGGTTGCGCGATTGGCGCGGTGCGCGCACCGGCGGCGGCTGCGCCGGCAATCGGAGCCGGAGCACCGGCGCCCCGGACCGGGCCCGGCTCCGATTGGGGTTTCCCCACCGACAAAGTCACGCCCCGGGCGCCGTGTTCGAACGGCCCGGTGACATGGCTTGGGACGGTGAGTTGTTTCTGACCGGTGCGGCGCGGGAGCAAAGCCGGGTTCAGACGCGAGAGAATCTCGCCCAGCGGCAGCGTGACCTCGACCTGATCGCAACCGCTGCCGGGCGCAAAGGCCTGGGGCAGCGCCTGGCGCAACTCGCCGAAGGTCACTTTCACCACACCGCCGGCCAGTTGCGGCAGGATGCGCTCCACCGGCAGGGAAAACACCAGCCCGGTGGTGTCGCGCGTTTTCAGGCGAGCCCGCAGTTCCATCGGCAGCGTGTCCACAATCGTGCAGAGCGGAATCGAAATCTGTGTTCCGACGGTGGGTGTGGGTGAGCTGTCAGCCGATGCGGACGGGGCCTGGGCCGTGGGCGGTGGCGGGTTGGCCGAGGGGAGCGTCTCGGCGGGCGACTCCGGGGCGATGGGAGTGCCGTCGAGCCGGCGACGAAGCTGTTTCAACAGCCCGATGAACCGGAATTTGACACTCTCGGCAATGGCGCTCATGACTCGCACGGCATGCGACCGGCGACGGACACCGGGGCGGGCCAACACCGCGTCCCGCCCCGGCTGCAACCGTCTGCCTCTACGTTATGCATCTGTTGGTTCCGTCCGTGTTGCGATTCCGGGCAGACGCAAGGGCAGAAAACATGCCAGCCAACCGCCCGTCCGGCCTGCCGCCGGCCCGGGAGCGATCCAGTCGGCGCAAAGTGCATCCGTTGGCCCGCTGCCAACGCGCTCGGCGGCTTGCGCTCTGTCCAATCGAAAGACTCGTTGTCCAGTTGCCTGCCTTGGAACGGTTCGAGCCGGCGGGCCGGCCGGCTTCTGGCGAGGTCGAAGGCGGTGATTTTGGGCCGGATTCGAAGCCGCCGGCAGACCCGGGCCGGCCGGCGGAATATCACTTGCTTTGGAACGGGCCCGCACCAAGCCTGTTCGCAGGCTGGCATCAGCGGTGATCACCAGAGGCGCATGGAAACGCGTCACAAAATTCTGTTGTTGGACGATGAGCCGGACCTGCTCGAGCTCTACCGGGAAATGCTCGAGCAACTGCCCAGCCGGCCGGAAATTTTCACCGCCACCAGCGGCCCGCGCGCCATGGCGTTGCTGGAAGCGCATCCGTTCCGGCTGCTCATCTGCGACCTCAAACTGCCCAAAATGGACGGGCTGCAGGTGCTCTCGATCGTGCGCCGCAAATACCCCGCGCTGCGGACCGTCGTGCTCACCTCGGTTTCCGACGAGCAGTTCCGCTCGCGGGTCTATGCGCTGGGCGTGGACTTGTACTGGCAGAAGCCCTCCTCCGAGCACGAGACGCGCATGTTCCTGGAGTGCATCGAGTCGCTGCTGGGCCGCGAGACCGAGGAATCCGGGTTTCGCGGAGTGCAGAGCAAGAGCCTGGTGGACCTCATCCAGTTGGAATGCCTTTCGCAAAGTTCCTCGACGCTGCGCATCACCAACGGGCCGCTCACCGGCCGGATCTGGATTCTCAACGGCGAGCTGGTGGATGCCGAGACCGAGGGGGTTTGCGGCGAGGAAGCCTTCCGCAAAATCCTGGCTTGGAAAGCCGGCAGTTTCGAAATCCTGCCGCCCGAACCGGACCGGCCGCGTCAGATCCAGAAATCCTGCAACGCCCTGTTGCTCGAAACCGCCCAGGCGTTGGATGAATCCATGGGCGGGGAAACAGCCCCGGAGCCGGGCGCGGCGCGACCGGTCTCCCGCCTGGCCGCTCTGGCGCGGCTCGATGACGTGGAGTTCGTGCTGGCGGCCGGCGATGGCGAGGGGGCGCGCTTCGAGGCGCTGGGGCTGGAGAATCCGGAGCGACTGGCCGGGTGGCTGGAGCGCACGGTCGAGCGTTTCAGCGCGCTGGGTGAACGGCTGCAGGCCGGCCCGCTGGAGCAGATTGTGGGTTTGGGATTGCAGCGGCACGTCGCGCTGTCCGCTCGCGGCTCGGCACGCCTCTGCGTGGGCTGGCGACACACCCTCGAGGGGGCCGAGGTGCGCGAGCGAATGAAGAAGTTGGTGGCGACATGGTTCTGAAGCGACTTTTTGCGCGAGCGGTACCGCCGCTGCGATTGCCCGGTGGTTCGTTCACCGTGGACCGCGAAGGCGCGGTGGTGGTGAGCACGCTGCCGTCGGATTTTCCTTCGGAGTTTGTGCGGGACATCGGCCGGCGCGTGCGCGAGACCTTTCAGGAAGCGCGCGCCGCACAACTGCCGTTGAACGAATTGATCGTGTACTATGGCGGTCTGAAAATCGTCGCCCGCGAGCTGCGCGGCGGCGCGCTGGTGTTCCTCTGTCCCTTGACCCCCATCCTGCCGGCTCGATCGGCCGGCTCGCCCGGTCTATGAAATCGCAAAAACTCGACGCGCTCATTCGCCAACTGGAGAACTACCTGGAGTGCTGGAAACAGTTCAACGCCTTCGTGAACCTGGCCCGCTCCAAAAAGTTCGGTGTCGAGGACGAAAACCAGTTTCTGGAGGTCAAAAGCGTTCTGATCCAGGAACTGGAGCTCATTCTGGCCGCAGCCGAAATCAGCTCCCCGACCAAGGAGGAGATCCACACCCTCATCGGCAATGCGCCTTCGCTGCGATATCTTTCTGAACTCAACGACGCGGCGCTGCGCAACCTCGAAAACCAGTGGCATCGGATCTACATCGGCTGGCACGCCATTCTGGGCCAGCTCAAGGTGCGTCAGCAGACCGAGGCCGCCAAATCTCCGCTCTCGGGCCTGTTCGCAAAATCAGCCCGCTGAGCCCGCTGAGCTCGCACTGCGCCGCGATGCCCGGGCGTTTTCCCGCTTGCCTTCGGCGCGCGTCTGGCGTCTAACCACGCCATGTCCGACTGGCTGGCAGTGGTGGTGCTGGGCGTGATCGAGGGCCTGACCGAGTTCATTCCGGTCTCCTCGACCGGTCATTTGTTACTGGCCGAACAGTGGCTGCCCCGGCAGAGCGACTTGTTCAACATCGTCATCCAATGCGGCGCGGTGGTGGCGGTGCTGCCGCTGTTTCCGGAACGGCTGCGCCAGTTTCTGGCCGTTGGACGCGATCCGGCCACGCGCGATTACCTGCTCAAGATTGCGGTGGCGTT
>CAYXJB010000005.1:32390-37736 GCA_964465445.1 uncultured Verrucomicrobiota bacterium
CTGGAGCGGCGGGGATTCAAGCTGCCCGAAACGGTGTTTCCGGTGGCGGTGGCACTGTTGCTCGGCGGCGTGCTGTTTCTGGGAGTCGAAGCGTGGCTGCGCGGCCGGCGCTTGCAGGACGAGATTTCCTGGGCCGTGGTGATGGCCGTGGCGGCGGGACAACTGCTCGCGGCGGTGTTTCCGGGCACGTCGCGTTCGGGGGCGACGATTCTGCTGGCCTTGATGCTGGGTGTGGCGCGGCCGGCGGCAACGGAGTTTTCGTTTTTGGTGGGGATTCCGACGATGTTGAGCGCGGGCGGATGGAAGATTTACAAGGCCCTGGCTCAGGGCGGCGAGGGTTCGGGAGAAAACTGGTGGCTGCTGGGGCTGGGCACGCTGGTGGCCGCCGGGGTGTCGTTTCTGGCGGTGCGCTGGCTGCTGCGGTACGTGCAGACGCACACCTTCATCTTGTTCGGCTGGTATCGGATTGTGCTGGGCGTGGTGCTGCTGGTGTGGCTGCGGTAACGGGCGGCTGCAGCGCGTCCGTTCCGGAGCCGGCGGGCGGCGGGCGTTTGCAATCCGCTTGACCGGCCTGCTGTGGGAGGGTTAACTACGCTCGGTTAGGCAACGTTCATGTTTGCACAGTTCAAGAGCCTGTTTTCCAACGACATTGGAATAGACCTCGGGACGGCCAATTCCCTGGTGTACGTTCGTGACCGGGGCATTGTGTTGCGCGAGCCCTCGGTCGTTGCGATCCAGGCGGGCACGACCAACGTGTTGGCGGTGGGCGAGGAGGCCAAACGCATGCTGGGCCGCACGCCCGGCAACATCGTCGCCATCCGCCCGATGAAGGACGGCGTGATTGCCGACTTCGAGATCACCGAGGCGATGCTCCGCCATTTCATCCAGCGGGTGCATCATCGCAAACTCATCGCGCCCCGGGTCGTGGTAGCCGTGCCCACGGGCATCACCGAGGTCGAAAAACGGGCGGTCAAGGACTCCGCGACTCATGCCGGTGCGCGGGAGGTCTATTTGATCGAACAGCCGATGGCCTCGGCCATCGGGGTGGGGCTGCCGGTGCATGAGCCGGCCGGAAACATGATCGTGGACATCGGCGGAGGCACGTGCGAGATCGCCATCATTTCACTGGCGGGCATCGTGTTCAGCCGCAGCCTGCGGGTTGGCGGCGACGAGTTCGATGAAACGATCGTGGCCCACATGAAACGCGCCTACAACCTGATGATTGGTGAACGCACCGCGGAGGAGATCAAGATCCGGATTGGATCGGCCTTTCCGCTGGAGCAGGAGTTGACCATGGAAGTGAAGGGACGCGACTTGAGTTCGGGCCTGCCGAAAACCATCACGATCCGGTCCGAAGAAATTCGCGAAGCCCTGCGCGAACCGCTTTCGAGCATCCTCGAATCCATCCGTCTGACGCTGGAGCGTTGCCCGCCGGAGCTGGCAGCCGATCTGATTGATCGGGGCATTGTCATGGCCGGCGGCGGCGCGCTGCTGCGCGGGATTGATCGGCTGGTTGCCGAAGAAACCGGTTTGCCCGTCCACGTCGCTGACGATCCCATGAGCGCCGTGGCCGAGGGCACCGGTCGGGTGCTTCAGGAACTGCAGTTCCTCAAGCGCGTGGCCACCAACTCCCGCTAGCCCGGAGCGCGTGCGCCGGCGACTCGCACCCCGAGCCGACCGGCCCGGAGCAAGTCGGGCCCTTCCGCTTGCGTTCACCGCGCTGACAGGCCAGGCCTGTCACGCCCGGCGGCATGACCGCCGGCCCGCGTTGCCGACGGCGAGTCGCAAGCGGCACGATGATGTTGAGACGTCCGCAATACGTTTTTGGAGTGCTGGCCCTGGCGCTGGCCCTGGGCGCACTGAGCCTGCCCGAGGGCCTGGCCTCCCGGCTCAAACTCGCCCTGGGCAGCCTCTTCCTGCCGCTGTTCGGTCTGGTGGGCGCGGCCCGGCAGGCCGCTGATCACACCGTTCAGGCGGTCTTGCCGCGCTCGGAACTGGTGCGACAGAACGAAGCGCTGCGACGCGAAAACGAACGGCTCCGACTCCAGGCCATGCAGGCCGCCGCCATCGCGCAGGAGAACGAGCGGCTGCGCCGGGCGGTGGACTGGCAACAGCGGCACACCGCCTGGAATCTCCGGCTCGCCCGCGTGGTGCTGCGCGACCCGGCCAACTGGTGGCGGACCGTCCAGATTGATCTGGGCCGTCGCCATGGACTGCGCGAAAACCTGCCGGTGCTCACGGCCGAGGGCCTGGTCGGGCGCGTGAGCGAGGTGGGCCTGATGCGCTCGCAGGTGGTGTTGCTGGGCGATCCGGCGTGTCGTGTGTCGGTGCAGGTGTTGAATGAAACGCGCGACACCGGCGTGCTGGGTGCCGCCGGGCCGTCGGACCGCGCGTTGGTGGATCTGGATTATCTGCCGCGCAGCGCCGTGTTGCAGCCCGGCCAGGCCGTCGTCACCAGCGGACTGGGCGGCGTCTTCCCGGCCGGCATTCCGGTGGGCCGGATTGTGGACTGGCGGCCGGTGGAATCGGGCTTGTATCTGCGCGCCCGGGTGCGTCTGGCGGCCCAGTTGAGCGCGCTGGAAGAAGTCTGGGTGTTGTTGCCATGAAACCGTTGCGACAACGGATCGCAAGCCGAGCGTGCCGGGCGCGGCCGGCCGGCTGGAACGGCTCGCGTTCGGATCATGACACGGGCGCACGGGCGACGGGCGAACGACGAAGGTTCGGACGATGAACGCGTTTCGCATGTTGTTGCTGTTGGGGGCCGCGGTGCTGGCGGTGTTCTGGCAGGCGGCGTCGCCGGTGCCGGCGCGCTGGCTGCAGGCGCGGGTGGATGTGTTGCCGGCGTTGATGGTGTACGCGGCGCTCCGGGCCGACTGGCCGGCGATCGGGTTGCTGGCGCTGGTGGGCGGACTGGCGTTCGACACGCTTTCGGCCAATCCGCTGGGCAGCAGTGTGCTCCCGTTGCTGGCGGTGGGAGCGGCGCTTTACGCGCGGCGCGAGTTGATTCTGCGCGATCAGCCGTTCGCGCAGTTTGTGCTGGGCAGTGTGGCCAGCGCGGTGGCCCCGTTGCTGGCGGTGGTGTTGTTGCTTTCGGTGGGCCGCTCGCCGCTGCTGGGCTGGGCTTCGCTCTGGCAGTGGTTGGTGATGACGCTGTTCGGGGGCGCGCTCACGCCGCTGGTGTTTCTGGTGTTCGAGTGGTGCGAACGGGTGTTCGTGGGCGTGCGTGCCGGCGAGACCAGTTTCCGGCCCGATCGCGAGATTCGTCGAGGGCGACATTGAACCGGCAGAGGATGCGACGTTGATGCTGATTCTGGACCAACTCAAGCGCAGTGACCCGCCGTTGCGGTTGTTGAGCGCGGTGGTGTTGGGCGGCTTGGGCGTGTTGGTGGCGGGGCTCTGGTGGGTGCAGATCGTCCAGGGCCGCGAGTACCAGAGCCGGGTCGAGAACCAGACCCTGCGGACGGTGCGGGTGCCGGCGGTGCGGGGCAAGATTCTGGATCGGCACGGTCAGGTGCTGGCCGAGAGCCGGCCGGCCTACAACATCAGCCTGTACCTGGAGGATTTGAGTCCGGCGTTTCGGGAAGCGTATCGGCAGTTGCGGCCGGTGGTGACGCTCAGCAACGCCGGGCCGTTTTGGAAGCGCTGGCTCGGCGGGGGAACGGTGTGCACCCGACCCGCCCGGCTGCAACGCGCCCAGGTGCAGGCGCTCGAATGGCAGGCGCGCTTTCAGGTCGCCAGCGGCATCGTCACCCAACTGGCCGCGCAACTGCAGATGCCCGAGTTGCGGTTCGATCCGGAGGCGTTTCGCCGGCATTACGTCAACCAACGGGCGTTGCCCTGGCCGCTGGTGCGCGGGGCCACGCCGCAGCAGGTGGCCCGGTTTCTGGAACAAAACGGCGGCGGGCCGGCGCTCGATCTGGAAGTGCTGCCGTTGCGCGTCTATCCGTTGGGCCAGACCGCCGCGCATTTGCTGGGGCATTTGACGCGCGACGATCGGTCGCTCGAAGGCGAGCTGGCCGATTACTTCTATCGGCTGCCCGATTACCGCGGCGTGGTGGGCATCGAGGGCGGCTTCGACGCGGTGCTGCGCGGGCAGGCGGGTGTGAAGGCCGTGGTCGTCAATCACCTGGGTTACCGGCAGGAGGAACACATCTGGCAGCCGGCCGAGCCGGGCCAAAACGTGGTGCTGACGCTCGATGCGCGCCTGCAACAGGCCGCCGAACGCGCGCTGCGTCGGCGGCTGGGCCCCAACGCCCGCGCCGCGGTGGTGCTCATGCAGGTGCAGACCGGCGACGTGCTCGCGCTGGTGTCCTCGCCCGGCTACGATCCCAACGCATTCATTCCGCAGATCGGCCAGGAGGAGTTTGCGCGGCTGAACGATCCGGTGTTGCGCCCGCAGATCAATCGCGCCACCCAGGAACATTACGCGCCGGGTTCGATCTTCAAAACGCTCGTCGGTCTGGCGTGTCTGGAAGCCGGACTCGATCCGGCCCGGCGGCTCTACAATCCGGGCCACATCTACGTCGGGCGGCGCTACATTCACGACACCGCGCCGGCGGGCGAGTACGATTTCCGGCGCGCCCTGCTGCGCTCCAGCAACACCTATTTCATCAGCAACGGTCTGCGGTGCGGACTGGCGCGCATTCTGGAGTTGGGCCGGCGCCTGCACCTGGGCGAACGGTGTGATTTGCCCACGCGCCAGGAAACAGCGGGATTTTTCCCGACCGCGCGAACGGTCAGCCGCGGCTGGTTTGACGGCGACACGGCCAATTTGTGCATCGGACAGGGACGACTGGCCGTGACGCCGTTGCAAATGGCGGTGATGACCGCCGCCCTGGCCAACGGCGGCGAGGTGTTGTGGCCGCGCCTGGTCGCGCGCATCGAACCGCCGGCGGGCGAGTCGGATGAACCGGTTGTGGAATTTCCGGCGCGTCGCGTGCGGGATCGGTTGGGCGTCTCGGCGCGCCATCTGAACGTGTTGCGCGAAGCGATGCTGGCCGACACCGAGGACCCCGAAGGCACGGCCTACGGCGCGTTTCGCGATTATTACCGGCGGCCCGGAGCGCTGCGGGTCTGTGGCAAGACCGGCACGGCTCAGGTAACCGATCCGCACAACCGGGTGATCGGACGGAATCTCTGGTTCATCGCCTTCGGCCCGTATGAATCACCCCGCTACGCCGTGGTGGTGCTGGTCGAGGGCGAGGGCTCGGGCGGAACAACCTGCGCTCCGGTGGCGCGCGACATCTTCGAGGCGTTGCAACAGATCGAATCGGCGAGCCCGGAGCCGGCGCTGGCGCTGCATCCATGATGAACTCCCGCATGAAGACCGCCACGTTCGAGACGCCG
>CAYXJB010000006.1:0-7399 GCA_964465445.1 uncultured Verrucomicrobiota bacterium
GGCTACCGCTCTACCCGGCCCTCTGCAGCCTTGCGGTCGAATTTTGCCAGAACGACCTCGCAACACTTGAAACCATCGTCGGACCGTCCCCTGGTCCCCCTCTGCCCGCTTATGCCCAATGAATCGCAAGGCCCGCTCATTCTTTGACATCGATGCTCCCTCGTTCTGGGGCCGGTTTCAGCATTGGTTCGGTGAGCGGCGGTTGCCCGTGTTCGGCAGCCTTGTCGGACTGATGGTCGTCGCCGTCAGTTGCGCCACGGCGAATCGCCTGATCGTCGCCCCGCCGCAAATTGCCGGCGCAACCTACGTCGGCTCGAAAGAGTGCGTGGACTGTCACGAAAAGATCACCAAGGAGTTCATCACCGCGGATCACGCGCGCCTCCAAGCGCCCGGGAAGAACGCGCTGGAGGCGGGCTGCGAATCCTGCCACGGACCGGGCAGTAAACACGTCGAGAGTGGCGGGGCGACGCACACCATCATCAATCCAGGCAAGAACCCGGAGACCTGTTTCGCCTGTCATCTGGACAAGCGCAGCCGGTTCAACCTGCCGCACTCGCACCCCGTACTGGATGGCAAGATTTCCTGCAACGACTGCCACGACCCCCACCGGGGTGATGGGTTTGCCGGCGGCGCATCACTGCAGACGCGTGACGACACCTGCACGCGCTGTCACGAAGCGCAGCGCGGTCCCTTTGCCTTCGAGCACGAAGCCATGCGCGAGGGATGCACCACCTGCCATGATCCGCACGGGACGGTCAACGCGAAAATGCTCACCTCGCGCAACGCAAATCTGTGCCTCAAGTGCCATGTGCAGGATGCCAACACCAGTATCCTCATAGGCGGCATGCCGCACAGTGCGTTGCTGCGAAGCGGCACCTGCTGGACGGCCGGATGCCACGAAGCCGTCCATGGCTCACAGGTCAATTCCACCCTGCGCTACTGAACCACGCCTATGAATCCACTGCCAATACTTCACGATGCGGACACCGCCTGTAGCGCAGGTTTTCAACTTCCTGTATCGCCGACTTGCAGTCGCCAGAGCCCGAACCAGGCCGGAACGGCTGACCGCTTGCCAGCCCGGCGGATTGGAAATTCGCGATACAGCAGACTGGAAGTCTGCGCTACGTCCGCGATGACCGTGTGCCGCTGCGGTGCGCTCCTCGCCCTGCTGCTGGCAAGACTCATCGTTCCTGTGCTTGCAGACGAACCCAGGGTGGCTGAAGTGAAGAGCGAGAAACAATCGCCGCCCGTCACGCTCGACGAAGGCGACGGCGAGTTCGCGAACTGGGCGAATCTCTCGTTGAGCGGCGCCAGCGTGAGCGGCAACGACGCGGCATTCCAACAGCGCGTCGGCTTGCCCGCCAACTCCGTTTTCGGCGGCGTGTTGGATTTCCACTACGAACATTCCCTGACGAACAAATGGCTGCTCAAACTCGATGGGCACGGTCTGTTCGATTATCACGATTACAGACTCAGGTTGGACCTGACGCGCGAGGATCGGGGCTTTTTCCGTGTCGGCTACGCCGAGTCGCGCACCTTCTACAACGGTAGCGGCGGTTTTTTGCCGGGTGCGAATCTGTGGTTTCCCTTGCCTGAGAGCCGTCTGTTCCTAGATCGCGGCGGCGTCTGGGTGGAAGGCGGACTGACGCTGCCGGGCTGGCCCACGCTCCGCATCAAATACACCCACGACTTTCGCGACGGACAAAAGGATTCCACCCACTGGGGACGGGTGAACAGCCCTTACGGCGCGCGCGGCATTGGCGCTTCATTCTACGACCTCGACGAAAAGCGCGACACCATCGAGGGCGAGGTCACGCACAAGATCGGCAAAACGGACTTCGGCGCGAAACTCACTTACCAGTGGAGCGAACGGAACAATTCGCTGAACTTCCAGGACTTCCACAGCACGCCAAATTCTCGCGTCACCCAGAAAGAAGGCGTGGAATCGGACTTGTTCAACGTCCACGGTTGGAGCAGCACCTGGTTCGACAACCAGACCGTCCTCTCGCTTGGCTATGCA
This sequence comes from uncultured Verrucomicrobiota bacterium, assembly GCA_964465445.1. GTDB lineage: Bacteria > Verrucomicrobiota > Verrucomicrobiia > Limisphaerales > JAOAIM01 > JAOAIM01. Next base: position 2,021 of record CAYXJB010000006.1, read on the forward strand.
TACACACGACTCGACACCGACCTGACCGGCAGCCGGATTTATGGCGACCAGTTTGATCCGATGTATGATCCGGCGGTGTTGCGCGGCCCGGGTTTCATCAACCTTTCCGGAAGTTCCCTCCTCGATCAGCAGGTCGCGAACGTGAGCTTCATGTTCTCGCTGCTGAAGAGCCTGGTGGTCGTGCCGGCAGTGAAGATTGAATACCAGGACCTGGACGGTGCTTCGCTGTTCCAGCCGTTCAATCCCGGCGTTGTCTCCGGCATCAACCTCGGGGGCATCATCATTCCCGATCCCAATGCGACGGGTATTGTGCGCACCGACACACACCGCCGGCAGACCACCGTCGCGCCGCGGCTGGAAGTGCGCTACACCGGCGCCACCAACTGGCTGTTCTACGCGCGCGGCGAATGGGAAGTGGATGACGGCGACCTCCGCGAGCAGTCCAGCCCGATTGATGCCAACGTCATCTCCGCGCCGCCCGACACGGATTTCCGCCGCAACACCGATTACCAGGGCTTGCTTCAGAAATACATCCTCGGCGCGAACTGGTATCCCACGCGCAAACTCACCCTCGCCGCGCAATACTACTACCAGCAGCGCAGCCGCGACTACGACCACTTGTTGGACTCCACCCCGAACGATGGGTTCAGCTTCAACCGCTACCCGGCCTACCTGCGCGCGAACAATACTTTCACGCACGACGTCAACATCCGCCTCACCTGGCGCGCCCTGCCCAACCTGACTTCCGTCACGCGCTACGATTACCAGGTTTCCACCGTGGAGACACGCGCCGATTTGCTCTCTACCACCGAAAGTGCCGAACTACGCACGCATATCATTAGCCACAGTCTCACGTGGAATCCGTGGGAGCGGCTCTACCTGCACGGCAGCATCAGCTACGTGCTCGATGAGCTCACCACGCCGGTCAGCGATTCCAGCGCCACGCCCGGACTGGTGCAGAAATCGCAGAACGATTATTGGTTTGCCACACTCGGCACAGGTTTCGCGTTGGGAAAGAAAACCGATCTGACCGCGGAGTACTCCTACTACCGCGCCGACAACTACAACGGCGGGAATTATCAGGTCAGCGTCGCCTATGGGGCCGGCACGCGCGAACACACCGTTGCCGTTGGTCTGGTTCAACGCGTCAACCGAAACCTGCGCGCCACGCTGCGCTACGCATACTTCCGTTCCGAAGAGGAAACCTCCGGAGGCCGCAACGACTTCGCCGCCCACGTGATTTCGGCCGGCCTGCACTGCCGGTTCTGAACAGGCATCCGCAAACTGTTGGTTTTCGTCCGGGCAGAACGCCGTCAGCCATCAGCGGCTTTCGTGGCGTAATTTGATCCTAGTCAATGCGGCGTGAGGTTCAATCTCGCATTCTGCACGGGATGGCCGAACTTTGGGCTCGAGATGAAAACAAAAGAACACGACTCATCCGTGACGCCAAACATGCCAACTCCATCTGATCGCCACGGTCAGCAGCCCGAGCCGCCGCACAACTGGGCGCCAACAACCTCTGTGCCCAAACGCTCCGTCTTTCGGAATTATCCCGCCGCGGTCCCCGATGCCTCGTCCCCGGACGCCGATCCGGCGTCGGACCAGGCCGGCCACCGGCATTCGACCGGAAGCGACGCGCCCCACCGCACTCCTTCGCCCTCCGACCCGTCGAGCGTTGCCCCTTCCACGGCCGCCGGTTCGGATGCCCTGCCACTGCAGGCAGCGATTGATCACGCCATGGCTCGCGCGTTTGTGTATCGGTTCATCGCCAAATGCTTCGAAGATCCGACCCCGGGCAACTGGGCCGCGCTCACCGATCCGGCCACGCAGCTCAATCTGACCAACGCGGTGCGCGCTCTGGACGCGGGCAACGGTTCGTTGAGCACGGCCGTAGCGGGACTGGTCGCGGCACTTGTCCCTGCGGAACGCGACGCGTTCACCGATGCATACTTGGTGACCTTTGGCCACGCCGCGCGCGGGCCCTGCCCGATGAACGAGATCGAATACGGCGGAATGATGGCCGACTCGCTCTTTCAACCTCACCGGCTTGCCGATCTTCGAGCGTTCTACCGGGCCTTTGGCCTGGATCTGGCAGAGGATGCCGGCGAACGGCCCGATCACATCTGCATTGAGCTGGAGTTCCTCTCGGTGCTCGCGGCCAAGGAAGCCTATGCGCTGGAACATCAACTCGACGCCGAGCTGCTGGCCGTGGTTCGCGACGCGCAACGGAGTTTTCTGCGCGAACATCTGGGTCAGTGGGCGCCAGCCTTTACCCGCCGACTCGAACGGGAGGCCGGCCAGCGTACACTGGTTGCGCTGGCTCGATTCACCCGCGAATTCATCCTGAGCGAGTGCGCGCGATGCCGGGTGACACCCGGCAGCGAGGATTTGTTGCTCCGGCCGGTGGATGAAGCGGCCGAGAGCCTTTGCAATTCCTGCGGCATCACCGCTCTGCCGCCGGGCGCGCTGACAACGACCTGAGCGGCGACGCAAACGCCAAACCGCCTGCTGTCGGTGCGAAATGCGGTCGGGCTGGATTCGACTGCGCGAGTTTGGTAGAGGAGGCGCAATGAAGCTGAACCGGACGATTCGAGCTGTCGTACCCGCGTGGTGGTTTCTGCTGTCTGCAGGACTGTTCGCCGCCCTTGGTGTCAGCGCATTCCTCTCGGGCGATTCGTTTCTGACAGCCCGCGCGGCCACGCCGGCCACGACTTCGACGCCCGTGGTTTCGCCGGCGACCGCCGCCGTCAAAAAAGAATCCTGCTTCGAATGCCACCAGGAGATGCGCGCTGGCTATCAGCAGGGCTTTCACTCGGGGCTGAGCTGTCTGCAATGCCATCCCAACGCCGCGCCGCACAACAGCAATCCCGACGAACACGCGGCCGGGGTGGACTACCGATGGGAGAGCTGCGGTGCCTGCCACAAGTACCAGTACGAGACGATGAAGATGGACGACCCCGTGCGCATCGGTCGGTTTGGCGGCACGCCGGCTGATCCGCACGCGGCGCCCAAAACCAACGATTTCCCCCTGCTCAACAAGCTCATCGCCGGCCACGGTTTCACCATCGAGTACAACGAGGAGCGCTCCCACAACTACATCCTCAAAGACCACGTTGACATCAAACGCAAGCAATACGCCGTTTGCATGCAGTGCAAGAGCACCGCCGTTGCCTACAACTGGGGACGCGAGTGGAAGGGCATCAAGCTCGATGAACAGGCTGACTGGCACGAGGTCCTCGCCCGCGTGCCCGAGGAGACGCGCCAGTACGGCATCGCCTGCAGTCACTGCCACGACCCGCACGCACCCAAGCTGCGCATTATCCGCAAAGCCCTTCAGAAGGCGATCGCCGAAAAAGGCGTCAACCCCTACTGGCCCGAGAAAAACGTCAAAAGCTTCGAGGCCGCCGACCGCCAGCAGCAGCAGACCCTTGTTTGCGCCCAGTGCCATGTCGAGTACACCTGCGGTCCGGGTGCAGACAAGGTCGTGCACGACCACTTCCCTTGGGCCAAGATGCGCGACCTGGACGAGCATTACCGGCGCACCTTCGATTACCAGCAGGACTGGAAACACGGCCTGACGGGCGAGCTGCTCATCAAAAGCCAGCATCCAGAAACCGAAACCTTCTGGGAAAGCAAATACGAACGTGCCGGCGCTTCCTGCGTCACCTGCCACATGCCCAAACTCACCTGGCACGGCAAAACCTTCACCTCGCACTGGATGACCAGTCCCTTCAAGTACCTGGATCGCTATATCAAGGGCGATCAGCGCTACGGTGCGTTCCCCTGCGCCGAATGTCACAAAGTGGACGCCGAGCGACTGATGGCCCAGGCCCAGCGCGTGCAGCAGCACGTCTTCGAACTGCAACAACAGGTCCAGCTCGCCCTGAGCGACGCCATTGACGCGATCGCCGCGGCCAAGAAAGCCGCTCAGGCCGGTCAGAGCGTGGATGGCGAGCGGCTCCAAAACGCCATCCGCCAGCACCAGCTCGCCCACGTCCGATGGGAAAACCTGGTCGTATCCGAAAACAGCATGGGCTTCCACAACCCCGAAGAGGTTCTATTGGAACTGGGCAGGGCCGCCGACTTTGCCCGGCAGGCGCAGTTGAACGCGCGCCTGGCCGTGCGAGCCGCACCGACGCGTTGAGCGCCCACGGAATGCGTGCTTTCACCCGGGGCGGATCGGCCGCTGCCCGCGTGGCTTGGGTCTCGTTCCACGCCATGCAACTGCGCTACGATGAGCAACTGGTCGAGGCCGCCGTGTTTCTCTGCGCCAGCGGACACCGGCGCGACATTCCGGCGTTGCAGATCCGGCGCTTCCATGCCGAACGCGAAAAGCCCTATCGCATTCTCGATCCGGACGAACGCAACGCCGCCTTTTTCAAAGTCCACCTGGACTGGTTTCGGGAATGGGGGCTGGAACAATCGCTCATCCAGATCGTCAACGAATTCCCGCTGCTGTCCGCTTCGCTGACGGTCCTGGCCTTTCGCAAGGCGCGCAGTCGCGCGGAAGAAGGCGCCGAACTGTTCGTCAGCCCCGAGACCGGGCGCAACGCGGTGGTGGCGCTGCTCCCGGAACGACTGGCCCGCGGGGAGGATCTCGGGCCGTTCTTGCGCCACGAACTGGCGCACCTGCACGACATGCTCGACCCGGCTTTCGGCTATTCGCCCGAGATTCCGGCTGGCGGCAACGACCGCGTTCGCGAGCGGCTCATCCGCGAGCGCTATCGCCTCCTGTGGGCCATCACGGTGGACGGACGTCTCCAACGCGCCGGGCGCGCCACGCCGGGAAACGAGCAAACCCACCGCCTCGCCTTCGATCGCGCGTTCGATTTCCTGCCCGAATCGCGTCGAAACGAAATTTTCACGCGCCTGTGGACCGGCACACAACCCCGCCACGCGGAGCTGCTCGCACTGGCGTCCGATCCGCGTCAAAGCCGCCATGCCGCTCAACCCGAACCGGGTGCGCCCTGCCCGTTGTGCGGTTTTCCCACCTTTGCCTGGGCCGCACCCGAGCGGCTGACCGACGCCGTCCAAACCGCCATCCGAAGCGAATTCCAGAACTGGACCGTCGAGCAGGGCGTGTGCGCCCGGTGCGTCGAGCTTTACCGCGTGCGGGCTGCCATGGGCCGGTCGCCTCCACCGGCGGGCGCCACGTGACCACGCGAACCGGGAACACCCGCTGCGGCTCGAACGGCTTCAGGGCTTCCGGTGGAGGGCATTGAGGCCGGCGTAAACAGCGTGAGGCCCGAGCCGTTCTTCGATGCGCAAGAGTTGATTGTACTTGGCCAGCCGGTCGCTGCGGCTGAGGCTGCCGGTTTTGATCTGGCCGCAGTTGGTCGCCACCGCAAGATCGGCGATCGTGGCGTCCTCGGTTTCTCC
>CAYXJB010000006.1:7462-11441 GCA_964465445.1 uncultured Verrucomicrobiota bacterium
GTGAGCGAGCCGATCTGGTTGACCTTGACCAGGATCGAATTGGCCACGCTGTTTTGGATGCCCTTGCGGAGGAACTTTACGTTGGTGACGAACAGGTCGTCGCCGACCAACTGCACGCGCTCGCCGAGTTTTTGGGTGAGTTTTTTCCAGCTCGCCCAGTCGTTTTCGGCGCAGCCATCCTCGATGCTCACGATCGGATAGCGGGCCACCAGCCGGGCATAGAGCCCGATCAGATCGTCGCCGGTGAGCGTCTCGCCGGTGCTTTTCTTGAACGTGTATCGTCCGTTGCCGGCGTAAAATTCCGAGGCGGCCACGTCCAGCGCCAGATAGATGTCCCTGCCCGGCTTGTAACCGGCCTGGCGAATCGCCTGCAAGAGCACTTCCAGGGCGTCTTCGACGCTCTTGAGATGGGGCGCAAACCCGCCCTCATCGCCCACGGCGGTGCTCAGACCGCGGTGTTTGAGCACGGCTTTGAGCGCGTGAAAAGTCTCGACAATCGCGCGCAGTGCCTCGCTGAAGCTCGGCAACCCCAGCGGCATGATCATGAACTCCTGAAAATCAATCGGCGCATCGGAGTGCGCGCCACCGTTGATGACGTTGGCCATCGGCACGGGTAGAACCTTGGCGTTGGGGCCGCCCAAATATTTGAACAACGGCACGCCCAGGCAGTTGGCTGCCGCCCTGGCCGTGGCCAGCGACACCGCCAGAATCGCGTTGGCCCCGAGGCGCGACTTGGTTTCGGTGCCGTCCAGCTCGAGCATGATCCGATCCACCCGCACTTGATCGAGCGCGTCCACGCCGCGCAACGCCGGCAAGATTTTCTGATGAATGTTGGCGACGGCTTTGCGGACGCCCTTGCCCAGGTAACGTTTCCGATCGCCGTCCCGCAGCTCCAGCGCCTCGTGTTCTCCGGTGCTCGCCCCGGAGGGCACGGCGGCGCGTCCGGTCGTGCCGCACGCCAGGATGACATCGGCTTCGACGGTGGGATTGCCGCGCGAATCGAGAATTTCGCGCGCCTGAATGTTTTGAATCGTTGTCATGTGCAGTGTTTGCCCGAGACCCCTCTTTGGCCCGAAGACCCGCTCAGCATAAGGGCCGGGCACGGCACGTCAAGGCAGCCGCCCGCGGACGATCCCGCTGGACGGACGCGTCTTCGACCGTCGGCTCGCGCCACTCCTCGCCTGACCGCTTCCGCCGCAGCGCACCAATCGAAGCGCGAGGCCGCCCCTGCGCCGGCAAACCGGCATCGAGACTCGCGTCTGCGGGGCTGGCCGGCGGTGCGGCGGTGGTCTATCTTCGGCCTCGATGCGAATCATCGGCGGGCGCGCGGGGCGGCGCCTTCTCAAATCGCCCAAGGGTCTTGCCGTACGACCGACACCGGACCTGGTCAAGCAGGCTGTCTTCAACAGCCTGGGTCCGCGGGTGCTCGGCGCGCGGGTGTTGGAACTGTTCGCCGGCACCGGCGCGCTGAGTCTGGAATGCCTGAGCCGGGGCGCGCAAAGCGCCGTGTGCGTCGAACATTCGGCCAAACATGCGGGCTTCATCCGACAAAATGCCGCGCGGATCGGTTGTCCGCCAGGCAGCCTCGAAGTCCGCATCCAGGATGTCTTTACCGCCCTGCGGCAGTTGGCCGCCGAGGGGCGCGTGTTCGACCTGATCCTCGCTGATCCGCCCTACGGAGAGAAAAACATCGGACGCCGCTCCACCTCCTGCGCGCAGCGGTTGTTGGACGATCCGGTGCTGCCGCGGTTGCTCGCCGCCGGTGGGCGCTTCGTGCTGGGGCACGCCCGGCGCGATACGCTGGAAGTGCCTCTGCCCTGGCGCGAGGTGCGCGCGCTCCGCCACGGCGACAGTGTGATGCGCTTTCTGGAACTCTGAGCGCTCCGGGCCTCAGGGATTGGAGGCCGGGATGAAAATTTTCTGCCCGGGTCGAAGGCTGCGTTCCTTCAGACCGGGATTCGCCTTGAGAATTTGTTCGACGGTGACCTTGATCCCTTTTTCGCGACACGCCGCCACAATGGCCGAGAGCGTGTCACCACTCTGAATCACGTACTCGTAACCCTTCTCGGCGGTCGCGGGTCCGGAAGCAGGTTTGGGCTCGACGGGTTTGACGTCCGGCGACGCAGCGCGCGCGCTGCCCAGCCGCGCGAGCCGTTCGAGTTCCTTGAGGATCTTCTCGTTGTCGGCGAGGCGCTTTTGATCAATTTCTTGAATTTTTTCGGCCAGCTTGCGCACGTCCTCGGCCGAGGCATAACTGACGGCGGGCCGGTTGATCTGCTCGCGCAAGGATTCGACCTCGCGCGACAACGCGGCGATGCGTTTCTGCTGCTCGGCCTGAGCCGCGAGCAGGTCCTCGATGTAGCCGCTGAGCTTGTTGAGCCGCTCCTCGATCGCAGCGTCCTGTGCTCGCGCCACCGCAGCCACAAACCACACCGCCAGCGCCATCCTCCCAAAGCATTTTCGAGTCATGCGCCGACAATAGAAATCGCGCGCAACCCGTTCAAGCCGCAAACGCCCTTCCGGCGCGCTCCACCCGGTACGCCGCGCGTGTTGGCCGGACGGACGTGAAACCGCAGCGAGGCCGCCCAGATCCCAATCTGCTCTGCCTCAACAAGCTCAGCCGGTCGGGGCAATTCTTTGATCCGCCCGGCGGGCGTTTTCGGAGCAGGCCCGCGTGAATGCGCTCACCAAAACAGGCTTGCGCCGACGCCGGGCCGACGCAACTTTCTGAGCGTGAACATCCCGATTCTCAGCGGCAGCGCCCGCAATCCCAAGGCGCGCCTCAACTGGGTGGTTAGCGACATCCTGCGGTGGGTGCTCTGTCGCTGGCTGGAACTGCGCGCGTGGCTGACCGGTCGGGGCTACTACTGCGCCGCGCTGCACGGCCAGTCGGAGTACAACATCACGATCAATTCCGACCGCACCGTCTCGTGCAATTGCCAGGATTACGAGGGCATCGGTCATCTGGGCGATTTGCGCCAGAACACCTTCGAGGAGATTTTCTTTGGACCGGTGGCCGAGCGATTCCGGCAAATTTTGCTGCGCGGGCGCATGCCCATCCCGACCTGCTCGCGCTGCGGTGATTTGCGGCGATTGCCGGCGCGCGGCGCGCCGCCCCCGCCGGTGCGGTTGCCCTACCGCGGCGTGTTGTTGGAAAACACGGTGCGGTGCAACGTGGACTGCACCGGCTGCGCCCGGGGCAATGCGGCGGCCATCCGCGTCAATCGCCTGACCCAGATGCCCCTGGCTGAGATGGACCAAATGGCCGATCTGATGGCGCGGTTGGGCATGAAACAGATTTTTTTCCTCAACCTGGGCGAGCCGTTCCTTTCACCGACGATCACGCAGGAGCTGCCGCTGTTGCGCCGCAAGAATCCGAACTGCCGGATCGTCACCTCGACCAACGGGATGTTGCTCGACACCGACGCCAAGCGCGAGGCGGCGCTGCATTTCAGCCACATCCTTTTTTCGGTGCACGGCATCAACGACGCGATGTGCCGCAAATACATGCGCGGGGGCAGTTTCACCCGCGCCTACGCCGCCATGAAAGCCATGGCCGAATTCCGCAACGCCTGTGGCCTGACGCAGCCGATTCTGGAATGGAAATACCTGCTCTTCAATTGGAACGACCGGCCCGAATATCTCGAACGCGCCATTGAACTGGCGCGCGCGGCCAAACTGGACTTCATCTCGTTCTGGCCGACGAACAATCCCTTTTACGGGATCTCCTGGCGTTACCGGTTGGGTTTGCTCAACCGTTTCGGCCGCCGCTGCTGGAAGGGTCTGGAACTGGACCTGCGCCCCGAAGGCCTCCGCGGCACGCCCACGCATCCGTACTTCATCGAGTTCCCCGAAGCAGCCTGAACGAATCGTTCCCCGGCGCGGCGACGGCGGTCACGCGCTTCACATGCGGAGGGCGAATGCAACTCCTCCCCTCTCCCGCCAGCGTTGCATTCCCGGCTCCCTCGGGCGCTTCGCG
>CAYXJB010000006.1:11494-20785 GCA_964465445.1 uncultured Verrucomicrobiota bacterium
CGGGTAAAGTTTGATGATGCGATTGACCGGGTCGTAAACGATCTGTTTGCCCGGCGGCGGCGTGGGCAGGCGCGGCAATTCCCGGATGCGTATCAACTCCTGCAAGGTTTCGGGCGTGTCCTTGGTGCGGACGATATAGCGAAGCAGCTCCTGATTGTAGGCCGCCAGCACCTCCGGCGTGGCCAGCTCGCCACCGCGGAGTTTGATTGCCGGCGGCGGCGGTTCGATGCCCTCGCGGATGGCGACAGCCTGTTGCAATCGGGCCTTTTGGAGCTGCTCCTCGGGCGTGTCGGGATTGATCGGCGCGACCTGCTCGGGCTTGATTTCAGGAGCTTTTTCCTTCTTGCCGCAGCCGGCACCGCCAAGAATGGCCAGCCCACCGATAAGCAGCAGGGCCGAGAGCACCGCGCCAAGCCCTCGCAGCCTCCGGAAACAGCACTCCGAAGACGGCCGGCCGGTTGGTGTGAAGCACGAGTTGGATGTTTTCATAACAACGTTCCCCGCAGCATGTGCCGAACCGGGGCGCGCCCTGTCCGCGGGCACTTCGCCATTGGCTGATTGGGCACGCACATTCGGCATCACGAGTTTTCTGGTTTTCGCGACCCGGAAGCCGAAGCCGCCGGTTCGCAACGTCAGCCTAGCCCGCCGCCCGGCCGCGTCAAGCTTCCGGCGCGGCCGCGTCGGCCCGAGCTGCGGCGGTGGATCGGCGGCGCCGTCTCCGGCGACGAAGCGTTCATTTGCGCACGGTCGTCACACTGGACCACCAGATGATGTCCTGGACCGAATCGCCGGCGTCCACGACCAGCGGAATGGGCGTGCCGGTCACGGGCGGTTTGATCTTCGAGCCGCGCCAGTGATGCAGCTCGGAGTGGCCGTCAGCGAACGAGAGGCCCGAACCGCCGCTGTGGAAGCTGGCCGGATAATCAATGATCCGTGCGTAAGTGCTTCCGGGGGGCGCCATCTCGACCGCGCAGGCCGCGTCGTTGATGCTGTCGGGATGCTCGTCAATCAACACCCAGGTCTTGACCGGATTGACGATGTCGGAGCTCTTGACGTAGGTGCGATACAAGCGGGCCGGCAGCCACTCGCCGAAGTCGAATACCTGGCTCATTGAATTGCTGCGCACTCGCGGCACCCGCACCCCGGCGCTGTTGCGGACGGTCACCGGATCGGCCGGGCAGCGCCACAACGCATAGTTGCGGCCGATATAGGGCATGAGCGGACTCTTGGCGAAGTACACCGCCGGATCCCAGGTGCCCGGATCGCCGGTGTTGAGGAGATTGCCCGCCACCCACAAGACACGCCCCTGGGCGCGGATGGTGTCGTTGACCAGGCTTGCCAGCAACAGATCGTTGTGATCATCGGCATACATCTTCCAGCCGATCATCATCTGGCGAAGGTTGTTGAGGCACTGAATCCCCTTGGCGCGCATTTTGGCGCGCGTCAGCGCCGGCAGCAACATCGCCGCCAGCACCGCGATGATCGCGATCACCACCAGCAGCTCGATCAGTGTAAAACCCTTCGAGTCGGTGTTCGGCGTTTTCATCTGGCGCATGGTCGCGGCAGGTTGATCCCGCGCTCGGCCACGCCTGCTGACAAGCCAATCTAGAACCGACGCCTTCCGGCCCTCAAGCCTTTTACGTCGGCCATCACCCTGCGTCCGGCACCCCGGCGCGATCCGCCACCACGCCGCCGGCCGCGTATATCAGCGGCTCGGAAGCCGCCGCGCCGGCTAGTATGGTCGTCGAATCCGATAAAACCGCAGCTCGCCGCTCGCATTGAGGACCGCCTGATACACCCCGTTCCCGCCCCCGATCAACGCCGGCACGTCGGCATACGGGCCGTCCACCGCCGGGGCGCTCTGGACGACGAACGACGTGGGCGTGTCGGACAGTTGCGTGCTGGTAAAATCCAGCGTCACGATTCCGTCGCTGACGCTGAGGCCGGTCACCCGGATTACCGGCAAAACTGCCCCGGTTCGAATCGCGACAAAGCCGCGTGTGCTGCCGTCCTCGGCCCACAGGCCGGTCCCCGCCAAGACGCGTCCGTCATCGGAAGCGGCATAGACGCGGTTGAGTCGAATCCAGGCACTGGTGTCCACGCCGGCATTCTGAAGCAGCACCTGCAGCGATTGGGGTTGCGCCGAGTCGTCCCATGTGCCGCTGCTGTCCCAGACGGTCGCCTCTTCATGCGTGCCGAAATACGACCGACCGGCCGTCACACCGTTGTCGGCGACGGTGTAGGCGACGCTGCTGATCGCGCCGGCCAGCGCGCCCAGAAACTCCATGGATGGCTCGCCCCGTTTCCATCGGAAGGCCTGAAACTGGTTCATCGCGTCCCCGTAGTTGCGGACCTGGCCGCAAATCCATTGCACGTCGAACTCCGCCGAGGTGGATTTACCGAAACTCGGAGAAATGCCAATCCCATCGGCTCGAAACCCTTCGCTGCCGGGCACATCTCCATTGTCACCCTGAGGCGATTCCCACCGCGCCGTGCTCGGGCTCACCCCGTAGTAACGTCCGACCACCACGCCATAGGCGCTGACCGAACCGGCCTCGCAATTGAAACTGCCATCCCACCCGATGAACGGATCACCGCGCAAGCGCGCCAGACGCGAGCTGGCCCGGTGTGCTCCCGTGTACCAGCGTCCGTCATGGTTCGGATGGCTGCGCAGATTGTTGGCCGTGCCGCCGCGCAGGTCCGAGGTCGGGAATCCGCCCGCAGAGGCGCTGTCGGCCCACACACCCCCGGCCAGATTGGTCAGGGGTGCCTTGTAAAAGCGATGCGTCAGGTAGTTCTCATGCAGACCGGAGATGATGATGTTGCCCAGATTGTTGCTGATGCCGACCGACACCCCGTGAGCCAGCGTGTGTTTCTGGCTCGGACAGGGTAACTCCACCAGCCCGCCGGCCAACGACCAGATGACCGGCGCGTTGGTGCCCGCCGGCGCCCAGGGCAATCCCCCGCCGGCGCCCGCCGAGGTGCTCGTGCCCACGACGTATGAACCGTCCTGGCTCACGGCGCGTACCTCGCTGTAGGGACTCTCAGGGTTGAGCACGCCAATCGAATAAAGCGCGTCTGCCAGAGCCCGCGGCGCGGACGCGCACACGCTCAACCCGCCTGCCAACACGGCGCAGATCCGGTTCAATGAACTCTGCCAGCCGCACGGCCTGGCCGCAATCAAACCCGAATTTGGACGTTTCATCGAAGGTGCGTTCATGGCTGGTTGATTTTCTTCTATCGCACTCGCGCTCCGACGGCGTCGCCGGACGCGTGTATCACCGGCTTGGGCGCACCAGCCACCCGGCGGCCCTGCCCTTCGCCGCGCAGCGCTTGCGCATGGGTTTTCCCGAAGCCTGCGAGCAGAACTCCCCGAACCACCCGGAAGCCCTTTGCAGACCCTGCCGCACTTTTGAATCCACCCGGCGAATCCGTCAAGACTCGGGTTGCCACCCGCACCTCGATGCCCGTCCGGGGGCCAAAGTCGGCTCGGAAGCCGCCGCGCCGGGGCGCGCTCGAACGCAGCGCCGGGTTGTGTTCGGCATGATTGCCCTCCACAATCGGCCCATGCAGAACCTCTCTGGTGCAGGGCGATGGTTGGGCGTTCCAGCCTGGATCGGCATTGCGCTGGGCGCGACTCTGGCGTGGTGCGCGCCGGTTGATCCGCGCAACTTCGCCAACGGTCATCTCATTCCCGACGAGCATTATTGCGATCAGCCCCGCATTGTGGTGACGCGCGACGGCACCTGGGTGTGCATCCTCACCACCAACAAAGGCGAGGAAGGCGACCCGGGCCAGCACATCGTCGCCACCCGAAGCACTGACAAAGGTAAGACCTGGTCGCCGTTGGTGGACGTCGAGCCGTCCGATCGCGAAATCACCTCCGCCTACGCCATCGCGCTGATTACGCCCTTCGATCGCATCTACGCCATCTACTGCTACAATGGCGATCGGATTCGCACCCTGCCCGACGGACGACCGATCCGCGACGACATGCAGGGCTGGTGCGTTTTCCGATATTCGGACGATCAGGGCCGGAGCTGGTCGGCGCGCCACCGGATTCCGATGCGCCTGACGGCGGCGGACCGCGGCAACCAGTGGGGCGGCCGGCTGCAAATGTGGTGGGCCATCGGCACGCCGACCTATTTCAACGACAGTGCGATGTACGCTTTCACCAAGCTGGGCCGGTACATCCTCGAAGAGGGCGAAGGCTGGTTTTTCCGCTCCGACAATGTCCTGCAGGAACGCGATCCCGAAAAAATCCGCTGGGAACTGTTGCCCGAGGGCGAGCACGGCGTGCGCGCGCCGGAATTCGGGACCGTGCAGGAGGAGTTTGACGTCGTTCACCTGGGCGGGGAAAATTTCTTCACTGTCTATCGCACCACCCGTGGACACGCCGCGGCCGCGTACAGTCACGACGGCGGTCGCTCGTGGAGTCGGCCCGAACCGCTCCGGTACAGTCCCGGCGGCCGGATCATCAAACAGCCGCGCGCCTGCACCAAAATCTGGAAGACCAAAAACGGGCGCTACCTGCTCTGGTATCACAACAACAGCACCACCACCTTCAACAACGGCCTTAACGCCGGCAGCCGCAACATCGCCTGGCTCAGCGCAGGACGACTCGAACAGGGCCGGCTGGTGTGGTCACAGCCCGAGATCGTCGCCTACGTCGAAGGCGGCCTCGAAGGCTGCAGTTATCCGGACCTGATCGAAGACGGCGGGCGCTACTACATTTGCGCCACACAGAAAACCGAAGCCCGCGTCTGGGCTGTGGAGGACGGGTTGATTCGGGACCTCTGGACCCAACACACCCGGGTCGGTGGGGTCACCAACGGACTGGCCCTGGATTTGCCGGCCGAACGCTGCACCGCCGACACCACCGCCTCCGCGCCGCGCATCGCGCCGTTGATCGGACAAATGCGCCGTCGCGCCCCGCACTCCGACAGCGCCGGTGGACTCACGCTCGATTTGAGCGTGCGGTTCGACGCGCTCTCACCGGGTCAGGTGTTGCTGGACAGCCGGGACGCCTCCGGGGCCGGCTATCGGCTCGTGACGACCGATCGCGGTACGGTGCGCTTCGAGATGAGCGACGGCTGGCAGGCGGCGTTTTGGGACTGCGATTCGGGTCTGCTCAAAACCAACACGCTGCATCAGATCGCGGTCATCGTGGACGGCCCTGCCAAGGTGATCTGCTTTGTGGTGGACGGACAATTGTGCGACGGCGGGCCCGAGCGGCCCTTTGGGTTCGGGCGATTCAATCCCACCTTCAAGGACATCAGTGGTGGGCGCACCTTGCGCGTGGCGCCGTCGCTTCAGGGCCGGCTCGCTCACCTGCGCGTGTACAACCGCCCGCTGCGCGTGAGCGAGGTCATCGGCAACCAGCGCGCCGCTGCCAGGGGTCCGGAAACCGGACCGAATCCTTGAGCGTGCGTCGCGGCCGCGCCCGCTGGCGGCGGGCCGAAGGCCGGCCGGCGCCGGGATTCACGAAAACTTCAGCCGCTCCTGCAGTTCGCGCACTCCGCGGGTTAGGGGCAACGATTTGCCGTTGCGCAACACCACCACATGCTCGCCCTTGAACGCCGGCTGCAGCTCTCGGATCTGCTCGATGTTCACCAGCGTCGAGCGGTTGATCCGCACGAACCGCCGCGGATCGAGCTGGTATTCGAGCGCGCCGAGCGTTTCGCGGATCACGTGATTCTCCCGGCCGGTGTGCAGCACCACGTAATTGCCCGCCGCCTCGGCGTATTCGATCTCGCTCGCTTTCACAAAAATCGTCCGATCGCCGCTTTTGACGGCAATGCGACTCAGATACGGGCGGGCCGGTTGCAGGGCCGCCAGCAGCGCCGCTAGATTCTCGGAGGTTGTACCGCCACGACGTTGCGCGAGCCGCTCGCGCGCCCGGCGGAGCGCTTCGCGAATGCGCGCCGGTTTGAAGGGCTTGAGCAGATAATCCACCGCGTGCACCTCGAATGCCTTGACGGCATGGCGGTCGTAGGCCGTGACAAAAATCACCTCCGGACATCGTGTCGGCTCGAGCGCGCGCAACACGCCGAATCCGTCCATGCCGGGCATCTGCACATCCAGCAACAGCAGGTCCGGCTGCAGCCGTCGCACCGCCTCGACCGCCGCGGGACCGTCGCCGCACTCGCCGACGATCTCGACATCCGCCTCCTCGCGCAAAAGCGTGCGGATGCGCTCGCGAGCCAGCGGTTCGTCATCCACGATCAGAACGCGGATACTCATCGGATTCGGGCTGCGTTGCCGGTGTGTCGCTGAACGGGATTTCCATTTCCACGGTGAAGCCGCCCTCTGCGTCGGTGTGCAAATTCAGGCGCGCGGCGCGGCCGTAGAGCGCTTCGAGCCGGGCGCGCGTGTTGGTCAGCCCGATGCCGGGCGAGGGCTTCTCGCGGAGCGGCGCGCCCCCGCCGCAGTTGCGCACGCTCAGATGCAACGCGCCGTTCTCGGCCCGGCGCGCGCAGATTCGCACCACGCCCGGGCCGCCCGCCGGCTCGATCCCGTGCCGGATCGCGTTTTCGACCAGCGGCTGCAGAATGAGCGTCGGCACGTGCGCATCGAGACAGCCGAGGTCAATGTCCTTCTCGATCCGCAATCGCTCGCCAAAGCGCATTTGCTGGATCTCCAGATACCGGTCCAAAAATTCCAGCTCCTGGCGTAACGGGATTCGCTGCGCGGCGGTATCGAGTCTGGCGCGCAGCAGCTCGCTCAAGTTGGTAATCATTTCGTCGGCGGCGCGCGGATCCCGGTGCACCAGCGTCGCGATTGCGTTGAGCGTGTTGAACAAAAAATGCGGGTGCAGTTGCATCCGCAGCGCTTCGAGCTTGGCGTCGGTCAGTCGCGCCTCGAGCTCCAGCGCCCGGCGCGCGCGCTCCTCGGCGCGGCGATAAAACCGCAGGGTGTGCACCAGGCTGACCAGCACCCAGTACACGGGCAGGTTGAACCTGGCGCGCAACATCGCTGAGCGGCGCAGCGCGTCGCGTGGTTCGATCGGGCGGCCCGGCGGCTCGGGCGGCCAGGGTTGCGGCGGCGGTGGTGCGGCTTCCGGTTGGGATTGCCGCTGCCACCTTGGCCCGCGGGGAATGCCACCGGGTTGAAGCAGTGGCGGCCGTTCGGGTCGTGCCTCCGGCCCTGCGCCCGGCGGTGGACCGCCGTAACGAAAACGACCCGGCAGGGGTTCGGGCGCAGCAACGCGGGCGAAAGCTTCGCAGGCCGCCAGCGCCAGCAAACAGCCCAGCAGGTGCACCGTCAAACTCAGCGGCCAGCGGCCGCGCTCCAGCGGGAAACGCCACGCCAGCCACACGACCAACGGACCGAGCCCAGCCCAGGGCAGCCAGTCGCGCGCCGCCACGCGCAGCGCCTCGGCCGCCGGCAGATCCGTCGTGAACACCAGTTGGGCAGCAAACGCCAGCACCAACAGCGCCCACAAGCCGAACAGCAGCGCCCAGAGGAACACCTGCACGCCCCTGCTCGCGGGCCGATTCATCCGCATCAGCCTACGACCCAACCGGCATGAATAAAGCCAAAAGCCGCCTCGACCGCCCGCGGCGCACGGCTCGAACCCATTCGCTCGAGCGCTGTCTTCGTGTGTTTGCTCGCGAGCAATCAGCAGGGCGGTTCGGACGGGAAACCGGCTCGTGCCGGTTCGCGCAGCCGAACGGGTCTTCATTCCCGCTGCCGGGTATCAATGAGAATTGTGACCGGTCCGTCGTTGGTCAGGCTCACGTCCATGTGCGCGCCGAACTCGCCCGTTTGGACCGGCCTGCCCAGATCCTGAGCCAGCCGCGCGACGAATCGTTCGTACACTGGCATCGCCAGTTGCGGCGGCGCAGCCCGGCTGTAGGAGGGCCGATTGCCCTTGCGCGTGCTGGCAAACAGCGTGAACTGACTCACGACCAGGATTTCGCCGCCGGCCTCTTGAACCGAGCGATTCATCACGCCCTCGGCATCGTCGAAGATCCGCAGCCGCACGATCTTGCCGCTCAGCCAGGCGATGTCGTCGTCAGTGTCGGCGGACTCGATGCCGACCAGCACCAGCAAACCGCGCCGGATCGCGGCTTTCGGGACGTTGCCAATGGTCACGCGCGCTTCGCTGACGCGTTGGATCACCGCGCGCATCGCAGCCTAGTGATGCGATTTGGGCAGGCAGCCGATTTTGGCGAACAGGATCAGGTACGCCAGGGCGCTGACGGCCAGCAACCACCAGTTGCCCTTGACCGCCAGCACAATCCCCCAGGCCAGAATGAACCCGATCAACAAATAAATCACCACGGCCAGAAGCAGCTTCATGGCCGCAAATGGTAGGCAGCGCGCCGGTCAAGGCAAGGACGGCGCTTCAGACCAAATGACGCGCCTGCCGCCGCGGTGCCGCCGGGCGCGCCGAGCCCCGCGGCATCGCCTCGGATTGCGCGCCGTCCAGGTACGGTCGCAAAAACGCCGGTGCGTGGCGGCGTCCGCCGCGCTGATAATCGCGCCAGAGGGCAGCGGCGACCCGACGCGGATCGCGCCCCAGCTCGGTGGTCAGAAACTCGAACAACCGCTCCATGAGCGTCAGCAGCGCAATGCTGTCGGTGCGGCCCAGCCGGGCGTGCAGCCAGTCGCTCCAGCGCAGAAACCGCGCAAAGGGTGAGGCGCCGTCGTCCCAGAGCAGCGGCGTGGTTTCGATGAAGTTGCCGCTGTTGCCCACCAGATCCCAGTAGCGGGCAAAGCGCCGCAACCGCTGCATCGTGCCAAAGTCCAGCAACCGGTTCTGCAGCAGCTCGTAGGGCGGATGCGGGTTGTACACCATCTGCCATTCGGCGTCGTGGCGGCTGATCGGCGTGCCGCGCAGTCGCTTGAGAATGCCGACCTGGATCTCCTGCGGGCGCAGCGCCACGAGCCGGTCGAACCCCGCGGCGAAGCTCTTCAGCGATTCACCCGGCAGACCCGCGATCAGATCGGCGTGAATGTGCACCCCGGTTTCCTCGCGCAGAAAGCGAAAGTTCTCTTCGAGCCGGCGGTTGTCCTGACGTCGCCGGATGCGCGCGGCGACCTCTTCGTTGAAGGTTTGCACGCCGATCTCGAATTGAAGAGCGCCCGGCGGAAAGCGTCGAATCACGCCGCGCAACTCGTCGGGCAACCGGTCGGGGATCATCTCGAAATGGTAAAAGCGGCCCGGCTGATGCCGTTCCAGGAAGAATTCCAGTATCCGCCGCCCGGTGGCGAGGTTCAGATTGAACGTGCGATCCACGAACTTGAACTGACGCACCCCGCGATCGAGCAGCTTCTGCATTTCAC
>CAYXJB010000006.1:20795-34411 GCA_964465445.1 uncultured Verrucomicrobiota bacterium
CAGCGGACGCATAGCAGTACCGGCGTTGCCCAGGAACAACTCCAGCGGCGCGGCCCGAACCGGGATGTCCAGCGACGAAAGACAAAACTCGCAACTGAACGGGCAGCCGCGCGAGGCCTCGACGTAGATGACCCGGTGCGCCACGTCCTCGTCGCTGTACAGCTCGTAGGGCAGGTGCAGTTGCGCGAAGGTGGGCAACTCGGCGGCGATGATCTTCGGCGGCCGCCCGCCCTCCAGCAGTTCGGCGCAAACCCGCGCAAACGCCAGATCCGCCTCCCCGGTGATGACGTGGTCGGCCAGCCGCACGATTTCCTGCTGATCGGTTTCGAAGCTGACCTCCGGTCCGCCCAGCACAACGCGCACCTGCGGTCGCAATCGCTTGAGCATCGCCACCAGTTCGGTGCTCGGAGCGACATTCCAGATGTACACGCCCAGCCCGATGATCTTCGGTTCCTGGGCCAGGAGCACCTCGGCCACATCCGCCGGCCGGTGATGAATGTCGAATTCCATCAGCCGGGCGCGGGGGCGCAGCGGCCCCAGATTCGCCAGCAGGTAGCGCAGACCGAACGCGGCGTGGATGTACTTGGCATTGAGCGTCGCCAGGACGATCTCAGGCATCCAATCGAGTCTAACACGGCGGCGGGTCGGCGCAATTCATCCCGCCGAGTGCCGGGTTCATCCCGCCCACGCGCCCGTTCGTCACAATGACCGCGCCGGTGGGCCGGGAACGGTTATCTTCACAGCAGAAAGACCGCGCTCCGGCGTTTCGGAGCACGGCAGCGACAAACCACAACAACCGACGGAACATGAAAACGCGACACACACTTGCCGTACTGAGCGCGCTGAGCCTGCTGGCCGGCGCCGCGCCGGGCCAACAACCGCCCGGTGAGAATGCTCCGCCGCCTCGCGGCGGCCCGCCCAACCCCGAGCTGCACCGGCAGCGGTTGATCGAAAAATACGACGCCAACAAAGACGGCAAGCTCGACGACACCGAGTTCGCCGCTCTGGGCCGGGATGTGTTCGAGGGCAAGCTGCCTCCGGCGGGCGGATTTGGCCCCCGCGGGCCGGGTTTCGGCCCGCCCCAGCAACGTCCACCGCGTCCCGGCGCGCCCGGCCAACCGCCCGGCCCGCCGGGCGATTTCGGCCCGCGCCAGCCGGCTGAACGCCCGCCCTTCGGCGCCGGACCCGGCCCGCACGGCTTCGGCCCGCGAGGTCGGGGCTTTGGCGGACCGCCCGACCCGGCCGCGGCCCGTGCGATGATCGAGGAACGCCGCAAGGAATTCCTCAAACACTACGACGCCAACAAGGACGGCAAACTCGACGCCGCCGAACGCGAAGCCATCGGGCGCGACATCGAGGAAGGCAAACTCCTGCCGCCCCCGCCGGCACCGCCTCCGCCCCAACCGCCGGCCCAACCACCGGAGGCCTGAAGACACTTCGGCCGGCCAACCGGCCGATTTGGCAGAGCAACCGACTGCGCCGTGGGTCTCGCGCTCGCGGCCCAGTTTTTTCGCGCCAACCAGGCGAATCGCGGACGACGTCGCAGCACGGGAGAGCAAAGCAGCCTCCAGATCCACGACCGACCGCGCTGGAGTGTGCGATTGTGGCAAAACCCTCGCGAAGCCGCTTTTTCAGTCGCGCGAGCGCTGGGTCGAGGTCTTCAAGGGGTAAAGTCCGGGGCAGCAGCCGAAGGTTTCGTGGAACGCGGCGCTGAAGTGACTCAGGCTGTTATAGCCGACTTCCAGCGCGGCTTCGGTGACGTTGTATTCGCCGGAGCGCAACAGTTCGGCGGCCTTCTCCATCCGCAACCGGCGCAAATATTGCGTGATGGTTTGGCCGGTTTGCGCCGAAAAAATCCGGCTCAGGTAAAACGGACTGCAACCGACCTTGCGCCCGAGTTCTTCAAGCGAGGGCGGATCGGCCAGGTTTTGTTTGAGCAGGTAGATGACCTGCTCGACGCGTTCGCGGGCGAGTCGCTGCTGGCGGGTGCAAAAGAGTTCCTCTTCCGGCTGGGTCAGAAACGTGACAGCCAGCTCCAGCGCCTTGCAACGATACCAGAGCGGTTGGGCCGCGGCGTACACGGGCGGTTGCCGGAGCGTGGCGATCAATTGCAGGTGATGCGCCGTCAGCCGCACCGTGCTTCCGGAGACGTGTTCGCAGGGACAACCTTCGATCGCCGCACGCACCGCCGGATGCAGCACCTGCTTCATCTCGGCCAGATGCGTAGTCAGAAACGGGCAGGAAAATTCGACCGTGAAGAATTGATGCCGTTCGCCCGCCGCGCGTCGGGCATGGAGCGTGGCCTGCCGACGGCAGTAAAACCCGGCGGTGTTGGCCTCGAATTCAGCCCGCTGCCCGTTGACCTCCACAAACCCACGCCCGGCCAGGTTCAGGCACAGCTCCACGCAGTCGGGGTGAAACGTCGAGCCCCAGTCGAAGTCGCGCCTGGCGACAAAATCGTGCCATTCGATGCTGAAACCCAAGCCTCGAAAGCTGCCGAACACTCGCTGCCAACCCGTCCCAACATCGCGCCAGGCACCGACCTCCGAAAACGGCGGCGCGCCGACCCGGGCGCTTTCGCCCGGTCGGGCCTGCGATGGTGGTGCGCTCAGGTTGACATTCATGCGGAATTGCAAACGGGCGCATGGAAGATTTTCGGCCAGCACTGGCGGCGAGGCAAGGCGGGATTCCCCATACCTTTGGGAAGCAAGGCTGGAGACATCGCGAGCCCCTGCGGCGAGGCTCATTGCGGCGCTGGTCCGAAGCCGGTCTGGCCGGGCGGTGGCCGCAAGTGTCGGGCACGCCAGATGTAGAAAATGGCCGGATAGACGATCAGCTCCATGAGGGTGGAGGTCACCACTCCGCCGATCATTGGCACGGCGATGCGCTTCATTACATCGGCGCCGGTGCCGTGGCTCCACATGATGGGCATCAGGCCGGCGATGATGACCGAGGCGGTCATGATCTTGGGTCGGACGCGCTTGACCGCCCCGTGATAAATCGCGTCGCGCAGGTCATCGAGACTGCGCATCCGGCCTTCCCGGGTCCACTGTGCGTAGGCCAGATCGAGATACAAGAGCATGACCACGCCGGTCTCGGCGTCGAGCCCCGCCAGGGCGATCAGTCCGACCCAGACGGCGACGCTGAGGTTGTAGCCGAGCCAGTGGATGATGGTGAAGGCGCCCACCAGCGAAAACGGCACGGCCAGCATGACGATGGCCGTTTTGATGACCGAGCGCGTGTTGAGATAAATGATCAGCAGGATGATGAGCAGCGTCAGCGGCACGACGATCATGAGACACGCTTTGGCGCGTTGCATGTACTCGTACTGGCCGCTCCAGAAGAGGTTGTAGCCGGGCGGCAGGTGGATCTGGCCGCGAGCGATGGCCTCGTTAACCGCGTGCATGGCCGTTTTCACGTACGTGCCAATGTCCACCCCTTTGACGTCCACGTACACCCAGGCATTGGGCACGGCGGCTTCGCTTTTGATGCTCATGGGGGCATTGACGACCTTGAAGGAGGCCAATTGGCCCAGAGGCACTTGCGCGCCCGTGGGCGTGGGGACGACGAGGTTGCGTAATGCGTCGAGGTCCTGGCGATAATCGCGGTCGTAGCGCAGGTTGATGGTGTACCGTTCCAGTCCTTCGACCGTGGTGCTGAAGGGCATGCCGCCCAGCGCCACGGCCAGCACATCCTGTACGTTACCCAGGGTCAGGCCGTAGCGGGCGATTTCTTCCCGGTTAATGTCGAACTCCAGATAGCGCCCGCCGATGACGCGTTCGGCGTAGGCGCTGAGGGTGCCGGGCACCTGCTTGACCGCGGCCTCGACCTCGGCGCCGATGCGCTCCAGTTCGGCCAGGTCCGGCCCGGCGATTTTGATGCCCACGGGCGTCTTGATTCCGGTGGCGAGCATGTCAATGCGCGTCTTGATGGGCATCGTCCACGCGTTGGCCAGACCGGGAAACTGGATGGCGGCGTTGAGCGCATCCACCAGCTCTTCGGGCGTGCGCCGGCGGTGCGCGATGACGCGGCCCGAGTCGTCTTTGATGTCCACCGCCGGCCATTCCTTCTCCGGCTTAAGCATGATCGTGGTTTCGATCATGTCGAAGGGCGCAGGGTCGGTGGCCGTTTCTGCGCGGCCGATTTTGCCGAAGACCCGCTGCACTTCAGGGAAGGAGCGAATGATCTGGTCGGTTTGTTGAAGCAGCTCGCGCGCTTTGGTCGAGGAGATGCCCGGAAAGGTCGTGGGCATGTAGAGCAAATCCCCCTCATAAAGCGGGGGCATGAATTCCGAGCCGATGTTCTGGTACGGGAAGAACTTCCCGAGTTTGAACGCCCATTCCTTGACCGGGCCGTCGGGAAGCAGGCGCGCCGCCAGCCAGTTGGACGGGAAAAAGACCCACGCGACGATCGCCGCCGCGCCGGCCACAACCCACCAGCGCCAGCGGATGACCCAATCAATGACCGGGTGATAGAGGCGGATGAGAAGGCGGTTGATCGGATTTTTTTCCTCGGGCGCGATTTTGCCCCGGATGAACAGCCCCATGAGGATGGGGGCGAGCGTGACCGACAGTAGCGCGGCCGCCGCCATCGAATAGGTCTTGGTGAACGCCAGCGGTTTGAACAAGCGCCCCTCCTGCGCCTCGAGGGTGAACACGGGCAGGAACGAAACCGTGATCACCAGCAACGCATAAAAGAGCGTCGGGCCAACCTCGACCGACGCGTCCCGGATAATGTCCCAATGCGGTTTTTTGCCCTGGTCGCGCTCGAGGTGTTTGTGCGCGTTTTCGATCATGATAATGACGGCGTCCACCATCGCGCCGATGGCGATGGCAATGCCGCCCAGGGACATGATGTTCGAGCTGATGCCCTGGCCGAACATGATCAGGAACGACATGAGCACGGCGGTGGGCAGGATGATGACTGCCACCAGGGCGCTGCGCAGGTGCAGCAAGAAAGCCAGACAGACCAGCGCCACGACGAGGCTTTCCTCGATGAGCTTCTCCTCCAGCGTTCGTACCGCCCGGTCAATCAGTGCGCTGCGGTCGTAAGTGATGGTATAGGTCACATCGGGTGGCAGCGCCTTCATCGCCTCGTCGAGCTTCTTTTTCACGTCGAGGATCACCTTGCGGGCGTTGGCGCCGTAACGCACCACCACGATCCCGCCGACGGTTTCGCCTTCCCCGTTGAGCTCGGCGATACCGCGGCGCATCTCCGGGCCGAGTTGCACGGTGGCCACGTCGCGCAACAGAATCGGCACGCCGTTTTGCCCCACGCCGACAGCGATCTGGCGCAGGGCTTCGACGTCTTGGATGTAGCCCTTGACGCGGACGATGAACTCCTTTTCGGCCATCTCGATTGAGCGCCCGCCCACTTCACCGTTGCTGCGTTCGATGGCCATGCGCACCGCCGAGAGCGGCAGGTTGTAGGCGCGCAATTTCACCGGGTCCACCGTCACCTGATACTGCTTCTGGAAGCCGCCGATGGATGCGACCTCCGAAACGCCGTCCACCGCGGTGAGCTGGTAGCGCAGATACCAGTCCTGGATCGAACGCAACTCCTGGAGGCTGCGGTTGGTCGAGTTGATGGCGTACATGAAGGCCCAGCCCACGCCGGTGGCGTCGGGCCCGAGCGAGGGCGTGACGCCCCGGGGCAACTGGCTGCTGATCTGGCTCAGATACTCGAGCACGCGGGTCCGTGCCCAATACGGATCGGTGCCGTCCTCGAAGATCACGTACACGAACGAGAACCCGTAAAACGAATAACCGCGCACCACTTTTTTGTACGGCACCGAGAGCATCTTGGTGGTGATCGGGTAGGTCACCTGGTCCTGGACAATCTGCGGCGCCTGGCCGGGATATTCGGTGTAGATGATGACCTGGACGTCGGACAGGTCGGGGATGGCGTCCAGCGGGATGTGTTCCACGGCGTAGATGCCGCCGAGCACCAGCGCCACCGTCGTCAGCAGAACGATGAATTTGTTCTTCAGCGAAAAATCTATGATGCCTTTGAGCATGGGTCAGAATGGGGTGATGGAGTGGTGGAGCAATGGAGTAGTGGATGTAGCACTGGAAGGATGCCCGCTTCCTCGTAGCGCAGGTTTCCAACCTGCTGTATCGCCGGCTTCCAGCCGGCAGAGCGTCGAAGCGGAAAAGACCGGCCGTTTGGAAGAATCGTCGCGTTTGCGGACGGGACATCCGCGATACCGCAGACTGGAAGTCTGCGCTACGGTGCGAGGGCCGATGGAGCGATCAGGGTTCATTCGTCTGCGTCGCTCAGTGTTGGTGTTGCGGAGTGCCGGTCGAAGGTGCCGGGTGCTGTTTGCGCCAGTTCTCTTCGGCGGTCTTGCCGTGTTTCACGCTGCTCGTGGGCACGAGTTCCATCTCGCACTCGGGACATTTGCCCGGTTTGTCGGAAACGACGTGCGCGTGCGCTGCCATCGGGCAGGTGTAGAGCGGCGGCAGCGGCGTGGAGACCGCCTCCGGGAACGGGCGCACCCCGGCCGGCAACGGCGGTTTGGACATGATCGGAATCAGGGTCATGCCGCAATGCGGACATTTGCCGGGCTTGTCGAGCTTCACGTCGCTGTGTTCGGGCATCGGGCAGGTGTAGAACTCGACCTTGCCGCCGGGCTGCATTTGGGCGAGCAACGCCGCTGAAACCGGCACCAGCGCCATGCCGCACAAGGGGCAGCTGCCCGGCTGCTGATACTCGATGGACACGTGCTCGGGCATCGGACAGACGTACACCGGCGGTTCGGCGGGCGTTTCGGCGGCCGCCGTGGCCGCGCCGCCCGGGGGCGTTGTCGTCGCACTCGCCGCGGCCGAGGAGGCGGCGATGGTTGGGCCGGGCGGTTTCGGATGCAGCATTTTCTGAATGGCCTCGCGCAACTGGCTTTCGGAATCGAGCATGAACTGACCGGAGGTCACCACCCGCTCGCCGGGGCTCAGGCCGCTGAGGACCTCGTACATGTCGTTTTCGGCGCGCGGTCCGAGAGTCACGGTGCGGGGCTCGAAACGCCCCCCGTCCAGTGCCACGAACACGGTGTTTTTCTCGCCGCTGCGCAGCACGGCCATGTCCGGCACCAGCAACGTCGAGGGCTTGAGCTCGGCCCGCAGTTCGACGCTTGCATACATGCCCGGCTTGAGCAGGTAACCGGGATTGTGAAACTCCATTCGCACCCGCGCGGTGCGGGTTTTGGGATCCACGGTCGGATAGACGTATGTGACCCGGCCGCGGAACTGCCGGTCGGGCCAGTAGGAAATCCGCACCAACGCCTCCTGACCCAGTTGAATGTAGGGCAGGTCCTGTTCATAAACCTCCGCGTACACCCACACCAGCCCCAGATCGGCCAGCCGATAAATCATCATGCCCGCCTCGACCATCTGGCCTTCGACGACCATCTTGTTGATGACAAACCCATCCTGCGGCGCGACGATGCGCAGGGTCTTGTGCGGCCGGCGTGTGCGTTCCAGCTCGGCGATTTGCGCGTCGGGAATGTCGAAGAATTTGAGTTTCATGCGCGCGCTCTCGATCAGCGCGTTGCGGCTGGTTGACTCGCCGGCCAACGGACTGCTGAGCGCCAGGAGATATTCGGTTTGGGCGCTGTAAAGCTCGGGGGAGTAGATTTCAAAGAGCGGATCGCCCTTCATGACCAACTGGCCGGTGGCGTCCACGTAGAGCTTTTCGATCCAGCCCTTGAATTTGGTGGTCACATCCGCCAGGGCGGTTTCGTTGTACTCCACCGTGCCCACGGTGCGGATCACGCGTCGGAGCGGGCCGTTGGTGACCAGCGCGGTGCGAATGCCCATGTTCTGAATCGTCACCGGGTCAATCACAATGGTCGAAGCCTCCGCGAGCGCGGCCTCGTCTTCGTACACCGGCACCATGTCCATGCCCATGCTGTCTTTGCCGGGCGTGTCGCGCACTTCGCCGGGGATCATCGTGGACTTGTAGTACTTGATCTTGCGCTCGGTCGGGCCTGCGCCGGTCGGGCGTTTGATCGGCGTGAGTTTCATCCCACAGATCGGGCAGTTGCCCGGCTTGTCCTGAATGACCTGCGGGTGCATGCCGCAGGTGTAGAGGGTCTTGGTCTCCGCCGCGGGTGCGCCGGTTTCAAGCGCGGGTCTGGGTGCACTCAGGCGACCCAACAAAAACGCACCGCAGCTCACCGCGAGCAAAACAAGGATGCCGAGGATCGGTTTGGTTTTCATAGATTCGCAATCGCTGAGGGTGAAAGCGCATCGGACCGGCACGACGCGTTGCGGCTCGGACCGGATGCAGCATCGGGGCGGACAATGTTTGTCGTGAGGTTCATGGTTCGAGGGGGTGTCGATCGTGGGTTGCCGGCCCGGGAGCCCCGGCCGGCGTCGCGAGCACGGGGGCGCCCTCGGGTGCGATGCCGGCGATGAGCAGCGACAGCTCGGCCAGAACGATTTCGCGCCGGCTGCGTGCCTCCAGCTCCTGCAACTGAAAATTCAGCAGCGTGCGCTCGGCATCAATCAAATTGAAAAAATCAATCTGACCGGCCAGGTAACCCGCTCGCGCGATCTCGAGCGACTGGCGGGCTTTGGGAATGAGCTTGTCCTGCAACAGCGTCAGATTGCGGGTGATTTCGCGGTACTCGTAGCTTTTGGTGGCAAAATCCACCGTGAGCAGGATTTCCTCGGCCGTGAGCCGGGCCTGGGCCGCGCGTTTCTGGGCCTGGGCCCGGGCGATCTGCGCCGCAATTTTGTCGCGCCAGATCGGCAGCGTCATCCCGGCCAGCGGCCGGAACATGACCGGGGCGGACCGGACGTCGGCCATCAGGCCCAGGCTGAAGTCGGGTATTTTGGATTTGTGGGCCAGCGCGATTGCCGCCTCGGCCATGCGCACCTCGGCTTCCATTTGGCGGAGGCGCGGATTGCGGACGAAGCCCGTTTCCAGGAGTTGATCCGCGGCCAATTCCAGTGGTGTGGGTTCGAACCGGCCCGGAGGGGGCGGATCGGGCTCGTCCCGTCCCAGACCCAGCGCGCCCTTGAATTGCGCGAGCAGGGAGCGACGCGAGTCTTCGAGGTTTTCGATCTCGGTCGTCAGTTGATCCTGTTCGATCTGGGCGCGGTAAACATCCTGAAGCGTCACCTTGCCGGCGGCGTTTTGGGCTCGGGCGATGGTCTCCAGCTCGTTCAGCAGGGCGAGCATCTGACGGCGGACGCGCAGGCTCTGCTCCAGGAACCAGAGCTGGTAAAAGGCCCGTTTCACGTTGAACGCGGTCTGCAGCACCGCCTGCTCGAAGGCAAAATACCTGGCGCGGCTTTCGGCGCCGGCCACCTCCGCCGCCGCCCGCAACTTGCCCGGCCCGGGAAACTCCTGCATCAGGCCCGGCATCACGGTCATCACGACCCCCGCGATATCCGACTCGAACGACAGCCGCGGATCGGGCAACGAGCGTTCGACGGTGATGCGCTCGACCGACGCAACCCAATCGAAATAGGCGGCCCGGATGGCGGGTTGCCGAAGCATCGCCAGATGCAGGTACTCGGCCAGGGTGGCGTTGGTGCTCAGTTGCGGCGGCGCAACAGACTCGCGGGCAGGCTCGTACAGCCGCGAGACGGTCTGCACGTCGGCCCGCGCCTGTCGTTCGCTTCGGGTCGCGATCCCCTTGCAGCCGGTCAGAAAGACCGCACTGACCCAAGTGATCACACCCGCCAGCTTCAGCACCGGTCGCGTTCGCTTTTCAAGATGTTTCATCCGTATCGCCTTCATTTCGTTTTTTTCCAACTCCCGTTCGCCGCCGTGGACAACCCCGGACGCAGCGCCGGGAGAATGTGAGCGGTCAAGACTTTTGAACCCGTGTTTCTCACCGGCAGAACCGCACCGGAGCGGCCCATCAACATGCCGGCGAGAAAAACCGGGACCAGCGTCAGGCCCGTGCGCGCGCGCCCATCGGCGCAAGGCATACCACGGGCCGGATGGAATGGAAGATCAGAGCAATCGGGCGCAGTACCGCGCGAAGATCGGTACCGACACCGACGCGAACGCAGGATCGAAAACGGAAGAGGGATCGGACCTGGGCGCTACGGGCAGTTGCCACGTCAACGCGGAGTCGAACACAAACAGTTCGGTCTGGTGCGCACTCGGGCGGGGTGGCAAGAGCGGTGTCGAAGGCGCGCCAGATTTGGCCGCGCCCACGCAGCAACACGTTCCCGGGCAACTGGCGCAACTGCAGGAGACCGGTTCGGTCACCCTCGACCACGGCATCGGGGAAAACCCGCTCACACACTGCGTCCAGACCAGGAGCAGGCTACCCAAGATGGCGGCGAACGAGCTCATGAGCCGTGGCACAGACCGCAGCGTCAATCCGCACCGGCCGGGCCGGGCGGGTTATTTCTTTTTGGCGGCCTCGGCCTCCTGAAGTTTCTTCAGGTATTTGGCCGGGTCCTTTTTGAAATCCTTCTGGCAGGATTTGCAGCAGAGTTTGATTTCCTGGCCCTCGTGGACGAACACAAACGGCTTGCCGTGTTCGCCGCTGAGTTTTTCACCCGAGACCAGACAGGTGTCCAGCGGGTAAGGCTTGGGCTTGTCTTTTTTGCTTTCGGCGGCCAGCCCCGCCAGCGGCGAAGCGGCGAAAGCCAGCGCCAGGGCGATTGCAGCGACGGATTTGATGGTTTTCATGGCGTTCTTGTGTTGTCGGAAAGTTAGACCTTCACCGGGCTCGATGCACTCAAAATTTTTTCGCCCGGGCCGCGCCGGAGTGCGGCCACCAGAACCGACCGGCTGCGCCGGCGATTGCGCCCCTGCCCTGCTGCTGCCAGTATGCCTGCAAAACCGGACCATGCAGGAGCAAACGCTCAGTCCCGCGCAAAAAGCGCTGCAGATCAATCGCGACGCCCACAAGTACGGCACCTTCGCCGAAATCGGTGCCGGTCAGGAGGTGGCCCGATGGTTCTTCCGCGTCGGCGGGGCGGCCGGCACGGTCGCCAAAACCATTTCGGCCTACGACATGGCGGTCAGCGACGCGATTTACGGGCCGGCCGAACGCTATGTGAGTCGGCAGCGACTGCAAGCGATGCTCGACTACGAGTACGATTTGCTGCTGCAGCGTCTGGACGCCAAACGCGGTGGGGACACGGCGTTTTTTGTGTTTGCCGACACGGTGGCGACGCACAGTTTCACCCGCAAAGAGGAGGGACACGGTTGGTTGGGCATCCGTTTTCAGACCGCGCCGCGGCAACCACCGTCCGAAATCGTGCTGCACGTGCGGATGCTCGAGAAAGAAAATTTCCGCCAGCAAGAGGCTCTCGGCATCATCGGCGTCAACCTCATCCACGGCGCGTTTTATCTCCACCGCGACCCGGAAACGCTCATTGGCGCGTTGCTCGACAACCTGACCTGGGAACGCGTGGAGGTGGACATGATTCGATTTGGCGGGCCGGCTTTTGCCGGTGTGGACAACCGGCTCATGGCGCTGCTGCTGGTCAAACAGGGATTGACCGAGGCGGCGATGTTTACCGCACAGGGCGAAGCCGTTCAGTGGAACGAGGTCCTGTACAAAAAGCCGGTGCTGGTGCTGCGCGGGCGCTTCCAACCGATCACCCGCGCGACGCTCGACGTGCTGGAACGGGCGCTGGAGCAATTTTTGCGCGAACCCGACCTGGGCGGCGACGAACCGGTGGTGCTGCTGGAAATGAATTTGCGCCAACTGGCCACCGGCGAGGCGATCGATCACCGGGATTTTCTGGATCGCGCCGACACCCTCGCGCCGCTGGGCCGCACGGTGCTGGTGTCGAACTTTCGCCGTTACCACCGGCTGGCGGCGTATCTGGCCCGCTACACCCAGCGGCCGATCGGTCTGGCAATGGGCGCCGGCAAGCTGGCTGAAATTTTCAACCCCGCCTACTACAACCGGGATGAAGGCGGTCTGCTCGGCGGACTGGGGCAGTTGTTCAAGAACCCGGGCCGGCTCTACATCTACCCGTTCCTGAACTTTCAAACCGGCGAAATCCACACCGCCGCAAATTTCCCCATCGCGCCCGAACTCCGGCATTTGTACGTGCATTTGCGCGAAAACGGCTTCATTCGCGACATCGCCAATTACGATCCCAACTGCCTGCGCATCCGCGCCCAGGACGTGCTGGAGCGGATTCGGGCGCGCGATCCTTCCTGGGAGCAACTGGTCCCCGCGCCGATCGTCGAGGTCATCAAACGGAAACGGCTCTTCGGTTGGCAGTAGGGCCGCGCGCGGCTGTTCGCACTCGCCCCGATGCCCCGCCGTTCAGGGCGTGCGGCGGACGCGATACCAGCGGGACGCGCCCTCCAGGGGCGCGCTGAATTGCAACCGATTCGTCGTGGCAACGAGATTCGACGCCAGCACTGTCCAGCCGGCGAAATTCGTCGTGGTCTCGAGTCGGTAGGTCTGCCCGAAAACCGATTCCCACTCCAGCACCAGCATTGCGTTGGACTGCGACACGCTCGTGATGCGGAACGGTGCGTCGTAGGGATTGAGTATCCGCAGCATCACGGGCAGATGGTCGGAGGCGCTGGCCGAGTCGTTGCTGAAAAGATTCGGCGGCAGCGGTTGGAGCACGTCGGTGCGGAACACCAGGCCGGTTTGCGCGTTCACGAACAGCAGACCATTGGGCAAAATGTAATCAAGCCGGCTGTTGAGGCTGCCCTGGATTGAAAAGGTGTTGATGCTGCCGGTGACGGGATTTTTCGGGTTGGTGAGCCGCAAACCCGTCAGCGGACTGAGCAACCGCTGAATCGCCAGCGCGTTGGTGTCCGAGTCGTTGAAATCCCCCGTGAGCACGTATGGATCGAAAGGCCTCAACGCCAGCAGATTGGTCGCAAAAAAGTTGGTGATCGCCGCCGCCTCGGCCGCTCGCTTGGCGGCCGCGTCCTCATACGTGGTGCCGGAGGTGGCTTTCAAGTGCACCGTGAAGACGTGCAGCGGACGAGCGAATCCGGGCACGTCAATCTCGGCCTCGAACAGATCGCGGGTGAAGTTGTCCAGCGCGTTGTTCGCATTGCTGTAGCCGAAGGCACGCAGGTCAATGCCATCGAGCCAGGAAGTCGAGCGCGCGATCGGAAAGCGACTGGCGATCATGCTGCGGATTGCGCCGTCGGTGCCCGAATTGCGCGCCAACCAGTAGCCCGGCAGAAACGCGTTGATGAAATTGGTCATCTCGTAGGACAGGTCGTAGGGAATCTCCTGAAACGTGATGATGTCCGGATTCAGGTACTGGAGCACGCGCGCGATGGCGCGGATCTGCGGGGCGTTGGTGCTCCAGTCGGTCGCCCCGTTGCCCTTCACGTTCCAGGTCAGCAGCGAGATCGTGTTGGTGGACGAACCGACCGGCGGAGGCGGCGGAGGCGGCGGTGCCGGCTCGCCAAAGCGCACCTCCAGATCGTCAATGGCCAGCGCGTTGTCGGTCCCCGAATCGTCCACGTCCTGCCAGCGGAGGGCCAGTTCTTCGCCGGGCGCAACGCTCACCCCCGCCAACAACACGTTGCTGAACACCTGCACATTGGCCGGCGCGTTGCCATCCAGCGCGGCGCTGCTGCCGGAGAGATTCGGCGAGACAAAACTCAGCGCTGAAACATTCGACCAGTTCGCCGTCGCCCAGAAGTTGGTGATG
>CAYXJB010000007.1:0-32380 GCA_964465445.1 uncultured Verrucomicrobiota bacterium
CCAGCGGCTGGGTTCAACGATGCGCTGGGGCGAACCCGGCGGTGGCGTCGCGGTTAGCAATCGTTGCGTCCCGTGCGCCGGGAGATTGAGCCTGGGTCGGTAAGGAAGGCCGTTTTCGGCGGGCGTTTTGGGTGCGTTTTTCCCCTCGCGATCGCTGCTCCAGGGCATTCCCCGGCTGCAGCTTCACGACGGCGCTTCGGCCCGCGTGAGCCCGGCGGAGCTTTTGCGTCCACTGCGCGTTCGGCAGCGAAAGGCACGTCGGGCAGGGCGAAGAGTTTCTGAACAGGGCGTTCAACGGTGTTCGAAGGGGCGCAGTCGGCCACGGATCTGCAGGAAATCGCCGGTTCTGGATCACGCGTTCGCGTCGAAATCTTCCGTCAACAGGCGGGGAAGCCCGGCAGGCCAAACGGGTGGTGGCTGGGGACGGAATCGAACCGCCGACACAAGGATTTTCAGTCCTCTGCTCTACCAACTGAGCTACCCAGCCGAATCGCTCGACGCCATTGATTGAACCGCCCGGCGCGCCGGCTGGCAAGGCAATTTCCAGCCCGTCGGCAGCGGCCGCAAGCGACGGGAGCTTGCGCGGTCGCCCGGGATGGGCGAAAGTCCGCTCGCCGCCATGAACAAGACATCCAGGTTTATGAAACTGTTCGATTCGCTTCGCTCGATCGGTCTGTTTGCTGCATTGCTCGTTCTGCTGGGTCTGGCCAGCGGTTGCGCCGTGGTGGCGGTCGGTGCGGCGGCGGGTGCGGGAGCGGCCGGGTACGCGTACGTCAGCGGCGTGCTCAAATCCACCGAGTCAGCGTCGCTGGACCGGACCTGGAATGCGACGTTGGCTGCGATGAAGGAGATGGATTTCCCGGTGACGCGTCAACGCAAGGATGCGCTGGAGGCCGAACTGATCGCCCGCAATGCCGGTGACAAAAAGATTTCGATCCGGCTGCGGAAGGTCACCGAGCAGGCGACGGAGGTGCAGATTCGGGTGGGCACGTTCGGGGATGAGACGGCCTCGCGGGCGATTCTGGAACGGATCAAGAAACGGCTCTGACCGGCCCCGGGCCGGCGGTCGGTCGCCAGCCGTCGGATCGCGCAAGGCAGGAGTTGTTGGACGTGCGGTTTATTTTCCGGGCCCGGAGGCGGCGTCGCCCGAGGGGGCACCGATGATTTCCTCGGCGCGCCAGCGTTCCCAGTCGGTCAGGAACAATTGCTCGGGCAAAAAGCCCGTGGGTGCGGTGCGCAGGGGGAAGGAGGTCGGGATTTCGCGTCGCAACATGCTCTCCAAGATGAAGCTTCCCCAACTGTGCTCGCCGGATCGCACCCATTGGGTGAGGAACCGGCTGTCCATGGTCTGGGGCGTGAGGTACAGGGCGCGGACCGGTTTGAGGTAGTCGTTGACGGCGAAGAACTGCTGTTGGGCGTCGAGCGTGGTCCAGATGCACTGGCGGTTGCCGTACCAGGCGACGGCCCAGGGCACATCGCTCATCATCAGCTCATCGGGCCGCATCCAGCGACAGATCTGCTGGATCACCGGCGGATAGTAGGGCGGATAGACCACCGCCGGGGCCGGCGGCATCAGGAAAATCACGAGCATCGGCAGCGAGACCACCAGAGCGAAGGCGCCGATGACCAGCGACCGCAAACCGCGGAACAGCAGGTTCATCTGATCGAGCAGCAGAAAGAACAGGCTCGCCCCGTACACAAACACCAGCGGGACCAGCAGCACGATCAGGTTTTCGGAGTTGATTTCCTCGGAGTCCTGTGACAGTTGCGTGCGTCCCAGAGCCTGCACGACGACCAGCAGCGCCAGCGACGCCACCAGGAAATAGCGCAACCGACG
Organism: uncultured Verrucomicrobiota bacterium; assembly: GCA_964465445.1. Taxonomy (GTDB): domain Bacteria; phylum Verrucomicrobiota; class Verrucomicrobiia; order Limisphaerales; family JAOAIM01; genus JAOAIM01. The sequence goes on from CAYXJB010000007.1 coordinate 1,838, forward strand.
GATGGCCGGATTCCGGAAACCCAGCAGCAGGCCCGTGGCGAAGAGCGCCGTGACCCAACTGCCGCCCAGCCGCGGCAGGTCGTCGCGCAGAATCAGTCGGGAGTTGTTGACCAGCTTGAACAGGAACGTACCGAAACGCGCCTCGGGTGTGCGCAAATTCGGTTCCAGGGAGCGTTGCAAGCGGTATTCGGGGAACAGTCCCGTGCCCTCGACGACGGCGAAGGTTGCCGTGCCGAAGGGCAAACCCGAGAGCCGGTAGTTGCGATAGAGCCAGGGCGTGACAACCACACAAAGAACCGCCACCACCGCCAGGCACAGCCGCGCTCGATGCGCTCCGGTGAAAATGATCAGAAACGCCAACACCGGCAGCAGCAACCAGCCGAAGGAATAGCGGGTGAGCATGCCCAGCGCCAGCACCAGCCCGGCAGCGCCGGCCAGCGCCGGCAGCACCCAGGCCGGACGGCGCGGTTCGCGCGCCTCCCGCTCGATGAGCACCAGACACCAGACCAGCGCCAGAAAAAAGATCATCAGCAGGATCGTCGGCAGACCCGAGCTGCTGAATGCCCAGAGCTGTTCGCAACCCAGCAACACCGCCGCCGAAAGCCACGCCACGTTCCGGTCGAACAACTGCCGCGCCAGAAAAAACGTCATCACAATCACGCCCCCGAACAGCAACTGTCCGAACAGCGCGATGGTGAAGTCGGGTTGATAGCGCCAGAAACGTCCGTTGCGGCTCCAGAACGGTTTGGGCGGGCCGATCTCCCACTGAAACGGCACCACTTCCATCAAGCCGGCCAGCACGCAGGGCCAGACCGGCGGATTGGCCAGGTCCGGATGCGGCTGTTTGAGCCGGGCCGGGTCGGCTGCGGGGCCGGCCTCGGCGCGACCGAAACGCTTTTCGTACTGTTTTTTGACCAGATAGACGCTCAGCGGTCGGATGAACTGCGTGGTGAAGCCGCGGCCCTCGGAGAGATTGCGGGCGACCTGGGCGGCGTCCATGGCCTCCTGGGTGCTGAAGTTGCGGTACCAGCGCCAGTTGTAGCCCACCCACAACAGCAGTACCCCCAGCGTCACGAGCGAGATTTTCAGATAGCGCAAACCGGGGCCGACCGAGAGCCGGTAGATGAAATCTTGAAGCCAGAGCATGGTTAGAATCCTTCCAGGTGATAGGTGTGCATTTTGCGGTGGAACGTGCGGCGGCTCATCCCGATGAGCCGGGCCGCCTGCGTGCGATTGCCTTTGGTTTCTTTCAACGCGCGAATCATCAGTTGTTTCTCGGCCTCCTTGACGGTGAGGTCGCCCCGGGCAAACAGGCGCGCGGCCTCGCTGGCGGCGGAATCGCCGCGCACCGAGGGCGGCAGATCGCGCACGGTGATCTTGTCGCCCCGGCAGAGCACCACGGCATGTTCGATGGCGGCGCGCAGCTCGCGCACGTTGCCCGGCCAGGAGTAGTGCATCAGTTGCTGGAGCGCCTCGGCGGTGAAATCGGTGACACGCTTTCCGTTCTCGCGGGCGAATTCCTTCAGAAAACTCAACGCCAGCAGCGGGATGTCTTCCCGACGATCGCGCAGCGGCGGCAGATGAATCTCGACCACGCGCAGGCGGAAGAACAGGTCCTCGCGGAAGCGCCCGGCCTTGACCAGTTCCTCGAGGTTTTTGTTGGTGGCGGCGATCAACCGCACATCGGCGGTGAGCGTTTTGTTCGAGCCCACGCGCTCAAAGGTGCGTTCGCCCAGAAAACGCAGGAGCTTGATCTGGATGGTGGCGTCAATCTCGCCGATTTCGTCCAGGAACAGCGTGCCGCCCTGGGCCTGCTCGAAGCGACCGATGCGGCGTTCGTGCGCGCCGGTGAAGGCGCCCTTTTCATGGCCGAAGAGTTCGCTCTCCAGCAGCGTGGGCGCCAGGGCCGCGCAGTGGACAATGACCAGCGGCTGGCGCGCGCGGGGGCTCAGATGATGGATGGCGCGGGCGATGAGCTCCTTGCCAGTGCCGCTCTCGCCGGTCAGCAGCACGGTGGCGCGGGTGGGGGCGACCTGTTGGACGATCTCGAAGACCTCCTTCATCATCGGCGATTCGCCGATGATGTTCTCCAGACCGAAGCGCGAATCCAATTGCTGGCGCAACTGGATGTTTTCGGCTTCCAGCGCGCGCTGTCGCAGCGCCCGGTTGATGCGCATCTCCAGCTCTTCGATTTGCAGTCGGCCCTTGGCGATGTAGTCGTCGGCGCCGCGTTTCATCGCCTCGACGGCCAGTTCCTCCGAGCCGTAGGCGGTCATCAGGATGCAGACCGGCGGACGTGAAAGCGATTTGGCGCGGGTCACCAACTTGAGCCCGTCCTCGCTGGGCAGGCGGAAATCGGTCAGCAACACGTCGAAGGGCTCGCGTTCGAGCAACTCCATCGCGGTTTTGGCGTCCTCGGCCAGGTACACGTCGTAGCGCTCCTCCAGGGCCGCGCGCAGACCTTCGCGCGTGGCCTTTTCGTCGTCCACAATCAGCAACGTCGGCTTCATGCCCCGAGCGCGTGCGGCTGCGGCCCGCCGGGCCGGGCGCCGTCGGTCGCCCGGGCGCGGGCTTTGGGACCAGAAGGCCCGCAGCCGTTTCCTTCGAAGCGCGGCCTGGTGCGACGATCACACCGGGTTGTCGTTCTCACGGCACTCATGCTAAGGGCTTGGGCCCAAAGCGCAATCAGTCGGGCGCCGGCGCTTCGAGCAGGCGGGGCTTGCGTTCGTGCAACGGCAGCCAGAGCCGGAAGGTGGTACCGCGGCCCGGATGGCTCTCCAGTTCGATGCGTCCGCGGTGGGCGCGGACGATACGCTGGACGATCATCAGGCCCAGACCCGTACCCTTTTTCTTGGTCGTGTAAAACGGCTCGAAGATGCGGTTCAACTGTTCCTGCGGTATGCCGCAGCCGGTGTCGGCCACGCTCACCCAGACGCCCTCGGCGCTCTCGCCAGTCTGGAGGGTGAGCGTGCCGCCGCGGGTCATGGCCTGCATGGCGTTTTTGATGAGGTTGACCAGCGCCTGCTGGAGCTGGGTGGGGTCCATCGGTGCGAGGGGCAGGTCGCGGGCGAGCTTGAGTTTGACGATCAGGCCGCGGGCGTCGAGTTCCGGCCGCAGCAGAGCGAGGGTTTTTTCGACGACCTCGTTGAGCGAGCCCGGGCGCAGTTGGGGCGGGCTGGGGCGGATGGCCTGCAAGAATTGCGTGACGATGTAATCGAGGCGATTGACCTCGCCCTTGGCGACGTCGAGGAACTGTTCGAGTTTGGCGAGCGCCTCGGTGGCGGCTTCCAGATCGGGGCTGAGGGTTTTGGGTTGAGCCGGGCCCGCCGACGGCGGCACGGGGTGCAGTGCCGTGCGGAGTTTTTTGATCTGGCGTTCGATCAGTTGCAGGTGGATGTGCAGGGCGTTGAGCGGGTTGCCGATCTCGTGCGCGACGCTGGCGGCCAGAAGCGTGAGCGCCTGCAATCGCTCGGTCTCGATGGCTTCGACGGTTTTCTGCCGCGCCTCGGTGGCGTCGTGGAGGATCAGCGCCACGCCGATGCTGCCGCGGGCGTCAGCATCCAGCGGCGTGGCGTAGAGCCGCAAAAAACGCGGGCGGGGGAACTGCACCTCGAATTCGTGTCGGATCACGCGCGGGCCGCCGGCCCGGTCGCTGCGCAGGATCTGTTGCCAGTTGACCTCTGGGAGAATCTCGCTCACCGGGCGGCCTTCCATGTCAGCCTGCAACCCAATGAGGCGGCTGACGGCCTGGTTGAAGTAGATGACCCGACCGCGTTCGTCCACCACCAGCACGCCGTCTTCGATGGCGTTGAAAAGGTTTTCCAGGAACTGACGCTCGCGCGCCAGGCGTTGGACGACGGTTTGGAGGCCCTCGGCGTCGAGCCGGCTGATCCGGCCCAGCACTTTGTCGAGGAAACTGGACTTGGCCGTGGCCACTTGGTTTGCCCGTGCTCGCCCGAATCAGATCCAGCGTTTGCGGCGCATCCACCACCAGACCGCGAAGGTCGAGACGACCGTCAGGCCGATCGCCCACAGATACCCGTAGCGGGAATGCAGTTCGGGCATCTGCTCGGTGTAATTCATCCCGTACCAGGTGCCGACGATCATCACCGGGGTGGTGATGACCGTGATCATGGTCAGGACCTTGACGACCTCGCTGGTGCGGTTGGAGGACATGTTCAAATACACCTGCAGAATGCCGGTCAACGAGTCCATGTAGGCCTGCGCCCGTTCGGCGATGTTAAAGAGCGCGTCGTACACGTCCCGATAGTACGGCACCAGATGCGGGCGGATGAGTTTGAACTCGCCCCGGGCGAACCGGGCCAGGACCTCGCGTTGCGGACCGATGATCTGACGCAGGTGGATGACCTCCTTTTTGATCTGCAAAATCCGGTTGAGCGTGGCGGCGCCCGGATCGGTCAGCGCCTGGTGTTCCAGCTCGGCGATCTCCAGCGCCAGCTCCTCGAGCGCCGGTTTGTAGTTGTCCACGATCGAATCCAGCAGCGTGTAGGCGACGCGGTCGGGCGCGCGGGCGATGTGCGTGGTGGCTTTGACGGCGCGTTCCTCGGTCGAGGCGACGCTGCGGCTGGGTTCTTCGTGGTAGGTGACCAGGAAGTTTTTCCCCAGGAAAAAATTCAGCTCGCTGGTGGCGAACACGCCGTCTTTGCGACTGTAATCCACGGCGTGGATGACCATGAACAGATAGGGCGGAAAGCGATCCTCTTCCTTGGGCGTGTACTCCTCGACCTTCGGCGAAGGGCTGGGCTTGACGCAATCCTCGATCGAAAGCGGGTGGAAGTGGAACAGGTCCTCGAGTACGAACTTGCGCTCCTCCGGCGTGGGATTCTCCAGGTCAATCCACAGGAACAGATTCGTGTCGCTGAGCAGCGTCGGCATCAGGAACGTCTCGATGTTCCGACTGTGCAGCCGTCCCTGCGTGGTGAAGACCAGAGATCGGATCATGTTCCGCGGTGTTGCTGTGCGCGCGCAAGTCGCGTCAACATGTCCCGCAAGGTAGGCGGCACGATTCCAAACGCAAGGCTTGTTTGGCGCTCCCAAACCGGCGGGGCGGCCGCGCCCCCGCGCCGCTTGTTTTCCCACCGGTTGCCGGGCTATGATTGAGTTGATGAACCCGCTGGCTGGTATCGAGACGTTGCCCGGGGTCGGCTCGGAGGAACAGACCGGCTCGAAGTCGGACCTGGCGCCGGCCTGGTTGGTCATTTGCTGGAACGACCCGGTCAACCTCATGACCTACGTCACGCACGTGTTTCAGGTGGTTTTCGGTTGGGATCGGCAAAAAGCCGAATACCACATGCTTCAGGTGCATCGCCAGGGCAAGAGCGTGCTGGCGCGCACGACCATGGAACGCGCCGAGCATTACGTCCACCAGCTCCAAAAATACATGCTACAGGCCACCATGGAGCCGGAAACGTGAAACTGCTGCGTCGCCAACCGGCCTGGGTGTTCCAGCTCAGCCGGCGGGAACATCAACTGTTGGTCAAAACCCTCCGGCTCTATCCGCTGGTGCCGCCGGCGCATCATCGGCTCAGTGGTCAGAGCAACACGCCCGCGCTGGCCGAGAGCCAGCGCCTGCTCGACGAAGCCCTCGCCGAGCAACGCGCCGGCCATCGCCGTCGTGTGCAGGCGTTTCTGAGCGAGCCGGACCGCTTCCGTCCGTCCGGCAGCGGGTTCGAATTTCATCTGAGTGAGGCCGAGATCGAATGGCTGCTGCAGGTGCTCAATGACGTGCGCGTCGGCGCCTGGCTGGCCCTGGGCGAACCCGAACAGGGCGAGGAACCGCCCCTGACCCAGGATAACGCGCTGTACCATTTCGCCCTGGCCACCAGCGGCTGGTTCGAATCGGAATTGCTCGCCGCGCTGGGCGTGCACGAGTCGCCGGACTGGGCCGGAGCATGAAAGCCGCCGCGTTGCCGGTGTGGCTCGACGCGCGCCTGTGGTTTCCGGACCCGCGTCGGGCGGGGCGGCGCGGGCTGGTGGCCATTGGCGGAGATTTCTCGCCCGAACGGTTGTTGCTGGCCTATCGCAGCGGGATTTTTCCCTGGACCGACGAACCCATCACCTGGTGGTCGCCGGACCCGCGCGCCATCTTCGAGTTGGAGACATTTCGTCCGCCGCGCAGCCTGGCGCGCCTGTTGCGCAAACGCCCCTTCGAGATCACCCGCGACCGCGCTTTTCGCCACGTGATGGAGGGCTGCGCCGCCCCCGCCCCGGGACGAGAGGAAACTTGGATCACGCCCAATTTCATCGCCGCCTACTGTCGGTTGCACGAACTGGGCCACGCCCACAGCGTCGAGTGCTGGCGCGCCGGCGAACTGGTCGGGGGCATTTACGGGGTGAGCATCGGCGGGTTTTTCGCCGGCGAATCCATGTTCCACCGGGCCGACAACGCATCGAAAGTCGCCCTTTGCGCGCTGATCGAGCATTTGCGGGCGCGGGGCTTTGCGCTGTTCGACATTCAGATGCTCACGCGCGTCACCCGGCAGCTTGGCGCGGTCGAAATCCCCCGGGACGAATACCTGCGTCGGCTGGCTGCGGCAGTGGCGCTGCCGTGCAGCTTTTGACCGGCGTCTGCGCCCGGCGGCGACGCGCTGGCACAGCGCGGTCCGGCCCACCATCCGGCTCGGCGGTCGCAGTTGTGGGGTGGCCCAATCCGCCGTTGACTTTGCCCGGCAGTTTTGACACTGTGAGCGGCCCTTGAACGGGATCGTGATGAAAACATTTTTGCCCAAAGTGGAATCGCTCCAGCCCAAATGGCACCTGGTGGATGCCGACGGCATGGTGCTGGGTCGGCTGGCCGCCAAGGTTGCCGAGCTGTTGCGCGGCAAGCACAAGCCCCTTTTTACGCCGCATCTGGACACGGGCGATTTTGTCGTCGTCATCAACGCCGAAAAGGTGCGCCTGACCGGCAAAAAAGAGACCCAGAAAGTTTACATGAGCTACTCGGGTTGGAAGGGCGGCGAGCACTTTCGCAGCGTCGCCGAAATCCGCGCGCGCCATCCCGAGCGGCTCATCGAACATGCCGTGGCCGGCATGCTGCCCAAGAACCGGCTCGGACGCCACCTGCGAACCAAGCTCAAAGTGTACAAGGGGCCGAACCATCCGCACGCGGCCCAGAAACCCGAACCCATCAAACTCGCCGCCTGATCGGGCGGCTGACCCGTGCTTTAGCCATGGCTGAAACCACCGTTCCTGAAGCCTCCGCCACCACGACCGCCAACGCGCGGCCGCCCGAATACTGGGCCACCGGCCGGCGCAAAACCGCCGTCGCCCGCGTCCGACTTTTGCCGGGCACCGGCCGCATTCTGGTCAACGGTCGGCCCTTCGAAGAATACTTTCCGTCCGAAACCCAGCGCGTGCTGGCGACCCAGCCGCTGACGGTCACCGGCACGGCCGGCAAATTCGACGTGCGCGTCAACGTCAGCGGCGGCGGTCTGAGCGGTCAGGCCGGGGCCATTCGACACGGCATCGCGCGGGCGCTGCTGGCCTGCGACGCCTCACTGCGGCCGACGCTGCGCGCCGAGGGCCTGCTCACCCGCGATCCGCGCAAAAAAGAACGCAAAAAGTACGGCCAGCCGGGTGCCCGAAAACGTTTCCAATACTCCAAACGTTGATCGCACTGGAAATTCGCGCACCCCGCTGGTTGAATCCGGCGGGGTTTTTTCTTGGGCGAGCGTTGCATCGGACCGTCGCCGCGCTGGCGCATGTTTCTGACGCCGCGGCGGCAGTCGCAACCCCGCCTCCCGAAGCATGAAAGCCAAACGAGTCGCTGTGGTGGGCGCGTCCGGTTACTCGGGTGAGGAACTGGTGCGCCTGCTGTTGAACCATCCGCACCTGGAACTGGCGGCGGTCACCTCGCGCCAGTACGCCGGGCAGACGCTGGCCCAGGTGTTCCCGCGCTTTGCCGGTCATCCCAAAGCCCAGGCGCTGCGCTTTGTCGAACCCCAGGCGGCGTTGCTCGCCAAACAGGCCGACGTGGTCTGCCTGGCGCTGCCGCACGGCGTGGCGGCCGAATATGCCGCGCCGCTGCTGGAGTCCGGCTGCGTGGTCATTGATCTGAGCGCCGATTTCCGGCTCAAAGACCCGGCCCGCTACCGCGAATTCTACGGTCATGACCATCCCGCGCCGGAGTTGCTCCCGCGCGCCGTGTACGGGCTGCCGGAAATCTATCGCGACGCGATTCGCACCGCCTGCCTGGTGGCCTCACCGGGTTGTTATCCCACCAGCATCCTGCTGCCGCTCTGGCCGCTGTTGGAACACCGGCTCGTCAAATCCACCGGCATCATCGCCAATTCCCTCAGCGGCGTGAGCGGCGCCGGACGCAAGGCCGACGCCGAACTGCTCTTTTGCGAATGTCACGAGAGCCTTCGGCCCTACGGCGTGCCCAAACACCGACACCTTTCCGAAATCGAAGAGCAACTGTCGCTGGCCGCCCGCACGCCCGTTACCGTCCAGTTCACGCCCCATCTGGTGCCGGTCAAGCGCGGCATCCTCACCACGCTCTACCTTGCTCCCGAGCAGCACTTCTCCAGCCCCGGCGAGCTGGCCTCGCTCAAGGAACGGATCGGTGCCGCCTACCAACAGGCCTACGGACAGGAACCGTTCGTGCGATTGCTGGCCGAGGACCGGTTGCCCGACACCAAAAACGTCGTCGGCACCAACGTCATCGAAATCGCTTGGCGACTGGACCCGCGCACCGGTCGGCTGCTGGTCATGAGCGCCGAGGACAATCTGCTCAAGGGCGCCAGCGGCCAGGCCCTCCAGAGCCTCAACCTCATCTGCGGTTGTCCCGAAACCGCCGGCCTGATCTGAACCGCCCGATGCCCGCCCGCGCGGCGACTCGCATCACCTGGAATCCGGCCCAGTACGCGGCGCACTCGGCGTTGCAGCAACGCTGGGCGAACGAACTGTTGGAGCGGCTCACACTCCGCGGCCACGAACGTGTCCTGGACGTCGGCTGCGGCGCCGGCAACATCACCGCTCAACTGGCCGCCCGTGTGCCACAGGGCCGCGTCGTGGGCGTGGACATCGCTCCGGAAATGATCCGGTTCGCCCGGGAACAATTTCCACCCGAGCGCTTTCCGAATCTGAGCTTTCAGGTCATGGACGCGCGGGCGCTGGGCTTCCGTGGCGAGTTCGACCTGGTCTTCTCCAACGCCGCGCTGCACTGGGTGGATGATCATCCGGCGTTTCTGCGCGGTGCGGCGGCGGCTCTGGTGGCAGGCGGGCGGCTGATGGTCTCGGCCGGTGGTTGCGGCAACGCGCAGGAGGTCTTCGCGGCGTTTCGCACGGTGATGCGGCGCACGCCCTGGCGCGCGTTCTTTCGCGGCATGGCGCGACCGTACTTTTTTCATCCGTTGCAGTCGTACGAACGGTGGTTGCCACGGGCGGGTTTTGCGCCGCGACAAGTTCGCCTCCGACCGAAACGCGCGCGGTTCGCCGGCGAGGCGGAATTTCTGGCCTGGCTGCGCACCACCTGGCTGCCCTACACCCAGCGCGTGCCCGAGCCCGTGCGCGAAGCCTTCCTGCAGGCCGTGGCCGATGTCTATCTGAACCGCCATCCGCCCGCGGCCGACGGTTGGATCGCGGTTCGGATGGTGCGGCTGGAGCTGGACGCGGTTCGGATTTGAAAACGCCCGGGCGCATCCACACATTGAACGCCGTTTTGGGCATGGAGACATCGTTTCAAACCGTTCCGGGTGCCGTGGTGGCGCCGCGCGGGTTTCTGGCTGCCGGTGTTGTCTGCGGCATCCAACAGCTCGGCACCGGCAAAGGCTCGCTCAAGGGTCGCAAGCCTGACTTGGCGTTGATCGTCTCGGAAGTCCCGGCGACCGTCGCGGGCATGTTCACCACCAACCAGGTCTGTGCCGCCCCCGTGCAGGTCTGCCTCGAACATGTGCGCGCCGGGGTGGCTCAGGCCATCGTCGCCAACTCCGGCAACGCCAACGCCTGCACCGGCGCGCGGGGTCTGCGGGATGCCCGCCAGATGGCCGCGCAGGTGGCGCGCGCTCTGCACATGCCGGAGCGACACGTGCTGGTCGCCAGCACCGGCCGCATCGGCGTGCCGCTGCCGATTGCCGCGGTGCGTCGGGGCATTCGCGACGCGCTCGAAGCGCTGGACCATTCGCCCCGGGCCGCCGAGCTGGCCGCCCGGGCAATCATGACCAGCGACACGCATCCCAAACAGCTCGCCGTCGAGTTCAAGCTGGGTCGTCGCACCGTGCGGCTGGGCGGCATCGCCAAAGGCGCCGGCATGATCCATCCGGGCATGAGTCTTTCGGGACGTCGCCCCGCAGCGCGTCGGGCTCCGCACGCCACGATGTTGTGCTTTTTGACGACCGACGCGGCGGTTCGGCCGGCGGCGTTGCGCCGCGGCTTGCACGGCGCGGTGGCGGCGAGCTTCAACCGCATCACCGTGGACGGGGACATGAGCACCAACGACACGGTGTTGCTGCTGGCCAACGGACTGGCTGAAAACCCGACGTTGACCGGCACCGAAGCCGCCTGGCGCGCCTTTCAGGAGGCGCTCGATCATGTTTGCCTGGAGCTGGCCAAAATGATCGTGCGCGACGGCGAAGGAGTGCATCGCATCGTCACGGTGCGGGTCAGCGGGGCGCGAACCCCGCAGGAGGCCGACGCGGCGGCGCGTGCGGTGGCCAACAGTGCGCTGGTCAAAACCAGTTGGCACGGTGGCGATCCGAACTGGGGACGGGTGATGGACGCGCTGGGTTACAGCACGGCCCGGGTCGAGCCCGAGCGTGTGGACATTGGCTACAGCGCGCCGGGCAGCCGGCAGATTCTCTGGAGCGTGCGCGGTGGCCGGGCCGCACCGGTGGCATTCGCGCGCCTGTGCCAGGCGGTCTCGCCGAGGGAATTCGACCTGCACATCCGCCTGAACCTGGGCCGGGGGGCAGCGGTCATCTACGCCGCCGATCTGACCGAGCAGTACGTGGAGTTGAACAAGGGCGATCTGAGCGATCCGGCCGCCCTCGGAGGCTGAGCCATGCAACGGTACATCGGCAAAGCCGCCACCCTGCTCGAAGCGCTGCCCTACATCCAGCGCTTCCGCAATCAGATCTTCGTCATCAAGTACGGCGGCTCGTTCATGGATTCGCCCGACCCGAACGTCCGCAACAGCGTCGCGCGCGACATCGTTTTTCTGGAAGCGGTGGGCATCAACCCGGTCGTCGTCCACGGCGGCGGACGGGCCATCTCCCGCGCCATGGAAAGCGCCGGGCTCAAACCCCGCTTCATTCAGGGCATGCGCGTGACCGACGAGGCCACCGTGAAAATCGTCGAGCGCGTTCTCTCGCGCGAGATCAACCCCGAGATCGTCCGCGCCATTGAATCGTTCGGCGGTCGTGCCCAGGGTTTCCCCGGCACCGAGATTTTTCTGGCCCGCAAAATGTACGTGCCCGATCCCACCCAGCCGCGCCGGAAACTCGACGTCGGCTACGTCGGGGAGGTCATCGGCGTCAAAGTCGAGGCGCTCCAAAAATGCATCCGCCGGGGCATCACGCCGGTGATCAGCCCCGTGGCGCGCGGCGAGGACGGCTTCGTTTACAATTGCAACGCCGATGTCGCCGCCGCGCAGGTCGCCATCGCCCTCAAAGCCAAACGGCTGGTGTTCATGAGCGACGTGCCCGGCCTGTTGCGCGAGCCGAACAATCCCGCCTCGGTCATCTCGCACCTGGAGGTCGGCGCCGTCGAGGATCTCAAGCGTCGGGGCGTGATTGATGCGGGCATGATTCCGAAGGTGGACAGCGCGGTGGCCGCGTTGGAAGCGGGGGTGGAAAAAGTTTCGTTCGTGGACGGACGCGTCCAGCACGCCGTGCTGCTGGAAATTTTCACCGACGAAGGCGTGGGGACCGAACTGGTGCGATGAGACCCGCGTTCGGGCGCACCGGGCTGTGCTCGGCCCGGCTCGCCGGGCGTTCCGGAATGGGGAACGAGCTTGCGAGACGGCGAGCGATTCGGCTACGGTAAGGGCGCGTGGCTCGGCACGTCGAACAGGACGAATCACGCCCGGGTGGATTCCGAATCGAACGAAATTGCCCGGTTTTTCCGGTGGGCTCGGCCGGAGGCGGCTGCGGCCGATGCCCGTTGCAGGACGCGGGTCGGGTTGGTAGCTCAGTCGGTAGAGCAGCGGCCTTTTAAGCCGTTGGTCCTGGGTTCGAGTCCCAGCCAACCCACCACCGCGCCAGGGGCCGCTGGCTTGTTCCATGGGCCGCACGTACGTGTTCGAATGCCCCAAATGCGGCTACCGCGCCCGGGTGGCCGGCGGGGTTTCCGAAGGGGCGCATTTCGCCGTCCAGACGATCCTCTGCCAGGATTGCAAGGAGCTGCACGACGCGGTCGTCGCGCTGAAGGTCACCGCGCCCAGTCCGGCGGCGCTGCCGCGCGAGCCACAGTGGTTGCGCACCGCCACGCGGGCGGCCCTGCAGCCACCGAGTTTCTCGGCCGCGTTCAATCGCCTGCCGCCGCGCAGCCCTGAACCCCTGCCCTGGGTGCGCTTCAAACCGGCCTGTCCGGTCTCGCCCGAACACCGCGTGCGCGAGTGGAAAGCGCCCGACCTGTGCCCCAAGTGCGGCTGTTTTCTGGAGGCCGGCGCGCTTCCGTTTCGCGTCTGGGATTGAACCGGGCCTGTTCGAACCCAAAAGCGGCGAACGCGGGCGATGGCCGCTGAGTCCCGGCGCGGCCGGCCTCGATCGAGCGGGGCCGGCTTCCGAAATGGAAGTTGAACTGGCGCATCGGCGCGCGAATAATTCATTCGACGGAGCGGCAATGGCCATGAACGAGTGGAACATTCAGCCCCGCGCCTCGGCCTGCGAGGCGTGCGGACGCGCCTTTGCCGACAAGGACGTCTATCACACCCTGCTGTTCGAGGAGCAGGAACAGTTGCGCCGTTTCGACGTCTGCCGGGCCTGCTGGCGGGCGCAGTACAGCAACGGTGCGACCGAACGCAAAGGCTTTGTGTCGTACTGGCAGGGCGTCTATGAAGCCCCGCCGCCGCCCAGCGAACCGATCCGGCGCGAAACCGCCGAATCGCTTCTGCGCAAGCTCATCGAACTGAACGATCCGCGTTATGCGCCGGCGAGTTTCATCCTCGCCGTCATGCTCGAACGCAAACGCGTCCTCAAAATCAAGGAGCAGATCATCCGCGAGGGCCGGCGCACCTTCGTGTACGAACAGCGGCACACCGGTGACCTGTTCACGATTCCCGACCCGGACCTCAAACTCGATCAGCTCGAGGAGGTCCAACGCACCGTCGCGGCGTTGCTGGAACAGGGCCTCAATCCACCCGCGCCCGGCGCGCCGCAACCGGCCCGCGTCGAGGCTTCAGCGGATTGATTCGCCGCCCGCGCCCTCCACCCTTTGGCCGTGAACCCTCTCGCTTCGACCCAATCGGACCTGACGGATTTGCAATCACGGCTGGGCTATCGGTTCCGCGACGTGAGTTTGCTGCGGCTGGCTCTGACGCACCCATCCATCGCCCACGAGCGCGCCGGTCGGGCCGATCACAACCAACGGCTGGAATTTCTGGGCGACGCCGTCCTGCAACTGGTCATCACGCGCGAGTTGTACGCGCGGTTTCCAAACTTTGACGAGGGCCGCCTCACCAAGGCGCGCGCCCGGCTGGTCAACCGTCGCACCCTGGCCCAACACGCCCGCCAGCTCGGCCTGGGCGCGCACCTGATCCTGAGCCGCGGCGAGGAACAATCCGGCGGACGCGACCGCCCCTCGGCGCTGGCCGATGCGTTCGAGGCGCTGGTCGGCGCGATGTTTCTGGATGCGGGTCTGGAAGCCGCCGGCGCGTTCCTGTTGCGGCAGTTCGAATCCGCTTTCGAGGAGGTGCGCACGCTGCCGAGCCTCGACAACCCCAAGGGCGAGCTGCAAGAACTGCTTCAGGCCCGCTCCGGCGAAGCGCCCCAATATCACCTGGTCTCGGTCAGCGGCCCGGACCATGACCGCGTCTTTGAATGTACCGTGAACCACGGCGGCGTCGAGCTCGCGCGCGGTCGCGGCAAAAGCAAACAAGCCGCAGAAAGCGAAGCCGCCCTGGCCGCGCTCAGAAAACTGCGCGCCCAGTCGGCGGCCCCCGCCGAATCTCCGCCGCCCACTGGGACGAACGCCGACCGGCCCGCCTGAGAGCCGGGCACGGCCCGCGCACGCGGCAGGCCCGGAGACGCCGCAGAAATTTCTGTTTCCAGCGCAGCCGCGGCTTGAACAAATTGAGTCGTGCCTTCGCCCCTGCTGGAATTGATCGAAGTCACCCGGCGATTCGGCTCGCCCGGGAGTGACACGGCTTTGGAGGTCTTGCGTGGCGTCTCGCTGCGGGTCGAACGCGGCGAGTCGCTGGCGGTCGTCGGACCGAGCGGTTCGGGCAAGAGCACGCTGTTGCACATCATCGGCACGCTGGACCGGCCCACCAGCGGACGCGTGTTGCTGGAACAAACCGATCTGGCGACGTTGGACGACGCGGTGCTGGCGGCGGTGCGCAACCGGCGCATCGGCTTTGTCTTTCAGCAGCATTATTTGCTGCCGCAGTGCACCGTCTGGGAAAACGTGCTCCTGCCCACGCTGGCCCGCGCCAGCGCCAGCGACTCGCAAAACGCCGACCCCAACCGCAGCGAGCCCCCGGCGGCCCGCGCCCGGCGGCTGTTGGAACGCGTCGGGCTGGGCCAGCGCCTCGCGCATCGGCCCGGGCAATTGAGCGGCGGTGAACGCCAGCGCGTGGCCGTGGTCCGGGCACTGATCAACCGCCCGCAATTGCTGCTGGCCGACGAACCCACCGGCGCGCTGGATCAGGCGGCGGCCACTGCCCTGGGGCAGTTGCTCGTCGAACTCAATCGCGAAGAAGGCGTCACGCTCATCGTGGTGACGCATGCGCTGGAGCTGGCGCGGCGCATGGACCGGCTCTTCCGACTCGAAGCGGGCAAACTGGTCGAATGCCCCAACACCCGCGCCGAAGCGGCCCGGGGCGGCTGAGCGCCATTGCTGATTCCCCTCCGCCATGAAGATCCGGACCCTGGTGCGCCGCAGTTTGGCCTTCCACTGGCGGGCGCATCTGGGCGTGGGACTTGGGGCCGCCATCGGCACGGCCACGCTCCTGGGCGCGTTGTTGCTGGGCGATTCGGTGCGCGGCACGCTGCGGACGCGTGCCCTGGAACGACTCGGTGCAACCGCCCTTGCCCTGCGCGCTCCGGAGCGGTTTTTCACCGATGCGTTCCCGGCAAATGAAGCCGACCGTCTGCCGGGCGCGGCCGGGCACGCCACGGTTCTGCAACTGCTCGCCAGCGCCGCACGCCCCGACGGCGCGGCACGGGCGCATCGCGTCCAGCTTCTGGGCGTGACGCCGGCCTTCTGGCGAATGGCCACAACCGCTCGAACGCGCACTCAATCCGGCCATGCGAGTGTCGAACCCGACGAACGCTTGCGCCGGATCGGGCCGAACGAGGCTTTCCTGAACCGCGTGCTGGCCACGCGCCTGGCGCTCGAGCCCGGCGACGAATTGGTTCTGCGCGTGCCCCGTCCGACGGCGTTGTCGGCTGATGTCGCCCTCAGCCCGCGCTCGGGCAACACCGCGGCGTTGCGTGTGAGGGTCGCGGCGATTCTGGACGGGCCCGAGGCGGGAAATTTTTCGCTCGAGAATCATCCGCAAGCGCCGCTGAACGTGTTTGTGGCGCGAGAGGATTTGCAACGGGCCAGCGGCCTGCAGGGGCGGGCCAATCTTCTGCTGGTGAGCGCACCCGAGCCGGCACACGCCGCAAGCCGGCTTCTGGAGCAGATCAGGCCGAAATCCAAACGCGCTGGACGCTCGCCGATCTGGAAGCGCGCTGGCGCATCGCGCCCGATGGCCGACCCGAGCTGCGCTCGAGTCGAGTGTTCCTCGATCCGCCGATCGAGCGCGCGGCGCGGGAGGTCGCGCCCCAGGCGCAAGGGCTGTTGACCTACCTGGCCAACCTGTTGTGCGCCGGCTCGAATGCCACACCTTACTCGATGGTCACCGCCGCCGGCCCGCCCTGGACACCGGCGGACATGCGCGATGACGAAATCCTGGTGAGCCAATGGCTCGCGGAGGATTTGCGCGTCAAACCCGGCGATGAAATCGCGCTGGTCTATTTCGATCCGGAGTCGGGCGGGCGGCTGGTCGAACGCACCAATCGCTTTCGCGTTCGGGGCATCGTGCCGATGGAACTGCCGTGGGCCGACCGCACGCTGATGCCGGATTTTCCCGGGATCGAAAAGGCCGAGAGCACACGCGATTGGGACGCGGGTTTCCCGCTCACCTACACCATCCGACCGAAAGACGAGGCATACTGGCGTCAATACCGCGGCACACCCAAGGCGTTCATCACGCTTGCCGCCGGGCAGACGATGTGGGCGAACCGGTTCGGCAATCTCACGGCCATTCGCTTCCCTGGCCCGGAACGCACCGCTGAGCCGAATCGCGCTCAGAGCCGCCAAACGGGCACCAGCCCGACGTCCGCGCAAAGCTTCGCGCCGGCGATGCGAGCCAACACAGCGGCGTTGGAAGCGAAAATCCTCGCCCGGCTCCGACCGGATGAATTCGGGTTGCGCTTCGAACCGGTGCGCCAACAGGCGCTCCGATCGGCCGAACAGGCGCAGGATTTCGGCGGCCTGTTTCTGGGGTTGAGTCTGTTTTTGATCGCCGCGGCGCTGTTGTTGATGGCCCTGCTGTTCCAGTTCGGTCTGGAGCAACGCTCGGCCGAACTCGGCACGTTGCTGGCGCTGGGTTTCGAGCCCAAACAGGTGCGCGCGCTGCTGTTGGGCGAGGGCGCGGCGCTGGCGTGGCTGGGCGGATTGCTCGGCGTGCTGGGGGGTCTGGGCTACGCCCGGATCATGTTGCACGGACTCAACACCGTCTGGCGCGGCGCCGTGGCCGGGGCGAAGCTCAACTTTCATCTGACCGCCCAAAGCCTCGCGTTCGGTTTGCTCGCCGGCGCGGCCGTGGCCGTTTTGACGATTCGCCTGGGGCTGCGCCGATGGATGCGGCTGCCGGTGCGTGCGCTCTTGTCGGGCGAAACGACCGGCGAAGAAGCGTCCGAAACGCCGGACGCGGAAACGCCCGGGTCGCGGAAATCTCGCGGGAGGCGCGGGGCCTGGCGTGCGGTGGCTCTGATCGCGTTTGTGCTCGGTGCCGGGACAGCCGGCTGGGCGCTGGCGACCGGAGAGATGGCCAATGTGAGTGCATTTTTCAGTGCCGGCGCATTGCTGCTGGTGGCCGGAATCAGCTTCACCAACGCCGCGCTGGCGGAAAGCACCCCGGTCGCGCCTTCCAACCCGGACGGCGGCCCGGCGCATGGCGGCGAGCAGCCGGCGCTGAGCCTGGCAAGATTGGGTATTCGCGGCTGCCGACGCCGTCGTTCCCGCAGTGTCGCGACCGTGGGCATGCTCGCCTGCGGCGTGTTTCTGATCGTGTCGGTTGCCGTGTTCCGGCTGGATGCCAATAGCAATCCGTGGGAGAAAACCTCTGGCACGGGCGGCTTTGCGCTGGTTGGAGAGACTGCCCTGCCGGTGGTTCACGACCTGAATGCGCAATCGGGTCGGGACTTTTTCGCGCTGCCCGAACGCGAGCTGGAAGGAGTGCGGTTTTTACCGTTGCGCGTGCAGGAAGGTGACGAGGCCAGTTGCCTGAATCTCAACCGGGCGCAACGGCCGCGGCTGCTGGGCGTGAGGCCGGAGCTGCTGGAGGGGCGGTTTACTTGCGCACAGGGCGCAGGCTGGGAGGGGCTGCGCGGCGGGATAGAAGGGGATCAGTGGGAGAAGTCGGACCGGTCGGATCAGCATGCAGTACCCGCAATCGGCGATGCCAACTCGATCCGCTGGGCGATGGGCAAGAAGGTGGGCGACACGCTCGATTACGTGGATGAGCGTGGCCGACCGTTCCAGGTGCGGCTGGTCGGCGCGGTGGCCAACTCGATCCTGCAGGGCCAGTTGATCATTGACGAGGCGGAGTTTCTGAAGCGCTTTCCCGGTCAGACCGGATATCGAATGTTCCTGATTGATGCGCCGTCGAATCGCGTGGCTGCGGTCTCGGCCGTGCTCTCGCGGGCACTGGAAGACGCGGGCCTGGAGCTGGAGCCGGCCGCGGAACGACTGGCGCGATTCTACGCGGTGCAGAACACCTACCTGAGCACCTTCCAGGTGCTGGGCGGCCTGGGGCTGTTGCTGGGCAGTGCCGGGCTGGGCATCGTGGTGCTGCGCAACGCGCTGGAGCGCCGCGGCGAGCTGGCGCTGCTGCTGGCGGTGGGCTTCCGCCGACGCGAGATCGAGCAGTTGCTGTTGTTTGAAAACGGCGCGTTGCTGACGCTCGGGCTGCTCCTGGGCATGGGCACAGCCGCCATCGCCGTTCTACCCGCAGCGGCGGCTTCGGCCTCGCCCCTGCCCTGGAACACGCTGACGCTGACGCTCGCCGGCGTGTGGGCCAACGGACTGGCGTGGACCTGGGCGGCCACGCGCCTGGCTTTGCGCGGTAATTTGCTCGATGCGCTGCGTAACGAATAACGTTCCGAACATGATGAAAACCGGGCCGATCCCGACATTGCGACGGTTGCTGCTCCTGGCGGTTCTGTGCGGCGGTGCGCTCGGGCGCGCGTCCGGCCAGTCGCTGGTCTATTCGAATGATTTCGAGCGCGCTCAACCGGGCAGCGTGCCGGAGGATTTTCTGGTTTTGGACGGCAACTTCGCCGTGCGCGCCGATGAAACGAATCGTTTTCTGGAACTGCCCGGCGCGCCGCTGGACAGTTTTGCGGTGCAGTTCGGTCCGGCGGAGAGTGAAAACGTGGCGGTGGCGGCGCGCGTGTTCGGCACGGCCCGGGGACGCCGCGCGCCGGTCTTCGGCGTCGGCTTGTGCGGCATCGGCGGGTTCAAACTCCAGATCGCGCCGGCCAAAAACGCCATCGAGCTGCTCAAGGATCAGGAACTCAGGGCCAGCGCGCCCTTCGAGTGGAAAAGCCAGACCTGGACGTGGCTGCGCCTGCAGGTGCGAAAAGTCGCTGGCGACACCTGGCGTGTCGAAGGCAAAGCCTGGCCGGCCGGCAGCGCCGAACCCAAAACGTGGATGGTCAGCTTCGAGGAGCGCGAAGCGCCCCCGCCGGGCAGGGCGTCGGTCCTGGGAAGCCCCTTCTCGGGTACGCCGATTCGCTACGACGATTTGCGCGTGGAAAAATTGCCCGACTAAATGCGGCAGCTTCGCCGCGGCAAGCGCCGAATCAATCGAAGTCCGAACAACTCATGAAGTAATGGCAGCGGGGACAGAGCAACTTGCATTTGTGGTTGTGGAGTTCATGCCCGCAGCGCGGGTGGCTTCCAAGATGGCACGCTCCAGGTCATGGACGTTCTGGAAGCCACCGGATAGCGGGGCGGTGGCAGAAACGCAGACGGAGTAACGGACCGTCTCATGAACGGGCTCATCCATCCGTGGTGGTTTGGGTGAGCCTTAATCTTTTGCCTCACAGCTGACAATCAAAGAACACTAGCTGGATTAATCCTTTCTCGAGGCATCAGCGTCTCGGCGTCGAACGGTGCGGGCCCAGGGCCGCCTCGAGTTGCTGCTCCAGGCGCTTGCGCCGCGCCGACCAGTCCGCCCAGCTTGCCTCCCAGGCCGGTCCGTCGAATCGCTGACGCGCGGCCGGCCAAATCTCGTCCAGAGCCGTGAATGCACGCAACGCGCCGGACCAATCGCGCCACCGGCAGCAGGCTTCGGCGAGGTTGAGGTGGTTTTCGGGATATTCGGGCGCCAGTTCGACGGCGCGCTGGAGATGCTGGCGCGCTTTTTGCCGGTCGCCGATGCTGCCGATGACCGGCGCTTGAAGATAGAGCAAACCCAGATTCCGATCCGGCCCGGCGAAATCGAAGCGGGCGTCCAGCGAGCGGGCCTGCTTGAAGGCGCGTTCCATCTCGGCGACCAGCCGCAACGCGCCGAGCGTTTTGGTCCGGGCCAGTTGCCCCAGATTCATGCCCAGGTAGTAAAAAGCCGGAGCGCAATTGGAATCGCGGGCCAGCGCCTGACGTGCCGCGGCGACGCCCTCCGACGCCAGCGCGGCGCGCTCACTCTGGTTGGTTGCAAATTCGGCCCGGTCGAATGTCGCACGCGCAAATTCCCAGGCCGTGGTCGGATTCGTGGGCGAGGCCTCGAACCGCCTTCGGGCTTCCGCCAGACGCTCCATCGCCTGCGCAGCCCATCGTGCCGGCCCGTCTTCGGACGATGCGGCTTGCGCCCATGCGTCCGAGCCGGCGCAGCAGATCAGCGCGGCAACCAGGGCCGCCGCCCACGCCGGCCAGCCGGTGGCGTGGCGCCGCAACACGTGTCGGCATCCGCCGAACGAGGGATGCATGCCGAATTGCATTGGTGCGCGAGTTGTGCGCGATCAATTTGCCCGTTCACCGGGTGCGCAAAAGCCAATTCGATCCGCTCGGGATCGCCGTTCCGGGCCGCCGCGGCGATCCGGGCAGCGCCGGGATCGAGTTCCCAAAAGCGAACTTGCAAATGGGTTGCAGGCGAGATATGCTGGCGACGACATGGCTGTGACCAGGATCAGTTCTTCGGCGTTGTTCGTGAACCGGGCTTCAGCGGTCAGCGGCCGGGAAGGTTCATCCAACGGACACTGGGTACCCAATACCGACGTGTACGCGACCGACAGCGGGCTGGTGATCAAGGTCGAGCTGGCGGGCATGCGCAGCGAAAACCTCGAGATCACCGTCGAGGGGAACCGAATCAAAATCAGCGGCAATCGGCCCGACGGCTGTCGTGCGCCCAAATGCCATTTCCTGGTTATGGAGATCAATTACGGGCCCTTCGAGAGCGAGCTGGAGCTGCCGCCCGGTTATGACCTGAGTCGCGCCAAGGCGGCGTATTTGAACGGTTTCCTGCGGATTGACGTGCCCCGCGCCGAATCGCATTCCCAGACGACCCGGGTCTCTGTCGCCCCGGGGGATTGAATCCCCTGAACTTTCCCGGCGCCGGCGGCATCTAACCTGTGGAAGAACCATGCAGTCATGACGTCGCCGGACACAGAGTTCATCAGCATCCTGGGCAGTTCGGGCGTCGCGGACGCCTCGACGCGCATCTCGGCGCGTGCGCTGCCGGAGACCGTGCCGATTTTGGGTCTGGCCGACGTGGTGTTGTTCCCGGGCAATGTCGTGCCGCTGCTCGTGGAAACCGGTTCGAGCGTCAGGCTCATTGACGATGTGGTGGCCGGCGACCGGTTTTTGGGCGTGGTGCTCCAACGCCGACCCGAGCTGGCCGATCCGATGCCCGAGGATTTGTACTCGATCGGCTGCATCGTGCGGCTGGCCAAGATGGTGAAGTTCCCCGACCAAACCGCGCGCATTCTGGTCGAGGGACTCTGGCGCATCCGCATTCTCGAATACACCGCCACGGCGCCGTACCTGGTGGCGCGCTACGAGCTGCTGCGCGATCTGAAGGAGGACTCGATCGAGGTGGCCGCCATGATGCGCCACGCGCAGCATCAGTTTCAGGAAATCATCAAGCTCTCGCCCACGCTCTCGGAGCACGTCAAAATCGCCGCCCTCAACATCGAGGATCCGGGCCACTTTGCCGATCTGGTGGCGGCGAATCTCAACCTGAGCCTCGAAGATCGCCAGAAACTGCTCGAAACCGTCTCGGTCCGGGAACGCCTGGCCACGCTGCTGCCGCTGCTCAACCGCGAGCACGAGGTGCTCGCACTCAGCTCCAAAATCCAGAGCGACGTCGCTTCCTCGATCGCCAAAACCCAGCGCGATTTCTTCCTCCGCGAACAGCTCCGCGCCATCCAGCGCGAACTGGGCGAATCCGAACCCAACGCCGGCGAAATCAAGAGCCTGCGCGAACGCATTCTCTCGACGCCCATGCCGGCGGAAGCCCGCAAAACCGCGCTGGCCGAGCTGGAGCGACTGCAACAAACCCCGCCGGCCGCCGCCGAATACGCCGTCTCGCGCAATTATCTGGAATGGATTCTGGCCGTGCCCTGGGAAAAAGAAACCGAGGATCGAATGGACCTCGACGAAGCCGCGCGCGTGCTCGACCAGGAGCATTTCGGCCTGACCCGCGTCAAGGACCGGCTGCTGGAGTTTTTGGCCGTCATCCAACGGCGCAAATCGCTCAAAGGCCCGATCCTGTGCCTGGTCGGGCCGCCGGGCGTGGGCAAGACCTCCCTGGGCAGAAGCATCGCCCGGGCGCTGGGACGCAAGTTCGCCCGCATCTCGCTCGGCGGCATGCGGGATGAAGCCGAGATCCGCGGGCATCGCCGCACCTACGTGGGCGCGTTGCCCGGACGAATCATCCAAACCCTGCGACGCGTCGAGAGCCGTAATCCGGTGTTCATGCTCGATGAACTCGACAAGGTCGGGTCCGATTTCCGCGGCGATCCGGCGGCGGCGTTGCTCGAAGTGCTCGATCCGGAGCAGAACCACGCCTTCAGCGACCATTACCTGGAACTGCCCTTCGACCTCTCGCGCGTGTTGTTCATCACCACCGCCAACTGGCTCGATCCGATCCACCCGGCGCTGCGCGACCGGCTCGAAGTCATCGAACTGCCCAGCTACACCGATTCGGAAAAGCTCCAGATCGCCAAACGGTTTCTGCTGCCGCGCCAGTTGCGTGAACACGGCCTGAGCCGACGCGAAGTGATTCTGCCCGACGGCACGTTGCGTCGCCTGATCCAGGACTACACCCGCGAAGCCGGCGTGCGCCAACTGGAGCGCGAAATCGCCGCCCTGGCGCGCAAAGCCGTCCGCCGCATCGTCTCGCGCGACGGCCAGCCCCGGCCCATTCGCATCGGGCCCGAGCAACTCAAAGCCCAGCTCGGCCATCCGCCCTTCGCCTCGCAAGCCGCCGTCCAGATCACCGAATACGGCATCGCCACCGGGCTGGCGTGGACACCCACCGGCGGCGAAGTGCTGCAGGTCGAGGTCACCCGCATGCCCGGCAAGGGCCAGTTGTTGCTGACCGGCTCGCTGGGCGACGTTATGAAAGAAAGCGCCCAGACAGCCGTCAGCTACCTGCGCAGCCAGGCCGACGCTCTGGGACTGGACTTTTCCGACTACAGCCGGCACGACCTGCACATCCACGTGCCCTCCGGCGCCACGCCCAAAGACGGTCCCAGTGCCGGCATCGTCATTGTGGCGGCCATCGCCTCGTTGCTAGCGCGCCGCCGCGTGCGTTCGGAGCTGGCGCTCACCGGCGAGATCAGTCTCCGGGGACGCATCCTGCGCATCGGCGGCATGAAGGAAAAAATCCTGGCCGCTGCCCGCTACGGGCTCAAACACGTCGTGCTGCCGGAGGCCAACAAACCCGACTGGTTCGACGTACCGGCCGAAGTGCGCAAACGGCTGAAGGCGCATTTTGTTCGGGACATCCCGCACGCGCTGCGCCTGGCGTTGAACTCCAAATGAACCCGCGCCAGCCCGCTCCGGCCCCGAACGTCCGCCGCCGGGGTGGGCGGGTGCGTCTGAGTTCGCTTGCTCTGGGCGCGCTCTGCGCCGCAGCCGGCGCGGTTGCACTGGCAGCGGCTCGTAACGCGCACCCGGCGCTCCTCCAAGGCTCGTCCGATCCGGACGCGATCCAACAAGCCCGGGCTCTGGTTCGGGAACTGATCGGTGCGCGACCTGCCGAGAACATCGTTCAGACGGGATGGCTCCGGATCTGGGAAGGTCGCCGTCTGCGCGCCGTCGTGCCGGTGCGCTGCAGCGTGATTGTGGAAACCAGCCATTGGCTGAGCATTTATGAAGCGCTTTCGACCAACCTGCCGCCTCGAGCCGGCACAGCCCCGCCCGCGCCCGCCAGCGGTTCAACACCACCCCCTGCCGACGCCAGCGTCGTCGAGCGTCTGATTGTTCGGCACCAGGCCGACGCGCCCAACACCTACCAACTGGAACGACGCAACAGGGACACGATCAAGCGTCAAACCCTGGGGCCGGACGCGTTGATGAAGCCCTTTGCCGATTCGGATTTTTGGATCGCGGACCTGGGACTGGAGTTTCTTCACTGGCCGGAGCAAAAGGTGCTGCGCCACGAGTTGAAACGCAGCCGGGCCTGTGTGGTGCTGGAAAGCCGCTGCGCCGATCCGGCTGCGGAGGGTTATGTGCGCGTGCTCAGTTGGATTGATCGGGAAACCGGCGGCATCGTCCAGGCCGAGGGGTTCGACGCGCGAGACCGCAAGCTCAAGGAATTCGCGCCCCGAAGCTTCAAGAAAGCCAACGGCCAATGGCTCTTGCAGGAGATGGAGATCCGCAATCTTCAGACCGGCAGCCGCACGCGGCTGGCGTTTGCGCTGCCGCAGGACACTGCGCCCTGAAAGCGGGCGGCCGAGCGTTGGGGCAGTTCAACTTTGGGATTGACCGGGGCGACAAGCGCGCTATGGTATCAGTAGACTTGAGGTTAGGCCTTGAGTTTTTGGGTCGTTACCTCGGTTCCTCCCGACCCAGTGTCGATCGTGCATTGTCGGCACTGGGTTGTTTTGTGTCCCGATGCACCCACGCCAGCAACGCCGGCAAAAAGGTCAAACCGGCGATCATGCAGGTGGCCACGCCCACGCCCATGACGAATCCCAGGCTGGCGATGCCGCGATGCTGCGCCAGCACCAGGCTGCCGAATCCCGCAATCGTGGTCAGTCCCGACACCAGCACGGCCTTGCCGGTGCTGCGGGCCAGAATGCCCGGCGAGCGTTCCTCGGCGAAGCGGTTGAGGATATGAATCCCGTTAGTTACCCCGATGCCCACGACCAGCGGCAGCGTCATGATGTTGGCCGGGTTGAACGGAATCCCGCGCCAGCCCATCAACCCCACCAGCCAGAGCGAGCCGACGGCCACCGGACAGAGCGCCAGCAGCACGGCCGGCACGCTTTGAAAATGTACCAGCACCAGCAGCGCCACCGCCCCCAGCGCATAGAGCGCCGCCTCCTCATAACTGCGTTTGAGCAGCGTGGTGTATTCGAGCAACTGGACCGGCGTGCCGGTGATCACCGGTGAGCCGGTGTTGTGGGGATCGAGCGCCTGACGCAACTGGCCGATGAACTCGATCTGATTGGCGCGTTCCCAGACGTTGTGGCGCGGATAGACCTGCACGAGGAACTTGCCCGTCACACCGATGAACCGATCCCGCAGGGCCGGCGGCAAATCCTCGATCCGCAACCGTTCCCGATCATCCTGTTGCTGCAGGGCGGTGAAGGTCTCGCGAAAATCGGCAAACAGCGCCTGCTGATAGCTGCGCAACCGCGCCCCGCGCTCGGCCTGCTCGCGCGGTTTGCCCGCGAAGAGTTCCACCCGCAACTCTTCGACGGCCCGATGCAACGCGTCGAGTTGCGCCGCCACCTCGGGCGCTTCGGCTCGCGCCTCCTCCCGCGCCAAACCCACGTATCCATTGAGCGACCAGAGCGTGCGGCTCAGTTCGGGGATGTCCACCGGGCCGGTGTCCGCCGGCGCAAAATGCGGCGAGCCGAGGGTTGCTTTGATCTGGCCGATCAGCCGCAGCTTTTGCTCCTGGTTTTCGGTCAGATAGCGCGCCAGCGAATCCACCTCGCCGACGCTGGGCAGCGAACGGACACGTTCTTCGACCGCCAGCGCCTGCTGGAGCGAATCGGTAATCACCGCAGCGAACAAGACCGAACGGCCACTGCCGTTGGTCGCGCCCGCCGGCCCGGAGGCGGCGGCCTGGATGAGCTTTTCCTCGAAGACCACCGCCGCCAGGCCCTCGCTTTGCATGTTCAAAAGGTTGTAATCGAAATGCACCCGGCGTGCCGACACCAGCGCCAGCCCGCACAGCGCCACCGTCAGCCCGAAAACCGTACGCGGCCGCCGCAGCCACAACTGCTCGATCCGGGCGCGTGGATCGGGCCGCAGAGCCAACTGATGGTCGAGCACGTTTTGCCGGCCGCGCAGCAGCAGCACCGGCAGCAGCGTGAGCATCGGTATCAGACAAATCAGCAAACCCGCTCCGCAGATCAGGCCCATTTCCTGAATTCCCTTGAAGTCGGTGAGCGTCATCGCCAGGAACGCACCCGCGGTGGTGAACGCGCCCGTGAAAATGCCCTGTCCGGTAAAGACCATCGCGCGGCGCAGGGCCTCGGTCTCGGCAAGGCCGTGCCGCAGCTCCTCTTCATAGCGGGTGACCAGATGCACGCCAAAATCAATCCCCAGCCCGATGAGAATCGGCACAAAGGTGATCGTCAACAGGTTCAGATGTCCGACCGTCAGGGTGCCAAAGCCCAGCGTGTAGGCCAGCCCCACCACCAGGCAGAGTGTGGCTTTGAGCGGCCGGCCGGTTTCCTGGTAACCGTAGATGAAAATCAACGCCGTCAGCGCCAGGGCCACCACGCTGGCCAGCGCGGTGTCCTTTTGGGACTGGCGCATTTCGTCGCGCTCCAGCACCGGTTCGCCGGTCAATCCCACGTTCAAGCCCGGGACTTCGGCGCGCGTTTGGGCCACCAACTGTCGCATCCGCTCGACCGCCTCGCCGTTGAGTTCCTCGCTCAGCGCCTGGGCGGTGGCGATCCAGATGCGCCCGCCGCCGAAGGTCAGATAAATGCTCTGGGCCGCCGTCTCGCCATCACCAAAGAGCGCAAAGACGCCCGGTGAGGGCGGCACGCCGCTGCGGCGCAGGCTGGCGGTGGCCTGGGTCACAATGCGCTCCAGCGGCGGAATCATGCGCACCAATTGTTCGTTCTGAGCCTGCGTCTGCGAACCGGCCTGACGGAACTGCCGGTTGATCATCTCGAAGAGCGAGACCAGGTTGGTCGTGCGGGCGAACTCGTCCAGAAACGGTCGGTAATCGTGCAATTGATCGCGCAACTGGGCCAGCTCCTCCTCCGAAACGAACAGCAGCGCTCTGGAGCCGAGCAGCTTCAGATCGCCCTTGTAAAAGATGTGATTGAAAAGGTTCGTCTCGATCGTCCGGCCGGAGCCGTCCGGGGCCGGCACGCGCACCCGCGCCGCTTCGATCCGCGCGCCCAGCCGTTCGATGAACTGGCGGTTCTTCTCCGGGTCCTCGCTTTCGACAACGACAACCAAATCGTCCTGGGTGGGAAACTCTTTTTTGAACCGGAGAAAGTTCTGGTGATACTTCTTGTTGGCGCCGACCAGGTTGTTCCGGCTGGTGTCGAACTGCAATTCGCTGAGCGTGTAGAAGAGGCTCAAGCCCACCAACAGCACCTGCGGCCAGACAAACCAGCCCGGTCGCCGGCACACCGCCCCGGCCAACCAGCTCAGCAGCCGGGCAAAGCCGGTGTCGTCCCGGAGCGCTTTCATGCCGCCGGGGCGCGCCGGCGAGGCGGCTCGAGACTGGAGGCGGGGGCGCTCATTCGGGCAGGTCGGCGTTGGTGAAGACCTCTTTCACATCGTCATGCTCTTCGAGCGCTTCGATGAGCCGGTTGACCGCGGCGGCCGTCTCGGCGTTGGTCACCGGCACGGTCGTCACGGGCAGTTCCGCCACCTCGGCGGCCTCGCAGCGGATGCCGCGGGCTTCGAGCTGCTTGTGCACCGCCTCGAAATGCGCCGGATCGGTGATGATTTCGAATCCGTTGGCGTCGGTCTTGAAATCCTCGGCGCCGGCTTCAAGGGCCAGTTCCATGAGCGTGTCTTCCTGGGCGGCGTCGCGGGCAATGATGATCTGACCCTTGCGGTGGAAGAGTCGGCGGACCGAGCCGGGCGTGGCCATCGTGCCGCCGGCGCGGGTGACCAGGCTGCGGATTTCGGCGGCGGTGCGATTGCGGTTGTCGGTGTTGACCTCGACCAGCAACCCCACCCCGCCGGGGGCGAACACTTCGTAGGTCAACTCTTCGTAATTGCTGCCGCCGTCCTCGCCCAGGCCCTTGCGGATGGCCCGTTCGATGTTTTCCTTGGGCATGTTGGCCGTGCGGCATTTGAGCAGCACCATGCGCAGACGCGGATTCATGTCCGGATCGCCCCCGCCGCCCTGTTTGACGGCGATCATGATCTCGCGCGCCAGTTTGGAGAAAATCTTGCCCCGCTTGGCGTCAATCGCGCCCTTGAAATGGCGCACCTTTGCCCATTTGCTGTGGCCTGCCATAACTTCGTTGTGACTGATTCGTGCGTCCGCTCGAACCCGACGCCCCGGCTGCATCCGCCGCCCGCGCCCCTGCAAACATTCATCCACCCGTCCGATCCGGTTCGACCACCACCGCGGTGCCGTAACAAATCACCTCGGTGATCCCGGCAGCAATCTCGGTCGCGTCGTACCGCACGCCGATGACCGCGTTGGCGCCCAGCTCCCCGGCATGGGCGAGCATCTGGCTGAAGGCCTCGGCCCGTGCCCGCTCGCACAACTCGGTGAAGAGCGAGATGTTGCCGCCCACCAGCGCCTGGAGGCCGGCGCCAATGTTGCCGATCAGCGAGCGCGAGCGCACGACCACGCCGCGGACCACGCCCAGCGATTTGACCACACGATAGCCGGGCAATTCAAACGCCGTCGTGGTCAGCGGATGGGTCTCGCTCATGCCCTGCGCATTGAACCGCAAACTGCTGCCCGGTTCAAGCGCCCGCAGTGCGGCTCGACGGCCCAGAGCCGCAATCCGGAGCGGTTGCTCAGCACACTTGAACCGGGTTTCGAATTGATTCGCCGGGTCCGGTCCACATACTTCGCCGCATGGCGAACGCGAACCACGCGACGGTCCTGGCGTTGGACCTGCCCGGTGTGCCCAAAATCAAGCGCGGCAAGGTCCGCGAAATCTTCGATCTGGGCGACCGGCTGTTGATGGTCGCCACCGATCGCATTTCGGCGTTCGATGTGGTGTTGCCCAACGGCATTCCCCGCAAGGGCGAGGTGCTCACGCAGCTTTCGTTCTTCTGGTTCGAGCGGTTCGCGGAGCTGGTGCCGAATCATCTGCTGGCGCGGGCCGATGATACCCTGCCGCCGCGCCTGCAGCCCTTCGCCGAGCAACTGGCCCGCCGGAGCATGATCGTCAAAAAAGCCCGACCGCTGCCCATCGAATGCGTCGTGCGCGGCTACCTGGCCGGCAGCGGCTGGAAGGAATATCAGCGCTCCCAGACCGTCTGCGGCGTCCGCCTGCCCGCCGGCCTGCAGGAGTCGGCCGAGTTGCCCCAGCCGATTTTCACCCCCGCCACCAAGGCCGAGACCGGTCACGACGAAAACATTTCCTTCGAGCAGGCTGCGCGTCTGATCGGCGAGTCGCTGGCCAGCCGCGTGCGCGATCTGAGCCTTCAAATTTACGACGCCGCCCGCGATTACGCCCGACAGCGCGGCATCATCATCGCCGACACCAAATTCGAGTTCGGCCTGGACCAGGACCGGCTCATTCTCATTGACGAGGTCCTCACGCCTGATTCATCCCGGTTCTGGCCCGCCGACCAGTACGCGCCCGGACGCAGCCAGCCGAGCTTCGACAAGCAATATGTTCGGGACTGGCTCGAAACGCTCGACTGGGACAAGACCCCGCCGGGGCCGGCGCTCCCGCCGGAGGTCGTCGCCAAAACCAGCGCCAAATACGTCGAAGCCTACGAACGGCTGACCGGCCGGCGTCTCTGAACAATCAGGCCGAACCGGCAGAGCGCTTCCCGGGCTGATACGCCCCTCAGCGGTCCTCTTCCATCGCCCGGGGAATGTTTCGGAAGCGTCGCGATTCCAGCACTTCGATCCCCTCTTCGGTCCACCGGTAGAGCACCTCCGCCAGATCACGCCGCTGCTCCACAAACGCCAAACCCCGCTCGGCCCCCAGCACGCTCACCGCCGTGGCGACGCTGTCCGAATCGGTCGCGCACCGCGCCACGATCGTCACCTGAACCCGCTCGGTCAGGCCCAGCCCGGTGCGCGGATCGAGGATGTGCGAATAGCGCCGTCCGCCAATCTCGACGAACTGCTCGGCATCGCCCGAGGTCGAAACCGCCGCGTTGCACAGCAGCAACGGCGGAATGCGATTGGGTCGAGCGATCGTGCGGGGCGACGCGCTCATTGGTGCAGCGGTCGGTTCGGCGGGTGGCGCGGCGATACTGATGCGCCAGCCGGCTCTGCCCGGCGGCGGTTGGCCCGTGGCAATGTCGCCTCCGGCGGCCACCAAAGCGCGCGTGATGCCGCGCCGCTTGAGCTCGGCCAGAGCCGCATCCGCGGCGTACCCTTTGCCGATGCCGCCCAGGTCCAATTGCATGCGCGCCGCCAGCAACGTCACCGTCCGGGCGCGCGGATCGAGCCGCACCTTTTGCCAGCCAACGGACTCACGGGCGCGGGCCAGCGCTTCGGGCGGGGGCAATTCACCGGTGCGGCGCGCCCGCCGCCACAGTCGCGCCAGCGGTCCGATGGTGATGTCAAACGCGCCGTCGGTGGCCGCGGCAAGCTTCTGGGCGCGTTGTAGCACCTCGAACAGCTCGGCGCTCACGCGCACCGGGCGGCCCGGCGCCGCCTGGCACAGCCGCATCAGTTCGCTGTCCGGATCGTAGTCGCTCATGATGTTTTCCAGCGCGGCGATCCGGGCGAACGCCGCCCGGGCTCCGGCACGGGCTGCGGCATCGTCGTGTGCGTAAAACGTCAGCCCG
>CAYXJB010000008.1:0-24634 GCA_964465445.1 uncultured Verrucomicrobiota bacterium
CCAGCGGCGTGCGCACGTGCTCGACGATCCGGCCCGCCTCGGGCGTGCTGATTTCGAGCCGGGCCGGCGGCGTGCCGAAGTTGCAGTTGAGAATTTGCGAACCTTCACCGCCGCTGACGTAAAGATACGCGTTCAGGCCGTAAGGCGCTTGCGGATCGAGCAACTCGCGTCGGGCGATTTTGTCGTAGAGGCTCTTGAGCGCGCCGGTGTGTTCGTCCACCACCAGCCGATAGAAGGCGTTTTCCATGCTCGGGCCGGACAGGGGTTCGGCAGGCCGATGCGCCGCGGCCCGGTCGGGCCGGATCGCATAGACCTTGTAGCCGAGCGGTGGCACGTCGGTGGCCATGAACCGCACCTTGCGCCAGCCGTCCCGAGCGGTTTCGACCTCGACGGGCACGGGCCGGCCGGTGCGCAGGTCCACGAGTTGTTCGCCGTTGCCCAGCTCGACTTCCAGCGGCGCGGTGCGGGGGCGGTTCTGCCAGTTGAAGGCGATGAGGCTGCTGCCGTCCACGGCGATGTTTTGCGCGAGTCGGTTGTGGGCGCGGGCCAGCAGATTGCGGGCGTCGAGATTCGCCCGGGTGGCGTAGCTTTCCTTGATTTCCCACTGCCGTTCGACGAACTCGCGCCCGGGCTGTGAAATGCTGTTGTGCGCGCCCCAGGTGTGTTCGTTGTAGAACATGACGTTCCGCCAGGCCGCCTGAAAATCGGCGAGGGGGGAACGCTGGCGCGGCTCGAACAGGCTCGCCAGCGCGGCGGCGGTTTCGGCCGCGGGCAACAGCCGCTGGGTCTGGCGGTTGAGCGCCGTGGCCCGGGCGGTGGACGCCGCGCCGTCCTCCCAGTACGCGCCGCAATCGCCCCGATACACCGGTAACCGGTCGGCGAAATGCGCCTCGATGTAGCGGTAGTAATCGCCGTCGGTGGCGACGAGCAGTTTGGGGAATTCGAATTCGCGATTCCACGCGGCGATGGTTTCGGCCTCGCCGGTTTCGGGGATCGCCGCGTTGTCCACGTACGCGCCGTAGATCATCACCGCGTCGGGCGCGTAGCGGTCGCGCTCGTACCGGGCCAGGAATTGCGGCACGCTGCGCCGCAGGTACGCCACGCTGGAGATGTCGCGCCCCCAGCCCGGTCCGACGAGCCGTTTGAGCTGCACGTAACTGCGCGCATACCACATCAGCACCCGCTCGCCGTTGATGCCCTCCCACCAGAAGGGCGAGTCCTCGTTGAGCGTGCTGTGGAACAGGATCGGTGCGCGGGTTTGATTGGCGCCGTTGGCAAACCCTTTCACGCCCACATCCCGCAGCAAGGTCGGCAAAAACCACGAATGCGACGGCGCATCGGTGATGCACGCGAAATCAAAGTTGCCGCCCTCGGTCCGGTGCAGCCGGTGGGTAAAATACATTGCCCGATACAACTCCTCGCCCGTGCACAGACCTG
Source organism: uncultured Verrucomicrobiota bacterium (assembly GCA_964465445.1). GTDB lineage: Bacteria > Verrucomicrobiota > Verrucomicrobiia > Limisphaerales > JAOAIM01 > JAOAIM01. The sequence continues at coordinate 1,438 of CAYXJB010000008.1, forward strand.
TCATCAGATTGAGGTAAAAGGCGTTGATCGCCAGACGCCCCTGGCGCAACCGGCTCAGAAATTCCCTCCGCCAGGGGTCGGTCCGGCAATCCAGGTAATTGTCCACCAACCAGGCCGTCTCGAAGTTGAACCGGTAGAATGCAAACCGCCGCAGAATTGCCAGCACCTGATCGGTGTTGCGCGTGTCCAACTCGTTGACGTGCGGCTGCAGGTCGGTGTAGCCGACGTCGTTGTGCACCTTGGGGCAGACGAAGAGTTTCCATTGTCGCGCTGCTCGCGCATCAGCCCGAGCGCGTTGCAGGCGTTGGTCGAGTGCCACCTCGATCTCCGCCCGGCCCTGAACGGCAGCGGCCGGGATTTCGAGCGTGCCCGTCCACACCCCGAAGTCGTACACGCCGTTGGTGAAGACCGCCGTGTAAGTCCGCCCGCCCAACTTCACCCGGACCTCGCCGCGCTCGAATCGCTCCCGGAAGGGCACGCGCACCTCGCACAACTCGACCAGCCGTCCGGCGCGTTTGCGGTAGAAAATCGTCGGCTCGAACTCCAACCCGTGTGCGCCCGTCTCCACGGCACGTCGCAACTCGATCGCGTCGTAGGCCATCCGGCCCATGCCCAGCGGCGTGAGCGTGATGTGATTGCTGCGCAATTGCAGCCAGTCCGCCTCCAGGGGAACGATCAATCGCTGGCGTGCCAGCAACATCTCGTTGCCCTGTTCGCCCCAGACCGGGCGCATGGCCACGGGCCGGATCGGCACAATGCCCGTCCGCCCGTTGAGGGCGATCTTGAGTTCCTGGGGCGCGCCGATGTGAAAGATCAGGTCCAGCACCAGTTCGCAACGGTCGGTGGGCGCTTGGGGCAGGTCGAACACGATCGCGTAGGGATGCTCCTGCACCCGGCCATCCCAGCCCACCGAACCGGCCTGCTCGCCGGCAAAGTCGCGACTCGGAACACCCTCACCGAGCACGAACCGCAGCGAGGCACGCTCGCCCACAGCAAATTCCACCGAAAGTCCGTCGGGCGTGCCCAACCGCCAGAGCGTCGTTCCGGAATCCGCATCGCCTCCCGGCGCGGCCGGCGGCCTCGCCCACACAATGCACAGCGCGATGACCAACAATGCGAAGCGGTCGGAGCAGGTCCGGTTCATGGCGGGGATGTGGTTGGGACGTTGGAACGGCGGGAGCGTTTGCGCTCCTGCACAGGCTGCGGGGCCGGGAAACTTGCCGCGGGTGAGCGTGTATCCAACTGCGCAAACGCCGCCCGGCCCTCGCGCAGGCATTTGACCTGCGTCAGGTGCGCCGAACTGAACATCTCCGGCAGGCGGGATTGAATGGAAATCACCGCGCCGGCCGTCGAGATGCGGTAATGAGCGCGGAATGTGACGTGGTGGCTGTTGGGATCAGCGCTCAGGCCGGCGGATTCGGCCGGGACGTCGCGCTCGCCCACGCGCAGGCTCAGATGCTGAAGGATCGTGCGGCTCAAGGCTTCGGCCCGGGCTTGCAGTTCCGCAGCGTCGAGCCGCCGGTTGCGATTGGTGTCCGCTTCGACAAACTCCGGCAGTTCGAACGGGTTGAACGTCAGCTCCAGATGCACGTAGTCCGCGTCAGCGACCAACAGCAGGTAACTCACAGGCAGGGTGTGGGCGCATGCAGGAAGAGTTCTCGTCAACAACACCGCGACCAGCAGCCACAGCAGCGGGCCTTGGCGAGCGTCCCGGAAAGGACATTCTGAGATGCGTGGCAAGCTCTGACCCGTCATAACCCCGGCCATCGCGACCTGCCGATGGTGTCGAAGCCCGTGGCCGCGTCAATCTTTCCGGTGCGCTTCGGTGCCGCAAACGCCATCGTCCGAGTCGCCCGGCCCCGGCCCGCCGGGCGATTGGAATCCTTCAGCACGGGCCGCGTCTGTGCTCGAGCCGGTCCGATTCAGCGCGAATGGCGAAGCAGCCAGTCGTAAAATTCCGGATTGTTGTAGGTCTCGGTCCAGGCATCGTGCCCGGCGTCGGGATAGACGGTGAATTTGACTTCTTTGGCGCCGAGTTTGCGCAGGGCGTTGACCATGCGTTCGGATTCCTCCAGCGGCACGACGTTGTCCTTGGCGCCGTGAAACGCCCAGACCGGCAGTGTCCGCAGCGCCGTGGCCCTGCCGCGCCCGGCCAGCAGCACGTCAATGATCATGCCCCCGCCGCAAATCGGCGCGATGGCGGCAAAGCGCTCCGGTTGCGCCAGCCCCAGTGCCCAGGTGCCGTAGCCGCCCATGCTCAGGCCGGTCAGATAGACGCGGCGCGGGTCGGCGGCGAACTTCTTCAGGGTTGCATCCAGAAAGTGCGAGAGGGTTTCGGTTTCCCAGCGACGGCCTTCCGGACAGAGCGGGGCCACGATGATGAACGGAAACGCTCGTCCCTGGCGCACGAGCTTGAGCGGGCCGTGAATCGCCACGCGCTGAACGTTTGTGCCACGTTCACCCGCGCCGTGCAAAAAAAGCAACAGCGGCCAGCGTCGGTTGCCGCGCGGCGCGTAATCCGGCGGCAGGTGGTACAGGTACGGCATCTCGACGGTGCGGCTGATCCGGAACTTGAACGTCGAAGCGGGCAGGGGCGTGTTGGTGCTTTGAGCGCGGGTGGTCATGGGTGTCAGCAGCGCAACGGCCAGCAGACCCGGGCCGGCCAGCCGTCGCAGCAGAGGTTGGAGGATCGGGAGGGCGGAACGATGCCGGACAACAGGGCGATTCATGGCACGGGCGCGGTTGGGCGATTTTGAGAGCGGTTACATGATTTTGAGTTTGGGCAGGTCCTGCGAATCCACCAGCCCGACCGGCTCGCCCCGGGCGTTGACGACGATCAGATCGTCAATGTTGCGCTCGTTGAAGACTTTCAGCGCTTCGACCGCCAGGGCCGTGTCCCGAATGCACACCGGGTGGCGCGTCATGACGCTGCGCAGCGGCCGGCTCAACAACTGTTCGTCCCGGGAAATGTGCCGGCGAAAATCGCCGTCGGTGAACACGCCCACGAGTTTGCCGCGGGCATTGACCACGCTCAGACTGCCGGATCGGGCGCGCGTCATGACCAGCAACGCGTCCCGCACCGTGAGGGATTGCTCGGCCACCGCGTTGCGCGCGCCCGTGCGCATGATGTCGCGCACCCGCAGCAACATCGTGCGACCGATCGCGCCGGCCGGATGCAATCGGGCGAAGTCCTTTTGCGTGAACCCGCGCGCCTGCAGCACGGCCATGGCCAGCGCGTCGCCCATCACCAGCATCGCGGTGGTGCTGGCGGTGGGTGCGAGATTGAAGGGGCAGGCCTCGCGCGGCACGCGCACACTCAGCACCACGTCGCTGTGCCGGGCCAGGGATGATTTGGGCGCGCCGGTGACGGCGATCAGGCGCACGTCGAACCGTTTGAGCGCCGGCAGCAGGTTGACCAGCTCGTCGGACTCGCCCGAATAACTCAACGCCAGCACCACGTCGCCGTCCTGGATCAGACCCAGATCGCCGTGCACCGCATCCACGCTGTCGAGAACCACGCTGGGCGCGCCGGTGCTGGTGAGCGTGGCGGCGATCTTGCGGCCGATGGTGCCGGATTTGCCGATGCCGCAGACCAGGATTTTGCCGCGGCGGGTCAGCGTCTGGACAATCAGGTCCACCGCGCGGTCGAACGTCGCGTCCAACTGGCGACGCACGTGCTTGAGCGCGGCCAGTTCGATATCGAACACCCTGCGGGCTCGCGCCAGATGACTCACGGCCCGGAGCATGGAGTGCGCGAGCGGATGATTCAACACGGAAACCGGCCCGACCCGGCTCGCTGCTGCGCGTTCCGGTGCGCGGCGTCGGGCGCGAAGCCGTTGACAGCCGACGAGCCGGATGGTTGGATTTGAGGGGCGTCGGAGTCGCCAGGGTGTTCCAGCGGGACATTGGCGGAGCGAGCATGAAACGAACGTTGAAGTTGACGATCTTTTGGGTGCTGGGCGTCCGGCTTGGCGCCGGCATGCTTCTTTCCTCACAGGCAGTCGAAATCCCGCCGGCCGGGCCGGTCGTTCCAGCGCCTCTGGCGGCGCCCGTACCCGCCACCAACGCGCTGGCGGTGCCGAAGATCGAATTCGCCACGACGGTCCACGATTTCGGGCGGCGCAAAGTCGGCGAGCCGGTGTCGTGCGAGTTTGTCTTCACCAACAGCGGCGGGGCGGTGCTGCAAATCAACAGCGTGCATCCGGGCTGCGGCTGCACCACCACGGGCAACTGGACGCGCGAAGTGCCGCCCGGCGGCACGGGCGTGATTCCGATCCTGTTCAACGGCGTGGCACCGCCCGGGCCGGTGGCCAAAACCATCACCGTCGCCTGCAACGATCCGACCCGCCCGACGGTGATGCTCCAGATCCGGGGCACGCTCTGGAAGCCGATCGAGGTGACGCCGCAGTTCGCGGTCTTCAACGTCACCGCCGAATCGGTTTCCAATGCGACCAGCACCGTGCGGGTAATCAGCCACGAGGAGACGCCGCTGGAGGTCTTTTCGGCCGAATGCAACAATCCGTTCTTTGCCGCGACCATCACGACCAATCAGCCCGGCAAGGAGTTCGAAGTGCGCATCCGGCCCGTGCCGCCTCTGCCCGGGCCGAACACCGGCGGGGTGATCACGCTCAAAACCTCCTCGACCAACGCGCCGTCGTTGAGCATCAACTGCGCGGCCATCCTCGTGCCCACGCTGGCGGTGACTCCGCCCAACATCATCCTGCCACCGCCCAACACCAATCAGATGCGCCCGGTCATTTACGTGCGGAACAACGGCGCGATGCCCTTCAAGCTCTCCGATCCGGCCATCAACGCCCCCGGGGTGGACGTCCGGATCAACGAGGTCGAGCCGGGCCGCTTTGCCACGGTGATGCTGACCTTTCCACCGGAGTTTGTCCTGCCACAGGGCCAGGAGGTGCATTTGAAGGTCAAAACCGGTCTGGCCAATCCCGCCGAGCTGGATGTGCCGGTGTTCCAGCGACCGATGCCGCCCGGACCGGTGAATTGATCCGGCCGGCGGCGCGCCAGCGGCCCTCGGGCCGCTCAGAGCTTGAGCGACGTCAACTCCTCGACATGCGCGGTGCGGCGCTTGCGGTAGAGCGCCACGATCAGCGCCAGGCCCACCGCGACCTCAGCCGCCGCAACGGTGATGATGAAAAACACCATCACCTGACCCTGAAGGTTCTGGTTGAACCGCGAGAAGGCCACCAGCGCCAGGTTCGCCGCGTTGAGCATCAGCTCCAGCGACATGTACAGAATCAGCAGATTGCGCCGGGCGATGACGCCAAAGAGTCCCAGCGCGAACAGGACCGCGCTGACCACCAGGTAATGTTCCAGGCCCACACTCATGACACAGCACCGCTGCTCCGCCACCCCCAACGAGCCCGCCACCGATCCGTTCGTTCGGACAGCCCGCAGCCGCCGGCCGGTGAGTCCCGTCGCCGCGCCGGCCAGGGGGTTCGCTCGCAGCGTTTCATTGCAGGTCCTTCTTGCTCAGCAGAATCACCCCGACAATCGCCACCAGCAACAGCACCGAGACGATTTCGAACGGGAGCAGGTACTGGGTAAAGAGCAGCTTGCCCAGCGGCGCGGTCGTGCCCTCGACGCTCGGCGGCGGCAGATCACGGCCCGGATGCGTCGCCATCAGCGCCCGCAAAAAAATGGCCAGCATTGCAATGCCCGAAACCAGCCCCGCAGCAAACCCGAAGGCCCGAATCCGCCGGCGCTCCTCTTCCTTGAGATCGAGCAGCATGATTACGAACAGAAACAGGACCATCACCGCGCCCGCGTAAACGAGCACCTGCACAGCCGCCAGGAAAAACGCATGCAGCAACACAAACAGCCCGGCCAGCCCCACGATCGTCAGCACCAGAAACATTGCGCTGGTCACCGGATTGCGGCTGAAGGGATTGGCCACGACCAGCGCGCCGCACGCCAGCGTCAGCGCCGCGAACACGTAGAACAACACGTCGGCCAATGGCAGGCTCATCGCGCGGCCACGTTAGTGAAGCGACCGCGCAGCGTCAAAACGTTTGCGGCGTGCGATCGCATTTCCGGCACGGCATTCGCTGGGCCGTCGAGCGCGGAATGAGCCGATCGTTTTGGCGTGGCCTGCCGGTGAGAACGACTCACTGCTGAGCGATCCAGTCGCGCGCTTTTGCCAGCGCTTCCTCCAGCCGCGCCGCGTCCCGGCCGCCGCCCCGGGCAAAATCTGCCCGCCCGCCGCCCTTGCCGCTGATGATCGGAGCGATGTGTTGGATGAGCCGGCCGGCGTGGATGCGAGCGGTGAATTCGGGCGAGACGCTGGCCAGTAGCGTCACGGCCTCGGGCCGGCCGCCGCCCAGCACCACAACGCCCTTGAACCGACCCTGGAGCGCCTCGGCAGTGGCGAGCAAAAAATCCGCATCGGCATCGCCCAGGTTGTGAGCGATCAGCGGCACGCCGTTGACCGTGAGCGCGGTCTTGAGCAGCTCGCTGGCGGCATTGGAGGCGTTGCGCTGAAGGGCCAGGCGCGCCTGCCGTTCGAGTTCTTTTTGCTGCGCCAGCAGCGATTCGATCTTCTTTTCCAGCTCGTGCACCGGGGCGTTGAGCCGACCGGCCACGGTGCGGAGCAATTCGCGTTCGCGACGGGTCAGCTCCAGCGCCGCCAGCCCGGCCACGGCTTCCACGCGCCGCACGCCCCCGGCGACGGCGCTCTCGGCGATGATGCGGAAGAGGCCGATTTCGCCCGTGGCGCGCGTGTGTGTGCCGCCGCACAACTCCATCGAGAAACCGTCCAGCGCGCCGGGATGCCCGCCGATCTGCACCACGCGGACCGTCTCACCGTATTTCTCGCCGAAAAACTGCATCACATCCCGGCGTGAGCGGACTTCGGCGTAGGGCACTTCGGTCCAACTGACCGGGGCGTTTTCCAGGATGCGCTCGTTGACGAGCTTTTCGATGTCGGCCAGTTGCCGGGGCGTGAGCGGTGCGCTGTTGAAGTCAAAGGTCAATTTGTCCGGACCGACGTACGAGCCTTTCTGGGTTGCCTCGGGGCTGACAACCTCGTGCAGCGCCCAGTGGAACAGGTGCGTGACGGTGTGGTGGCGCTGGACGGCCTCGCGCCGCGGCCGGTCCACGCTCAGGAACACTTCCGACCCGGGTTCGGGCGGAGGCGCCCCGGGGCCGGAGGCCGACGGTCCCGCCGGCTCGATGAAATGCAGCCAGGCATGGCCGCTTTTTTGTGTGTCGGTGATGCGCCAGAGCCGCTCGCCATGGCTCAGCGTGCCGGTGTCGCCGACCTGACCGCCCATCTCGGCGTAGCAGGGACTGGTGTCCAACACCACCGCGAGCCGGTCGCGAACCGGCACAACCTGCTGCACCCGGGCGCGGGTTTCGAGCTGCTCGTAGCCGACGAAACGGGTGGGCGCCACCGAATCGAGCTGCGACACGGTGATGATTTCCTTTTTCTGTGCCGCGCGGGCCCGGGCGCGCTGCTGCTCCATGAGTTTCTGGAAGCCCTCGACGTCCACCGACAGGCCGCGTTCGCGCGCCATCAACTCGGTCAGGTCCAGCGGAAAACCGTAGGTGTCGTAGAGCTGAAAGGCGAACTCGCCCGGGAGTGTTCGGGAGCGGTCGGCGGACTGGCGCGATGCGCTAACGAATTTCTCGAACAGTTCAATCCCCCGATCCAGCGTGCGGTTGAACGCTTCCTCTTCGCGGTGGATGACGTCCTGGACGAATTCCCGTCGGCGCCGGATTTCGGGAAACACCTCGCCCATTGTCCGGGCCAGGACCTCGACCAGCTTGTAAAAGAACGGTTCGTGAAAACCCAGCGTGCGCCCGTATCGCACGGCCCGGCGCAGAATCCGCCGCAGCACGTAGCCGCGACCCTCGTTGGAGGGCAAAATCCCGTCGGCAATCGCAAAGCCTAGGGCGCGGATGTGGTCGGCAATGACGCGAAAGGCCACATCCAGCGCCACCTGCGCGCCCTGCTCGGCCAGCGGACGGTCGCGCACCGGCAGGGTCGAGCCGTAGCGGCGGCCGCTGAGCTGTTCCAGCGCGTCAAAGAGCGGTCGAAAGATGTCGGTCTCGTAATTGGAGATGCGCGCGTGGCGGAAATCGCGGAACTGTTTTGTGCCCTGGAGAATGCCGGTGACGCGTTCAAAACCCATGCCCGTGTCCACATGGCGGGCGGGCAGGGGACTGAAGGTGCCGTCGGGGTTGGCGTTGAACTGGATGAAGACCAGATTCCAGATTTCGATGCAGCGCGGGTCGCCGGCATTGACCAGTGCGCCGGCGCTGTCGCCCTCCGGCGTCAGGTCCACATGGATCTCGCTGCACGGACCGCACGGGCCGGTGTCGCCCATCATCCAGAAGTTGTCCTTGCGTCCGCCGGTGCGGATGTGGACGTGCGGATCGAGCCCGGCGTCGGTAAAAATCCGCCGCCAGTGTTCGAGGGCTTCCCGGTCCAGCTCGGACGGATCGCCGGGGTCGGGTTGATAGACGGTGGCATAGAGCCGATGCGGCGGGAACTGCCAGCGCCCGACCAGCAGTTCCCAGGCCCATTCGATGGCCTCTTTTTTGAAGTAATCGCCGAACGACCAGTTACCCAGCATCTCGAAGAACGTGTGATGATAGGTGTCGAGCCCCACGTCTTCGAGGTCGTTGTGCTTGCCGCCGGCGCGAATGCATTTTTGGGTGTCGGCTGCGCGGGTGTCCATGCCCGGCAACGCCCCGGGCCAGCGACTCACGTCGGGTTTACGCTGGTTCAGAAAAATCGGCACGAACTGGTTCATGCCCGCGTTGGTGAACAACAGCCCGGGCGAATCCGGCAACAGACTCGATGAGGGCACGATCGTGTGCCCTTTCGACCTGAAAAAATCCAGAAACGACTGTCGGATTTCGGACGATGTCATGCGCCTGAATTCTTACGGGTGGGAGCCGTCTGCGCAAAAGAAAACCGGCCCGGGCGCCTCGGCTCACCCGCTGCCCGCTGGTGAAGCGCTCGCCGCGCGCGGGCGGTCGGGGTTGCTCCGGAGGGCTCGGGGTTCGTCGCCCCGCACCGCGCGGGCCAAAGGGCGCAAGGCTAGTTGACAAGCCGATACCAGTTGTCACGCTGGCGCGGCTCGTAGCCCAGATCCCGGATGAGCCGGTGCATGTCGGCCACGCTCATGCGGAAGGTCGTGCCGGCCTGCGAGACGACGTTTTCCTCGATCATGATGCTGCCCAGATCATTGGCCCCGAATTTGAGGGCGATCTGGCCGATTTCCGGTCCCTGGGTGACCCAGGAGCTTTGGACATTCTCGATGTTGTCCAAGTAAATACGGCTCAGCGCCTGGGTGCGGAGGTACTCGTGCGCACCGACGGTCGGAGCGCGCAATCGGGTGTTCTCGGCCTGGAACGTCCAGCAGATGAATGCGGTAAAACAGCCCGCGTTCGGATCCGAACGCCGGCGTTGCAGCGAGCGATCCTGCTGGCGGCGCAACCGCTCCAGGTGCTCGATGCGATCCTCGATCGTCTCGACGTGGCCGAACATCATCGTGGCGCTGGAGTACAACCCCAGCCGGTGCGTTACATCCATCACTTCGAGCCATTCGTCGCTCATGGCCTTGAGCGGCGAGACGCGCTTGCGAACGCGGTCCACCAGGATTTCCCCGCCCCCGCCGGGGATTGAACCCAGCCCGGCCGCCTTGAACTCGGCGATGATGGTTTCGAGCGGCTCGTTGAACACGTTGCGGAAATGGACGAACTCGCTCGGGCTGAATCCGTGGATGTTGATCTGCGGGAAGCGCTCCTTGATGTGCGCCAGGAGGTCCAGATACCACTGCTTGCTCAGCCGGGGATGATGGCCGCCCTGCATGAGAATCTGCGTGCCGCCCAAGGCCAGCGTTTCTTCGATCTTCCGATCCAGCTCGTCGAAACTGATCACGTAGGCATCCGGATCGTTTTCGGTCCGGTAGAACGCGCAGAATTTGCAGTAAACGTTGCAGATGTTGGTGTAGTTGATGTTGCGATCAATGTTGTAGGTGACGATCTCGTTGCCGCGCCCGCCGTAGGCAGCGGCCTTGGCAAGCTGGCGGCGGCGGTCGGCCAGCGCCCCCAGCTCTTCGAGCGGCAAACGATACAGCCGCAGCGCCTCCTCCGGACCGATCCGATGTCCGTCCCAAACCTTCTGCAACAACTCGTCCAGGGCCGCGTCGTGGATCACACCGGCACGCTAAACATAAACGCCAGCCCTGACAAGACGAGCGCGTCCCGCGCAGCAGCCCCCTACGCCGCGGTCCAACCCTGCCGGAGGTCTGGAGGAAGAAATCCCGGGTTTGAATCTGGAAAAAATAAAGGCGCGCAGGGCTGTGCCCTACCCCGCGCGCCTCCTCGTGCCTCTCTGTGCGTCGCCTTGGAATTGCCGCGTTCACCGGCTCACGACAGCCACCCAAGGGTGGCCCGACGTTCGCCAGCGCCGGGCTTCTGGCTAGCGGAAGCCAGCGGCGACTGTGCGATACCACACTTATCAGTCCTGCACTCGCCCGCATACCCACATGAACATGTGGGATTTTGCCTAGCCCGGCGCAACCGGCGTGTGGATCGAACGCGCCCACTTTTGCCACGCTCAACCGTGCCGATGGGCTGCGCGTCGGGTTTGAACCGGCCTCCCGCCATGCCGGAGTCCAGCAGGCGAAGATTTCTTTTCCCGGCGCGCAGCATCGTTGTGGCGAATCGGCCCCGGTGCGGTGTTGATGTCTCGGCAAATTTTGCAGGTGCCTTGCGATACAGGGGGCAGTTCTTGCCGGGAGCGAATCGAGCCGGGGCGAATCGCCGGTGCGTTTTCCGCGGAAAATGAGCCATGGTTGAACAAGGCCGCACCGCAGAACTGCTGGCATCAACTCTGCGACTGTATTGATTGGGAATTGAGAAATCAGCCGACCGCCGCGCCCTGCGAAAAGGACTGTTAGGGGGTGGGGACGCAAGGGCGCGGCGGTGCAGGCCGGGGCGACAGACGGGCGCTCCGTGGAAAGGGCGGCGACCGCATTCGGCCGGTTGCCGGCGCTCAAGGGGTCTAGCGACCGAACCAAAACGAGCATGCACAAAACACTGCTGCGGGGACTGGAGATCAATCCCAAGTTGGTCGGTGCGATTTTCACCGACGCGACCGAGGACGCCTTGCGGGTCTTCTGCATTTATGTCAACGGCGACACGCACGAATTCGAGCTTCCGCTGGATGACAACCGCGAAAGTCTCCACGCCCTCTATGCGCAACTGGACATGCTCGACAAATGCGACAGCGCCATCGTCGAGTCGGTCGTACAGGGTCGGGTCTATGCGCAGGACGACAAAACCTGTTGGATGTACACCATCCTGGCCACCAGCGGCAGTTGCGCTCCGGACGTTCGGGCCAACATCCATCATCTGCCCTGGAAGCGGATCTGGACGGCGAAGGGCACCGAGGTGCTGCGCCTGGGCAGTCGCGGCCGACGTCGTTACTGCTATGCAGTGCGAACCGAGATCACCGACGAGGATCTGCACCAGACATTGAAGCGCGCGCGGGCCTTTCTGAATCCGGTGCCGCCGCCGATGCGTCGCACCGTGCCGGTGGCCACGCTGCTTGCGTTGCTGGGTGCGGCCCTGCTGCTGACCGCCGGTGCAACGTGGTATCACCTGCGCAAGCCCGAAGTCGTCGCTCGGGCCGGCCCGGCGCCCAAGCCCTCGCCGCCTGCACCGAAATATAGCGCGACGAAATTCCAGGTGCTCGCAGAGGGCAAAATCGAAGGCCCGCTTCCCTGGGCTATGTTGTTGCAGTGGAGCGAATCCGGTCGGATCGGCCCGGAAACCCTGGTTCGGCCTGAAGGGGAAGTGGACTGGCAACCGCTTCGAGCATTCTTCCCGAACGCATCTGCCGATTCGGCGAAAACCATCCGTGAGCGGGCTGCCGTTCCCACCGCCAACGCCTCGCGCCCATGAGGATGCGTCCGTGCCAACTCTGTGGGATTGCGCTGGCCCTGGCTGTGGCCATTCCGGCGGCCGGGGCGGGAACGAACCCGGCGACGCGGCCCGAGCGCCAGAGCGGCCGCGGCAAGACCGCTGCCGGCCCGGCCACGGCTGCGCCGTCGGGCTCTGCGAGCCGAGACATTGATCCGCTGCTGGCTGCCGGGCACAATGCCTGCGAAGCGGGGCGTCCTGCTGAAGGACTTGTCTGGTTCCGGCAGGCTGCCAGCGCCGGTTCGCAGGAGGGTGTTTATCAGGTTGGCCAGCTGTTGCTTCGCGGCGCGGCGGGCCAGACGCCGGCTCAGAGTGTGAGTGCCGATGTGCCTGAAGGTGTGCGCTGGATTTTTTGGGCGGCGACGAATCGTCACCCGGCCGCCTGCCGCCAGATGGCCGAGCTGTATCGGCACGGCCTGGGCGTCAAAACCAACCTCGTCGAGGCCTACGCCTGGCTGCGTCTGAGTGCGGCGCTGGCACCGGAATTTGCAACGGACCTCGATAAGCTGGCGCCGCGGCTCGAGCCGGCTCAAGTGATCGAGGCGCAGCAACGCGCCGCCCAATTTCTCCGGGGCGAGTGGCCTCCGCCGCCGTGCAAGCGCATCGTTCCCGGCGACGAGCGCCTGAGCATCAACGGGCTCACACTGGCCCAGAACCGTCCCTCGGTCGTCATCAACCACCGCACCTTCATCGAGGGCGAGACCGCCGAAGTGCCGATCCGCGGCGGGCAATTGGTGCTCACCTGCGTCGAAATCCGACCCGATGCCGTGCTGGTGGAGATCGCGGGCGAAGACGTCATCCGACTGCTGTCACTGCGTTGAAGCGCCCCGCTTGCGGTCGCGATCGGCGCACCGGTCGGTGAATCGCCGCTGCGCACCCGGGTCGGCGTCCGGCGCGCTCAGGAGAGTTTCTTCAGCCAGCGCAACAGCCGCTGTCTCACCGCGCTGCGATGCGGTGAACCGAGGGCGGAGGCGGCGAGCTGTTGGCGGTTGGCGATGAACCAGTCGTAGCTCTCACGAAACATTTCATCGTTCGAGTAGCGCGGCCTCCAGCCCAGCGCCAGCAGCGGCGCGACGTCGAAATAGAACGGCTTGTGGTAGGTCAGGTAGTGCCACGGGGCCAGCGGACTGAGCCGCAACCAGTCCAACAGCCGCAGCGCGGCGATCGTCGGTCCGGCCGGCAAACCCACCACCCGCGAAGCCGACCGCGCATGAGCAATCACGCCCTCGATCGCCTCGCGCAAGGTGCCGAACCGGTCCGTGCCCACGTTGTAGATGCCCGGCCGGCCCGCGTCCATCGCCAGCAGATAGGCATCCATCAGGTCGTGGGCGTGCACGAATTGAAACCGCTGATTGCCATCCCCGATCACATAAATCCGCCGTCCTTCGGCGATCCACTCGAACAGAATTTGAAAAATCCCCAGTCGCCCCGCTCCCAGGATCGTGCGCGGCCGGATGACGATCAGCGGCAGGCCCGCCCGCGCACACACCTCGCGCACGGCCAGCTCGCCGGCCAGCTTTGCACGGCCGTAGGGTTCGACGGGCCGACACGGCGTCTGCTCGGTGATCGGACACTGTTGCGGCACGCCGAACACGGCGCTGGAGCTCATGTGAATGAAACATTGCACCCCGGCGCGCACGGCGGCCTCGGTGGCGATTCGCGCACCCTCGACATTGACCGACCAGAACTCGCGTCCGGCCTTGGTCAGCGGCACCAGCGCCACGTTGTGGTGCACCACGGCCACCCCTTCCATCGCGCGCAACACGCCGGCGGCGTCCCGAATGTCGCATCGCACAAACTCGATCTCCGGCGGCCGCGTGGGATCGTCCCACACGTCGAGAATGCGCACCGATTCACCACGCGCGTGCAGACGACGGGCGATGAGATTACCCAGAAATCCAGAACCGCCTGTGACCAGATGTTTCATCCGGGATCGGATTCAAACGTCGCGCACCGCCCGCGCCGTGCCTCGGCGACAAACCGCGTCGCCGGACCGAGCGCCCGCGGCCGGACCGTTTATGCCGGACCGCAGAAAGGCGCGTGTTTCAACGCTCATGATTCACAACGGCAGGCCGCGCTCGATGCACCAGCGGATCGAGCGTCGCATGCCCTCCTCCAGCTCGATGGTCGGATCGTAACCCAGTTCGGCCCGGGCGCGCCCGATCGAACAGGCGATCGTCCGGTTCATCTCGGCCAGAACGTGAATTTTCGCGCTGTACAATCCGACCGCTTGGAGCGTCGCGTCCACCAACCAGGCCAGCCGGCTCACCCAGCCCGGCAGCCGCACGCGCCGATGCGCGCAGCGCAGGCCGAACTCGGTTTCCATCAGCCGTTCGATCGTCTCGATGATTTCGTTCATTCGATAGGGCCGGCGGTCGGCCATCCAGTACAAACCGCCGGCTGCGCGCGGGTGCGTCGCCGCCAGCAACAGCCCGTGGCACAGATTGTCCACGTAGGCCATCGAGCGCAGATTTTCGCCCCGACCGACCACCGGCACCCTGCCGCGGCGAATCATGCGGAAAAACAGCGTCTGGCGCTCCGGCTGATTCGGCCCGTAAAACCACGGCGCGCGGATCAGCACCGTCTCGATGCGCCCGGAGCGCGCCCGGACCGCCTGCTCCATGAGCATCTTCGAGCGGCCATAGTGCAGCCAGGGCCGGTAGGGCGAACGTTCGTCGAACAGATGGTCCGGATGCGGGTTGCACCCGCAGGGCGAATTTGAGGAAACGACCACCACGCGGCGCAGCCCGGCGGCGATCGCCGCCTCCAGCACATTGACCGTTCCCTGCGTGTTGACCTCGTAAAACTCACGCAGCCGGCGCGGATGAATCACCCCGGCGGTGTGAAACAGAATTGCTCCCGCTGCGCCGGCGCAAAATCGAGTGCAGTCCTCCGGCCGCCGCGCATCGCCCCAAACCACCTCGACGCGCTCCGCCAACCGGCGCAAGCCCGCCGCGTCCTGACCCGGTTGCACCAGGGCGCGAACCGGGCCGGCGCCGGGCAACAGTTCGGCTGCCCGCGCCTCCGGCAGGCCAACGCTGAGCGCTTCGATCAGCCGCGATCCCAGCCAGCCGGTCGCTCCGGTTACCAACACGTGCGCTGTGCCGGGGGGATTCATCGGTCGCTCTCCAGAAACGCGCACACATTGCGACGCGCCAGCGCCATGATCGTGCCTTGCGGATTCACGCCCGGTGCGCCGGGCAACAGACTCGCGTCATTGATCCACAGATTCGGCACGCCGTGCACGCGGCCAAAGGAATCGGTCGCACACTTGTGACGCACCTCGCCCGAGGGGCAGGAAGCAAACAGGTGGATGGTCATCAACCGTGCCCGGTCCTTTGCCCGCAGCCCGTCCCAGGCCGACAGATCGGCTTCCGAACGCCAGACCGGTCCGCCGCCCAGGTTCGGGAACAGTTCCGTCGCCCCGGCAGCCAAAAGCAGCCGCCCCAGCCGCCGCAGCCCCTCGGCCAATTCCCGCCGGTCGGCCTCGGTCAACTCGTAGCGCACCAGCGGATCGCGATACCCGGGCAGCGACCGCACCCGACCGCGGCCTTCGGGTCGGATCATGGCGTAATAGACCGCACAGCGTCGCCACGACTGCAGGATCTGGGGCGACAGCTCCGGGTGATCCGTCAGCCCCAGCGCCAGAAACGGCGGCGAACTGATCGAGCAGCCGAAGCTCAACCCCGGCGCAAATTCGCGCACCTGTTCGGCCGGCACGCCCATGCCCGGCATGTTCACCTCTTCGGGAAACCGGGCGATGATTTTTGCCGTCGGATGCACCTGTAGGCTGTTGCCGATGTTCCCGGTGATGCCGCTGCGCCGCAGTAACGCCGGCGTTTGAATCGCCCCGGCGCAAACGAAGACGACTTCGGCCAGCGCCCGCAACCGCCGGCCGTCCGAGCGCACGGCCTCGACCCGCCATAGCGAACCGTCCCGACGCAACCGCAGCACGCGCGTGTCAGCCAGCAACCGTCCGCCAGCCCGCAGAAAGCGCGGCAGGAATGTCTCACTCATCGAGCGACGCCGGCCCACCGCCAGGCGCGGAGCTTCCGCAGCCGGCTCGAATTGCACCCACCGCGGCACCGAAACAGCCTTCCAGCCCAGACGAACCGCGCCCTCACGTAGTTTGGCACCAGCGGCCACCACCGCCCCCGGCTCTGTCTGCGGCAAAAGCTCTTGTTCGATGGCTTCGAAGTGCGGGCGCAAATCCGCTTCACTGGCGGCCTGGAGCTGAAACTCGCGCTGCCATTGCTCGAGGATTTCGGGCGGGGTGCGGTGGTAAAGGCCGCTGTTGATTTCGCTGCCGCCGCCCACGCAGCAACCTTCAGCATAGGCGATGGGCATGCGGCCCAGCGCCACGGTCTGGCCGCCGTTGCGGTATTTTTGGGCCAGCTCCTGGATCGAAAAGGGCGCGCAAGAATCCAGCGGCAGGCACGGCCCTTCCTCCAGCAGCAGCACATCGCGCCCGGCTTCGGCCAGCAAACAGGCCGTCAGCGCGCCGCCCGGCCCGGAGCCGATCACCAGCACCCGGGCGCGCAGCTCCTCCGCCGGCCGGGGCGAAGCGACTTGTTGAACCGACCGTCCGCCCGACGCGCCGCCGCTTTCCGATCCGGGATCGGTGAGCCGACTGTACAGGGCCACCAGCGCGAGGCTTTCCCAGTAGCGGATGAAGTCGCGCTGCAACGCCAGCGGGCCGGTACGCCAGGCGGCGATTTGCGCCGCGCGCTGCGGCGGCGGTTGCCGATGAAAACGGCCTCCATGTGCCAGCAGGCCCATCAAATCGAAGCCCAGCGTCAGCGCCCGAATCGGGCCGCGCAGGTAATCGGGCAGCCGCGCGTGCTGCTCCAGCAGGAATTGCGTCAGGTCATTGTGCGGAGCGCCCAGTTCCGGAGCGCGTTCGTGCGGTCGTGCAATGGACCACGCCAGAGCCGAGGTGACGTCATGAAACCACCATTGGATCAGGCCGCTCATGCGACAGGGATCGGACCTTCAGGTGGCAAGCCAGACAATCAGCAGCATGAGCGCGCCGATGACATAACTGCTCGGGTCCTTGAGCACGAACAGCACCGGGTCGGCGGGCATGCGTCCCCGATGCGCCAGCCACCACAGCCGGCTGATCCAGTACAGCAGCAACGGACAGCCCGCCAGCAGCAGCGTCGGATGCCGATACAGCCGGGTCACCTGTTCGCTGTTGACGTAAAGCGCCATCACCAGCACGGCCAGCGCGCCGCACATCAGTCCCAGCGTCGCGATCAGTTCGGTGTCGCCGACCGAATAGCCGCGTCCTGCGGTGCGGGTTTGATTGTTGCGACGCAACTGTTGCAGCTCGGGAAACCGTTTCAGCAGCGCCAGACTCAGAAACAAAAACATTGCGAACACCAGCAACCAGGCCGACCAGGCGATGCCGGTCACGACATGGCCGGCAGCCAGGCGCAACGTGTAAAGCCCCGCCAGCACGAACACATCCACCAGAGCCAGCCGCTTCAACCAGAGCGAATAGGCGGTCGCCGCGGCCACGTAGCCGGCCAGCAGAGCGGCGAACCAGCCGCCCCATTGCCAGCCCAGTGCAAAGCCGCCGGCCAGCAGCAACGCCGTCAGCACCGGTCCAAGGGCCAGCGGCAATTCACCCGCCGCGAACGGACGCTCGCGCCGATTCGGATGCCGGCGATCGGCCTCCAGATCGAGCAGATCGTTGAGCACGTACACGCCCGAGGCGCACAGACACAGCGCGGCGGCAGCGCCCGCTGCCGCCAGCCAGACATCGGCGCTCAGCCGGTGCGCCGTCACCAGCGGCACGAAAACCAGCAGGTTCTTGATCCATTGATGCGGACGCACCAGGCGCACCAGCGCACCGAGCCGCGAAGCCGCGGGCGGGAACACCCGCCCCAACTCGGCGCAGCGCGCCGCCCGCTCCACCAACCGCCTCGGGGCATTGACGACAATGGCGCGGCGCGCGCCGGCCCAAACCTCCAAATCCACCGCCGAGTTGCCGGCATAATCGAATCCCCGTTCGCCGAAGCGACGTGTCAGCAGCTCGCGCTTGGCCCGGTCGCGCAGGTTGGTTTGTCCGTCGCTGGCCAGCAGTTCGTCAAAAAGGCCGAGCTGATGCGCCACCGGCTCGGCCATGCGCCGATCCGACGCCGTGGCGAGGATCAGCCGGCGACCGGCGCGCTTTTGCTCGCGCAGCCATTCGAGGAATTCGACGTTGTAGGGCAGGGTGGCGGCATCCACCTGCGTGCGGGCGGCCAGTTGTTGTTTGAAGAAGGCGCGACCGCGTCGCAGCCAGCCCGGGACGGCCAGCAACGCCAGCGGCCGATCTCGCAGCAACTGCAGCAGATGTTCCCACATCAAATCGGTACGCAGCAGCGTGCCGTCCATGTCCACGGCCAAGGGCAGCGGATCGGCCGGTGGGCGTTCGCTCGCGCCTGGCATGGCCGCAGCCTGTCGGATGGCTGGCGCGTTGACAAGTCGGCTCGCTCTGAAAAGCTGCCGTGCGGATGCGCCGGTTCTTCCAACGACCCGCGAGTGTTTTGGGACTGGTCCTGATCTGGAAACTGGTCCTGTTTGCCGCCACGCAACAGCCGGTGCCCGGCAACGATTCGTTTTTCTACGACGGCGCGGTCGTGAACTGGCTCGAAAGCGGCGGTTACCGGAATCCGACGCTGGCGCTGGCTTTTCCGATTGCCGGCGGCGACGTCTTTGCCGCCTATCCGCCGCTGTACCAGGCGCTGTTGCTGGGCTGGATGGCGCTCTTCGGCACCAGTGCGCTCAGTGCCATGGCCCTGCATCAGGTGCTCTTTGCCCTTTACGCGCTGGCGCTCCATGGCGTGCTGCGCCGCTTGGCTGTGCCGACGCGGTATTGTCACCTGGCCGCGCTGTTCCTGTTGGTGAACACCTTTCACGACCGACCCGACAGCCTGGCGCATGTGCTGGGCATGACGATGATTCTCGCCTGGGTGTCGGCGCGCACGAGTCGGCTCGAACACGCGCCGGTCGTGGCGTCTCGCGCCCTCGGTGCATCCGGAGACCGGCTGGCGGCGGTTTTGGCGGTGCTGGCGCTGGCGACGAGTCTTCAACTGGGCGCGCTGTACGTCGGTTGCCTGTGGTTGATGGCGCTGGGCGAGGCGTACTGGCGCAAACGGCGACCGGCCTTCGGACCGCTGATGGCGACGGTGCTCGTGCCCTTGGCTCTGGGGCTGGCGATCTATTGGGCCGCGCCGCGTTGGTGGGAGGGATTTCTCGAACACGCCCGCGAAACGCCCGGCTGGACCGGATTGCGCGTGCCGTTGCCGGTGGAAGCGCTCAAAGTTTGCCGCACCGTGCCGGCCGTGGGCGTCGTGATGTTGACGCTCGGATGGCTGTACTGGCGACGCCGCGAGACGCTGGCGGCGGCGATGGGTTCGCTTCCGGCGTTGGTGGGTCTGAGTGCCCTGGGCGGTGTGGTGGGAATCGTGCTCGGCGGGCTGACGTTTTTGACGCCGAACCTGGTGCTGGCAGCGGGGTATTTGCAGCCGCTGGTCGTGGGACTTTTCCCGGCCATGACGGGGCAGGCCACGGAGCGGGCTTCGGGCTCGCGGACGTGGGCGGCGGTGTGGATCGCTCTGGCGTTGGTGAGCAGCGTGCGGGCTCTTGGCATGAGCACCTGGGGCGTGATCTGCGCGGCGGATGTGAATTACACCGGGGCGTTGCAACAGGTGCGGCGCGCGTTGGAGGAAACGCCGCCGGGCGAAACGGTGGCTGTCTCGGCAGCGTATCTTTACGAGGCGGTGTGCCACCGGAAGGTGCACGTGGTGCATTCGGACTGGCTGGCCGCGCCCAGCCGCGGCTTGTCGCGGGCCGATGCGGTGGTGGCGGCCGGACCGGTGCGGATGATCCTGACGCCCTTCGACCGGTATCGGTTTTACGGCGAAGCGCTGCCGGAATTGCAGCAGCGCACCGGCGAGGTCGAGGTTCGGATTCGCGAGACCGGCCGCGTGCCGGTGCCGGACGCGTCG
Source organism: uncultured Verrucomicrobiota bacterium (assembly GCA_964465445.1). Classification (GTDB taxonomy): domain Bacteria; phylum Verrucomicrobiota; class Verrucomicrobiia; order Limisphaerales; family JAOAIM01; genus JAOAIM01. Next base: position 21,393 of record CAYXJB010000008.1, read on the forward strand.
CCGCGATTGCAACGGGTGTTGCAGCACATCTCATGGGCACCGGTCATCGTCGAGTTGAAATGGAAACCGGAGACGCAAACTCGTTGAACGCCGACTGCGGCCAGGCGTTTCGGGCGCGGGAAACCGGCGGCGCGCTGCCGGCTCTGCTGCGATTGTTCGTAGCACTGCCGCTGCCGGCCAACGTGTGCGCTGAACTGGCGCGATCGCAGGCTCAACTCCAACGCGCACTGGCGTCGAGCACGGTCAGTTGGGCGCGACTGGAACAGTTGCATCTGACGCTGCGGTTCTTGGGCTGGGTACAAACCGCGCGTCTGGCCGAGCTGACGTCGCGTCTGCGGGCCGCGCTGGAAGGCGTCCGGGCGTTGCACCTCGAATGCGCCGGAGCGGGCTGTTTCCCGGATGCGCGTCGGCCGCGGGTCGCCTGGGTGGGTGTGAGCGAGCCGACCGGTCGGTTGAGCGAGCTGCATCGGTGCGTCAACGCGGCCGTGGGCGATCTGGCGCAGGCGCCGGCCGAGGACGTGTTCGTGGGGCACATCACGCTGGGGCGGATCAAACGGCTGGCAGACTCGGACCTGCCCGGCTTGGAGCGCTGGCTGCAGGCCACCGCCGCGCAGCGGTTCGGCGACTGGCAGGCGAACGAGGTGTTGCTGTTCCGCAGCGAGCTGTTTCCAACCGGCGCGCGCCACACGGTGCTGAACCGCTTCGGACTGCGCACCGCGACGACCGGCTGAACGCGCTTCGTCTGCGACGCCGAAGGCAACGAGCCGACCACGTTCACAAACACGCGTTCGCCGGGCAGGGCACGGGAAAGCCGGCGGGCGGTTGCGCAACAAGCCACCGGTCCTGCAGACCCGGCCGCGATTTCCGCCCCGGACGACCGGTTTTTGCTTTTGTCTCTCCCCGGGCCGACGCATGTTGCGGCGCGCTGCGGCGCGAACCGCGGCGTCGGGCAATCGCATGAGTGCAGCATCGGATCAACGATCGCAGGAGTTTTTGAAAATCGCCGACCAGTTCAAACTCGGCGCGCTGGTCACCGAGTCGCCCCATCCGGTCACGGCGGATTTGAGCGACGTGGTGCGGCGGGATCTGGCCGAAGGGCTCAAACGGCTGTTCGATGTGGACGCGGACGTGGTGCGCAGGTACCGCGAGATCGCCGCGACGGATCGGATCGGGCGCATGGCGGCGACGGTGCTGGAGGCGTTGCGACGCGGCGGGCGGATGTTGTTCACCGGATGCGGTTCGACGGGGCGGCTGAGCATTCAGTTGGTTTCGATCTGGCGGGATTTCTGGCAGCGGCAGGCCGCGCGGGCGGCCGGGTCGGCCGAAGCGCTGGAGCGGATTCGGGACTGGGAGGACCGGGCGTTTGCGGTGATGGCCGGGGGTGATTTTGCGCTCATCAAGGCGGTGGAAGGATTCGAGGACTTCACCGCATTCGGCAAAAAGCAGTTGGGGGATCTGGGCGTGTGCGAGCGCGACGTGGTGTTCGCGATCACCGAGGGTGGGGAAACATCGTTCGTCATCGGCACGGCCTGGAAAGGGGTCGAGGTCGGCGCGAAGGTGTATTTTGTTTACAACAACCCCGACGAGATCCTCCGCACCCATGTGCAGCGCAGTCGCGAGGTGATCGTAGAGCCGCGCATCGAGAAGGTCAACCTGACCACCGGCCCGATGGCGATCACCGGTTCGACCCGGATGCAGGCCACGAGCATTCAACTGGCGGTGCTGGTGACGATGCTCGAGCTGGTGGTGCGCGAGCTGGCGGCCGAGCCGCAGAGCGGCGCGGCAGCGGCGGTCGAGCTGCCCCGACGTTTCGCCGACTGGCTTGAACAGATGCACCAGACGCTCGAATCAGCGCCGTTGCGCCAGGCGCTGGCCCGGCTCGTGGCGCTGGAGGTCTCGGTGTACCGCAGCGGACACAAGAACAATTATTTTGCCGATCGGGTGGCGATTGATCTGTTGACCGACACGACCGAACGCTCGCCGACCTACTGCACGCCGCCGTTTCGCAAGTTCGACGACACGACGGCGTCGGAGTCCTGGGCGTTTCTGTACGTGCCGTATCCGGATTCGCCGACCGCCTGGGAACGGATTTGTCGGCGGCGGCCGCGTTGTGTCGAGTGGAGTGCCGAGGAAGTGCGCGGCCTGGTGGGCGAGGACAAGTTCGCCCGGACAATGGAAGTGCTGGGCAAGATCGGCTACCGCGAGCTGATGCGGTTTCGGATCGGGTTGGACGGGTTGAAGGACAGGCCGCCGGGCCCGGGAGACAGTGCCGTGGCGCTGGTCACCGAGGTCGAGCGGGAGCAGTTGCTTTCGAGCGCGGGCTTTTTTCGGGCGCAACTGGAGGCGGCGCGCCGGGCCGGCGCGGCCAGGGGATTGATTTTTGTGGGCAGCGCCGCGGCGTGTCGGGAGATCGAATCGTTCGTCTCGGGGTGGGATGCGGATTGCGTGCTGGTGCCGCTGGCCGTGCCGCAGACCGATTTGCAGTTGGAGGGGGTCACACGCGTGGGTTTGAAAATGCTGCTCAATGCGCTTTCGACCTGCACGATGGTGCGTCTGGGCCGGGTGATGGGCAATTTCATGATCTGGGTCGTGCCGAGCAATCTCAAGCTCATTGACCGGGCGACGCGCTACATTCAGAAGCTCACCGGATTGAGTTACGAGGCCGCCAATCGCCTGCTCTTCGAGGTCATCGAGTACGTCGAGCCGCGGATGAAAGCCGATCAGGCCTATCCGCCGGTGGTTGGCCTGGCGGTGATGCGACATCGCTACGGCCTGGACAACCGGGCGGCTGAAGAACGCCTGCGGGCCGAACTGGCGGCCTGAGGCCGGCGACAACGCGGCCGTCGCACCCGACGACGCGGTTCTCGGTTGAACGTGCGGCGGTTGGCTCTGTCCATTGCAATGTCGCCGGGGAGGGGCGAATTTGGTACGGGTTGAGTCTGGCAGATCGAGCAACACACATGAACACATCGGTTTCGAACAGGATGTCCGGAACACGACCTTCCGGGGTGAATCTGGTCTTGATTGCGGTTTTGGGTGCGGCGGTGTGGACGTTTGCCGCCTGCGGTCGGGCCGATGCGCCGCCGCGGTTCAACATTTCCGAGAAGCCCATTGACCGGGAGGCGCGCGGCGCCAGCTACGCCGCGGTGATCAAACGCGTCGCTCCCAGTGTGGTGAGCATCTACTCGACGCGCACGCTGCGGATGCGGCCGTTCTGGCACGATTTTTTTGACGACCCGCTT